>NZ_PGTB01000049.1 GCF_002786325.1 Pseudooceanicola lipolyticus | reverse complement strand
GATCAGCGCGCGCGCCATCTCGCGGTCACCCGAGGGCACCGGATGGTCGGGCGGCTTCATCGGCGCATAGAAGGCGGCGCGTGTCATCGGCCGGTCCCGCACAGCGCGTGCAGCCGTGCGGACAGCCGGGCAATGCCGGGATCCATGTCGAACTCGTGCACCAGCCGGTAATAGGCGGCGTCGGCCATGCGCGCCATGCGCGGCGGATCGGCGGCCAGGTCGGCGATGGCGGCGGCCAGGTCCTCGGGCCGGTCGGGCACCAGCAGGCCATGCGTGCCGGTTTCGATGAATTCCGGGATCGCCGAGACTGGCGTCGACAGGATCGGCAGCTTTTGCGAGGCCGCCTCCATCAGCACATTGGGCAAGCCGTCGCGGTCGCCATCGGCGGCAATCCGGCTGGGCAGCACGAACAGGTCGGCGGCACGCATCGCCGCGATCACCTGCGGCTGGTCGCAGGCGCCGCGCCAGTCGATCCGCGCGGCGATACCCGCCGCGCGCGCGGCCTCGGCCAGCGCCGCCTTCAGTTCGCCGCCGCCAATATGGGTCCAACGCCAGTCGAGTTCGCGGGGCAGCAGGCTCAGCGCCGCGATCAGCCGGTCAAAGCCCTTCTTCTCCACCAGCCGGCCCACCGACAACAGATGCAGCGGCGCCCCGGGCAGGCGTGCCGGCCGGTCCGGCGGGGCCGGAAAGCGCGACAGGTCCAGCCCGTGATAGATCAGGCTCACCCGCGCCGGATCCTCGGCCAGATCGCGCAGATGCGCGGCACCGAAGGCGGTGCAGGTGGCGCCGAAACTGGCCCCGGCGGGCTCGGCCGACAGCTTCTCGCGCAACTCCCAGTCAGGCGTGGTCCAGATGTCCTTGGCATGGGCCGAAAAGGCCCAGGGCAGCCCGCGCATCACCGCCGCATAGCGGGCGACCGATGACGGTGTGTGCAGGAAATGGGCATAAAGCGCCGGCGTCGCAGCCGGCAGTTCCGTCGCCAGCACGCAGGCCTGGCCAAAGCGGCGGGCGCGGTTGCGGCTGCGGCCGCGCCGGTAATCGGCGCGCCAGATCCGATAGGCGGCGCCAAAGCCGGGCAGGCGGCGCGCGGCGCGCCAGCCGCGCCAGACGCGGGCGGGTTCCTGGTGCAGGTATTCCGGCAGATAGCGCACCGGTGCCTTCAGCCGGTCATGCAGCGGATGCCGCCGCGTATCGGTGGGAAAGCGCAGCGACCACAGCGCCAGGTCATGCCCGGCCTGTTCCAGCGCCACCAGTTCCTGCGCGATGAAGGTTTCCGACAGGCGCGGCCAGCCCTTCACCACCACCACAAGCGGTGCTGCCTTCCCGGTCATTATTTAACGGTCCCTTGACGCGTTGCCTGAGTCTGCTGCCAGTCGTTGTATGACTGCTTCGAGCTTTTGACCTTCCACTCTAACCGCCCATTACTGTTTCGGTCCAATATGACCGCCGCTGCCGCCGAAGGACTGTTAAATGGCCAAGGTCTGGCAAATCGCAGCCGGTGCGCGTCAGAAGTGATCAGCACTTCATCAGCGATCAGCTTTTCTTTCAGTCCACCATAACTTTGCTGTACATAGCCTGTCCCGGTTAGCGCTTCGGAGCCTTCAAGAACGATGAATTCGCCATCTTCCTCGACCGCCGTAGCCTGCACCCCGCTTTTGTGTCGGATTTCAAACTGGACCACGCCGGTGGTGCGTTCCTCGACTGGAGTGGTGGATAGTGTAACCGCGCGGGGCTGCGGTTTGAGCATATCCAGTCCTATTACGGGCAGGATTATTCGAAGATTTGCGAGGAATTGCTCCATATTGGCAATGTCGGCTTCGGGTAACCTTCGACGGCTTGTGTCGGGCTGGGTACCGTTATCGAGCTTCACCCGGCCGGCGTTGGCGGTTAACTCGATGAGTCGCGCCTCAAGATATTCCGCATGTCCCTTGGACAAATCATCATCGCTGGTTGTTACTGCGATGGCTGTCTCCCAGAATTCGCGTTTCTCAGCACTTTGCTTGATCCGATCCCGTACGGAATTGGCCGAGCCGATATAAACGCGCGAAACACCTTGTTCATTGGGATCAGGACCGTTGAGGACATAAACGCCCGTACGATCCACCTCTTCTCGGTTGGTAAGGCTCGCGAAGGTCGACTGGCTAGATACAAGAACCATGCCCGTCCAGCCGTGGATAGTGGCCTTGCGCAGGCCGGTGGGTTTGCCATCGACCAGAAAAAGCTGAATGGTACGTCCAAAAATCTCGCCTGCGCTCATTCCGCCGCCTGTCCGACCCGTCCTGACAGCAGCGTGGCGACGCGGCTGGTCACGTAGTCCAGCCCGCCCATCAGGTTGCCGACGGTCGCCTTGCTGGGCTCGGTCTGGAACGGCAGGTTGCGGATGGCCTCGATCATCGCCTGCGGCGTCAGCCCGTCGCGGAATTCGTCCAGCATCTTGACCAGCCCCAGTTCTTCCGCGCGGCTGGCGCGGATATGTTGTTCCAGCCGCGGGGTGGTGCGCGGCACGATCACCGCCCGCTTGTCAAAGGACAGCACCTCGCAAAAGGTGTTGTAGCCGCCCATGCAGATCACCCCCAGCGCGCCCGCATAAAGCGCCTCGATCCGCGATTCAAAGCCGACCGCCGTCACCCGCCCCTTCAGCGCCGCGACACGTTCTTCGAAATCGGCGCGGATCTCGCCGGACAGGAACGGGCCGTAAACCAGGATGGCGCGGGGCGACAGGGTCGGGTCGGCCTCGTAGGCCGACAGCACCAGATTTACCATCGCCTCGCCATCGCCGCCGCCGCCCGGCGTGACCAGGATATAGGGCTGTTCGGGCGTCTCGGCCGGCAAGGACAGCGACCGGCGCAGATAGCCGGTCCAATGCATCCGCGCCCGCAGCGCGTCAGACAGCGGCAGGCCCGCAATCGGGTCGTAGACCGATTGTAGGCCGTAGATCCAGATTTCGTCGTAATAGGTCTCGGTCGCCTCGACCGCCTGCTTGCGCGCCCATTCGGCGGCCAGAACCTCGGGTTCGTCCAGCACGTCGCGCAGGCCCAGCACCAGCTTGGCCCGGCCCGCCGCGCGCAGCATCTCCAGCGTCGGCAGCAATTCGCCCCGGAACCCGGTGGGCTCCTTGTCGACGATCAGGATATCGGGGTCGTATTGCCGTGCGGTCGAGCGGATCAGCCCGGCGCGCAGCTCGGCGGTTTCCTCGATATCCATGCCCAGCGTCTGCGAGATATACGAGCCGTCATGCCGCTTGGTGACACCGGGCAGGCGCACATGGTCGACCCGCGCGGGAAAATCGAACCGCCCGGCCACCGGCGATCCGGTCAGGATCAGCGCCGAAGCGGCCGGGTCGGCGGCGGTGATCGCCTGCGCCAGGGCCCGCGAGCGCCGGAGGTGGCCCAGCCCGAAGGTGTCATGGCTGTACAGCATGACACGGGGGCCTCGCACCGGCTGAACGTCGACGTCCTTGTCGGACTCACCCCCCCTCATGCCGGAACCCCGCTACCCCGGCGGGCCTTCTGCACATTGTCCGGCTGTGCCGCCATATCTTGCCCTTTGCCCGTTCCGTGCCGGTCAGCCGGCATGCAATATGGCTTTGCGTTTCCTCCGGGCCGCCGAGTCCCATATCCGAGACCCGGCCGAACGGCGGGGATGTCTTGCGCCCCGACTATCGAAATTGGCGGGATTTGAAAACCGAAAATCGGTTTCCGGGGGCCTCAGCACCCGGTGCCGTGTCGCGCTTGCCGATTGCGCCGTCAAATCCGCTCCTATAGCTTTTTATCGCATCGGAACGGCACGGGCGGGGTGGCAATGAGACAGGGCGCGATACTGCGGGCATTTTTCTTTGTGCTGGCCTTCCTCTGCCTGTCGGCCGCCGCCTTTGCCCAGGACGAGCCGGCCACTTCTCGAACCGACGAACTGTCCCAGGCCATCCGTGACGCGGCCGAGCGCGGGGTCAGCGTGATCGTGATCGATTCCGAGGGCAATCTGATCCGCTCCGGCCGCCCCGAGGAACCGCCGGCGCCGGCCGAAGTGCTGGCCGACCCCGGCATGGAGGACGCGTCTGAACTGTTGAAGGCGCAGACCCAGGTGCAGAAGTTCCGTGAAACCCTGTCAAATCGGCTGGAGGCGCTGCCGGTTTCGCTGAACGAGGTGCGCTATATCCTGCGCGCGACCAGCCCCGATGGTCGCATCATGACCTATGTCGAGGCGCTGGTCTGGACGCTGGTTCTGCTGCTGGCCGCGATGCTCCTGACGGTGCAACTCTATGCCAAGCGGTTCCTGCGCGGTTTCGTCGTCGGACGCATCCTGGAAGCGCCGCAGGGCTATCGCGAAAAGATGCCGTTCCTGGTGTTCCGCTTCCTCATGGGGATCAGCGTCACCATTGTCGCGATGATCGTCGCCTATGCGATGAGCCTGATCATATTGGGCAGCACCGACGACATCTCGATGCAATTCACCTTCACGGCGATCTATGTCGCCTTTTTCCTGTCGCGCACCGTGTCCGACATGTGGCGGATGATCCTGTCGCCCTTTCTCAGCCAGTACCGGATCCCGCATTTCTCGGACCGGGATGCGAAAAAGCTGTATTATTGGGCATCGACGCTGGCCACTATCGACGTGATCGCCATCGTCTTCAGCACCTGGATTCACGATTTCGGGCTGAATTACAACGTCTATGCCATCCTCTACGGTGCCATCACGCTGTTTGCCGCGGTGCTGAACGTCCTGATGGTTCTGTTCAACCGTCGTGCGATCACCTTGGCGATCTGCAATGGCCAGCCGCGCGAACAGCTGCCCTGGGTGGTGCGCGCGGTCGCCGTGGCCTGGGCGCCGCTGATCATCGGCTATGTGATTTTCGGCTGGTTCGAACTGGCCTTCGACCTGGTGCTGGAACAGTCGCAATCGATCCCGATGATCGCCGGCGCCTATGGGGTGATGATGTCGATCATCATCGTCTATGGCGGGATCAACTACCTGATCGAGCGCTATTTCGACCGCTCGATCGCGCGCAACCGGATGAACGCCGATATGGAGGCGCGCGACGCCGAAGAAGATCAGCGCGAACCGATGCCCGAGCGGCCGGCGATCACCACCTATGAACAGCTGGCGCGGCGGGTTGCCGGCATCCTGGCCTTCGTCGCCGGCAGCTATGCGCTGCTGCGGATCTGGGATCCGGGCAATACCGTGATGAGTGAATCCTTCATCGGCCGCGGCCTCGATGTCGTGACCATCATCTTCATCGGCTATATCGTCTATAATTTCTTCCGCATCTGGATCGACAGCCGCATCGCCGAAGAGGGCGGACCGGCTGAGGCGGTGGGCGAGCCTGGCGACGAGGGCGGCGGCGCCAGCGTCAGCCGCCTGGGCACATTGCTGCCGCTGTTCCGCGGCGCCATCCTGGCGGTGGTCGTGGTCTCGATCGTGCTGATCGTGCTGCTGGAACTGGGTATCAATGTCAGCCCGCTTTTTGCCGGGGCCGGGGTTGTCGGCCTGGCGGTGGGCTTTGGCGCGCAGACGCTGGTGCGCGACATCTTTTCCGGCGCCTTCTTCCTGATCGACGACGCGTTCCGCAAGGGCGAATATATCGACATCGGCGAGGTGAAGGGCACCGTGGAAAAAATCTCGGTCCGCTCGTTCCAGCTGCGCCATCATCTGGGCGCGCTGAACACCATCCCGTTCGGCGAGATCAAGGTGCTGACCAACTATTCCCGCGACTGGGTGATGATGAAGCTGCCGCTGCGGGTGACCTATGACACCGATGTGGAGAAGGTGCGCAAGCTGATCAAGAAGCTGGGGCAGCAATTGCTGGAAGACCCGGTGATCGGCGAGAATTTCCTGCAACCGCTGAAATCGCAGGGCGTGATCGAGATGCAGGACAGCGCCATGATCATCCGGGTCAAATTCATGACCAAGCCGGGCGATCAATGGCTGGTGCGCAAGAAGGTGTATGAAGAGATCCGGGAGCTGTTCGCGCGCGAGGGCATCCGCTTTGCCCATCGCGAGGTGACGGTGCGGCTGGCCGACAGCCGGACCGAGGATCTGTCACCACAGCAACGCGAAGCGATCACCGGTGCGGTGCAGGCCACCATCGACGAAGAGGATATGAACGGGAACGGCGGCGGTGGCCGCGGGGATGATCGCTAGGGCGGGCCGAATGGTGCTGTCGCGCCGGAGGCTGGCAAGGGCGAGGCCGGGCTTCAGCCGAAGGTGAAGAGACCCGCGTTGATGCTGCTGGTCTGAACATCTTCCAGGATAATGGTGTCGCCACCATAGTCGATGATGGTGTCGCCCAGCGATCCGGTGATGTCCAGATCGTCAAATCCAAGCCCGGGGCGTTGGATCCAGATTTCGTCGCGCAGCGGGTCGAAATCGAAAATCCGGTCCTGCCCGTCACCTTGGGCGAAAAAGAAGCTGTCGGCTCCGCCGCCGCCGCCAAGCACGTCATTGCCCTTTCCGCCGGTCAGCTTGTCGGAACCGGCGCCGCCGACAAGCCTGTCCTTGCCCAAATCGCCTTTGAGCGTATCCGCGCCCGCGCCGCCAAACAGCCTGTCGACGCCATTGCCCCCGAACAGCCTGTCGGCGCCAGCGCCCCCCTTGAGCGTGTCCTGCCCGGCGCCACCCGCCATCGCGTCGGCGCCGCCCTCGCCCTCCAACAGATCGCGGCCTGCACCGCCGCTCATCATATCTGCGTTGTCGCCGCCATACAGCGTGTCGTTGCCACCCCCTCCGGACAGCATATCCTCGCCATCGCCGCCGTCGATCAGGTCGTCGCCGCCATTCCCATTGACTGAATCGTTGCCCGCGCCGCCGCCGATGCTGTCGATACCAGCACCGCCCAGGATGCGGTCGTGTCCGGCGGCGCCGTTCAGGTTGTCATCTCCCTTGCCGCCCTCGATGCGGTCCTTGCCGGCACCACCGAAGATCTGGTCGTCGCCCGCCTGGCCCAGCAGGTCATCGGTGCCTGAGCCGCCATCGATCCGGTCATCGCCGCTGCCGCCAAAGATCGAATCTGCGCCGCTGCCGCCATTGATCCGGTCGTCACCGGCTTCGCCGCGCAAGGTATCGTCACCGCCATACCCGAGAATGCGGTCAGCCCCATCCCCGGCGCGGATGCTGTCGGAGAAGGTTGCGCTGCCGCGAACGCGGTCGTTTCCGTCCAGCGGGACGATGTTGACCAGATATTGCGTGTCGCCTGCGAAGGAATCGGTTGCCGGCAGCGCCAGGTCGGTGATCGAAACGGCAAGGTTGCCGCCCTGCATGTAAAGCAGCGACGCGATACTGCGATTTGACACGGTGCCACCAGTCTGAACCACCAGCGTGTCAAACCAGTCCGAACCGGCAAGAAGGTAGGTATCGGCGACCGAGCCGGGAATCGACTGCTCGATGTCGTTGCGCGTGGCGCCTTGCGCCAGAGCACCCTGCGCCAGATCATACAGGGTCGAGGCTTGGGTGATGTTCAGGCCCGGCGCGTAAAAGATGTGAAATCCCGCGGGGCCGGGGGCGATGTCCAGCCCGCCCGTGGCGGTGTCGAAGACGCGAATGTCTGTCAACGGCTCACTCTCTCGGTGGAATCAATCCAGAGTTGTGCAACCCTAACCGCTTGCACCGATCTGGTCTAGCGTGCCGGACGGGTGATCACCTGCCCGGTTTCCGCCAGGACCACAGGCTTGCCCAAGCGCGCAAGAAGCGACGCAAAACTGTGCCCAAGGGATCCGCAGGTGCACAGCGATTGCCCGGTGGCATCACTGGTCAGCACCAGCCGCGCCCCTTCGAATTTCAGGCCGAAACCACGTTCGGCGAGCCCCATTGCCAACCCGTACCAATCGCGGGCCGTGGTGAACACCAGGCTCAGATGGCAGGCCAGGGTGATCGCGGTTTCACTGTCCAGCGCGGTTTCCTTGCTGCCCCGCTGGCGCGCAGTCCAGATCACGGGCATCGGCCGGTCGGGGAGGGCGGCGGCAGGCATGGCGGATATCGGTTGCATCTCTGATCTCCTTGGCCCCAGGGGGTTTGCCCGGGATCATGGTGCAGGATGCGGCCCGGGTCTGTGATGTGTGTCACAGCACCCGGGCGCGCGGGCGTCAGCCCAACGTGGTCTTGGGTATAAGGCGGCCGGTATCGGCCATCACGTTGGGTTTGCCCAACCGGTGGGCCAAGCTGGAAAAGCTGTGGCCGAGCGACGCGCAGGTACACAGCGACAGGCCGGTCTGTTCATTTACCAGGGCCAGGCGCACACCTTCGAAGCGCAGGAAGAAGCCACGATTGGCCAGGGTGTGCAACAGGCCGGACCAGCTGGTGGCATTGGCGAAGGCGTCGTTCAAATGGCAGGCCAGGGAAATGGCCGATTCACTGTCCAGCGCGCTTTCCCGGCCGCCGCGCACCCGGTCACACCAGACTGTCGGCATGGGCTGGTTCACCGTCGGCGGGAAATCTGCACGCTTGGGGGCACTCATAACAACCCTCATGGGAACACCTCATTAACGAAACAGTGTCAGTCTATCTCGCCGATAAGGGCGTCGCGAAGCACGGAAAAGCGTGATTCAGGGCGTTTTTGTGCAGCTTTCGTAAAAGTTTATGTGCCCCCGGGTGGGATTGTTGCGGCTGGGTTGACGACGCGCGTTTGCAGGGGCGCGGCCTAGCTGCGATAGGGGTCCAGTGAGTCCCGTAAGCCATCGCCGAGAAAGTTGAAGGCCAGAACCACCACGATGATCGGGATCATCGGAATCGCCGTCCACCAGTAGATCTCGACATTGGCCAGGTTCTGCGCGTCGTTCAACATCACCCCCCAACTGACCGCGGGGGCCCGCAGACCCAGGCCCAGGAAGGACAGCGCGGTTTCGCCCAGGATCATCGCCGGGATCGACAGCGTTGCCGAGGCGATCAGGTGCGACATGAAATTGGGCAGCAGGTGGCGGCGGATCACCCGCCCCGACGAGGCGCCCATCATCTCGGCAGCGCGGACGAATTCCTCTTCGCGCAGCGACAGGAACTTTGCCCGCACTGACCGGGCCAGCCCCGGCCAGTCGAGGATGCCCAGGATCACCGAAATGATGAAGAACACCGCCACTGGTCCCCAGTTCGACGGCACCGCCGCCGACAGCGCCAGCCACAGCGGCAGTTCCGGCAGCGAGCGCAGGATCTCGATGGCACGGTTGATCACCCAGTCCAGCGGGCCGCCGAAATAGCCCGCGACCGAGCCGAAGAAGATGCCCAGCGCGAAGGACACGGTGATGCCGATCAGCCCCACGGTGAGCGACAGCTGCGCGCCATAGAGGATGCGGCTGAACACGTCGCGGCCCAGCCGGTCGGACCCCCAGATAAAGATGGTTGCGCCATCTGGGACGCAGAACAGGTGCCGGTCGGTTTTGATCAGGCCGGACAGGTAATAGGGCTCGCTCTTGCAGAAAAACTGCAGCTTCACCGGGCGGCTGGTATCCGGCTTGAACTCCCACTGGAAGGTTTCCAGGTTCGCCTCGGAGGTCATCGGATAGACATAGGGGCCGATAAATTGCCCCTCGTGCCACAGATTGATGCTTTGCGGCGGCGAATACAGATGCTCGGCATGGCGCAGGTTGGGCGGGTAGGGGGCGATGAACCCGGCAAAGGGCAGCATCAGGTAGGACAACAGCAGGAAAATCCCCGAGATCAGGCCCAGCCGATGCTGGCGGAACTGGCGCCAGATCAGCAGCCAGGCCGGCGCGTCCAGATCCTTGCGTTCCAGTGTCTGAATGCTGATCTGCGGGTCATAGGGCGCGTCATCGACATAGCGCCCGTCGGGCAGGCGGGTCATGTCTCGCGGCTCCCATAGCGGATGCGCGGGTCAAGCAGGGCCAGCAGCACATCGGAAATCATCGTGCCGATCAGCGTCAGCAGCGCCACGAACATCAATACGAACCCGGCCAGGAACTGGTCTTGCGTCTTCAGCGCGGTCAGCAGGGTTGGCCCGATGGTCTGCAGGCCCAGCACCACCGAAACCAGCACCGAACCCGACACCATCGAGGGCAGCAGGTTGCCGATATCGGCGACAAACGGGTTGAAGGCCATGCGCAGCGGGTATTTTGCCAGCATCCGCGGCGGGCTCATCCCCTTGGCGATGGCGGTTTCGACATAGGGTTTGCCCAGCTCGTCCAGCAGGTTGGCGCGCAACCGCTGCATCATCGCCGCCGCGCCCGAGGTGCCGATGACGAAGGTGGGCACGATCAGGTGGATCAGGATCGATTTCACCTTGTCCCAACTCATCGGCGCGCCTTCATATACCGGATCCATCAGCCCGCCGATCGGCAGGTTGAACCAGCGGTGGCCGTAATAGAACAGGATCAGCGCCAGCAGGAAGTTCGGCGTAGCCAGCCCCAGATAGCCGACAAAGGCGGAAATGTAATCGACCCAGGTGCGCGACTTGGCGGCGGCAAGAATGCCCAGCGGCAGCGCCACCAGATAGACGAACAGCACCGCGGCCAGATTGACCAGCACGGTCAGCCACAGGCTTTCGCCAACGATTTCCGACACCGGGCGATCAAATTCGAAAGACCAGCCGAAATTGCCCTGCAGCAGCCCGAAAAACCCTTGCGGGCCGGGGATGAAACCGACCCAGATCAGGTATTGCTGCCACAACGGCCGGTCCAGCGCGTATTCCGTGCGCAGGAATTCGGCCCGCGCCACGCCCGAGGTCTGGCCGGTGGCGCGCAGTTCGGCAATCTGATTGCTCAGGTAATCCCCCGGCGGCAGGTTGATGATCATGAAGATCAGCGCCGACACCACCAATAGGGTCAACAGCATCGTCCCCAGGCGATAGAGCGCATAGCGCAGAATTGCCATCAGTTCGACCTGCCGTCCTCGAACCAGAATTCGTCCATCCGGTGGATGCCGAAATGCGCGCCGGGATCCCAGGCCCAGATCGCCTGTTCCGGAACATTGCGCAGCCGGTTCGACACCACCACCGGCTGCGGTGCCTCGGCCAAAATGCCGATGCCGAAGACATTGTCGGCATGGATCTTCAGCATTTCGCGCCAGATTGCGCTGCGCTCGTCATCGGTGGTGGCACTTTCCCATTGCGCCGACAGCTCCATCAGCCGTTGGGCCGGTTCCATGTCAGGGGGTTCGCCGGCCTTGCCGCCGGTCTGGTAATGCTGCCCCCATTTCGGCCAGGCAAAGAATTCCTGGTGCCGTGGCGCCAGGTAGTCGGGCGAGGTATAGGGCTGGGGAATCCCATTGTCCCAGCCATACCAGACCGCGGCCATGGTCGTTCCCGCGAAGATGCGGTTGCGCAGGATGTCCCGGTCCAGCGGGCGCATCACCAGCTTGACGCCGATATCGCGCCAGGTGTCGGTGACGATCTGCAAGGCGTTTTCAACCTCCTGCCGCTCGCCAGCGGTTTCGACAACCAGTTCCATCGGCCGCCCGTCGGGCAGCAGGCGGATGCCGTCACTGCCGCGCGAATCCAGGCCGGCCGCGTCCAGCAGCGCGTTGGCCTGGTCGGGATCAAAGGCGGCCCAGGCGGCGCGATTGGCCTCGTCGAAAAACGCGCTTTTCGGCAGCACCGCCATCGCGCCGGGCTTGGCCAGCTTGAAATAGAGCGCCCGGTTGATGGTCTCGCGGTCGATCCCCAGCGACAGCGCCCGGCGCACCCGGACATCGCGCAGCAGCGCGCGCCAGACCGGATCTTCGTAATTCAGGTTGGGATAGATCGCGATCTGGCTGGCGGTGCCATTGGCCCACAGCAGGGTGCGATAGCCGCCGTTTGCCTCGCCCTTGCGCAGGATCGGGATGTCGCGAAAATCCAGCCCGCGCGCCTGCAGGTCGGCCTGGCCGGCATTGGCTTTGGCCGCGACCAGCCCGCCGCTGACCACCTCCATCTCTACCGTGTCGATATAGGGCAGCTGCATCCCCTGCATGTCGAAACGGTGGAAATAGGGGTTGCGCTGAAAGTTGTGGCGGATCTTCTTGCCATCGCTGGCATTCACCCAGGGCTGCAGCGTCGGCAAGTCCGGATTGTCAAAATCATACATGTTGTCCAGCTTGTTGTGCAGCGCTGCCCAGTTGCGGACCCTGGCGTCGTCCACCACCGCGGCCAGCTGCTCGGGATCGGTATAACTGGCGTGAAACTGCTTCATGAAATGCGCCGGGCGATAGATGAAGGGCGGCCGCGCCTGTGCCAGCGTCTGCAGGAAATTCGGGTTCGGCGCTTCCCAGGCAAAGACAACCGTCTGCGCATCGGGGAAGCTGACCGTCGGATACCGCCCGCCCGCGCGCAGGAAATCCGGCGGGCCGGATGGGCTCAGCATCTCGTTATTTGCCACGTCCTCCCACCAATAACGGAAATCTTCCGAGGTGAAGGGCGCGCCGTCGGACCAGCGGTGGCCCGGGCGCAGATGCAGGGTAAACACCCGGTTGTCGTCATTGTCGACCGAGGCCAGCAGGTCGGGCACCAGGTCGTAATTCTGGTCATAGCAGACCAGCCGGGCATAGCCGTAGACCACCATCATGCGGATGTCCTTGTCGCGCGCGACAAAAGTGCTGAGCGTGCCGCCCGGCGTGCCATAACTGCGCCCGCGCGCCTCGAGATCGACAAACAGCGGCTGTTGCGGCGCGCGCTCGGCGACGGGGGGCAAGTCGCCCCGGGCCACCGCGTCGGCCAGGACCGGGGGGTCCTGCAGCACCGGTGCGGCGCCGAGGGCGGTGGCGGCGGTGACAAGCAGGGCGGTGAAAAGCGAAAGCAGTTTAGACATGGCAGCGTACTTTGTGACGGGGTTCCAAAGCGTTCAGCGCCGGGGCATCGGTCTCCGAGAACCGGAAGGCTTCCGGCCAGGTGTCCGGGCTGCCCGCGCCGAGCGCGACAAGTTTCAGGTTGATCGGGCGGTTGATATCGGGCGTCGGCTGCGCCGCGATCAGCGCCTTGGTATAAGGGTGTTTGGGGTTGCGAAACAGAATGTCGGGCGGCGCCTGTTCCACCACCAGCCCCTGCCGCATCACCGCGACCTCGTCGGCAATCCGCGCGACCACGGCAAGGTCATGCGAGATGAACAGATAGCTCAGCTTCAGGCTGTCGCGGATCTCTTCCAGCAGGGTCAGGATCTGATCCTGCACCGACACATCCAGCGCCGAGGTCGGCTCGTCACAGACCAGGAGCGACGGGTCCAGCATCAGCGCGCGGGCAATCGACAGGCGCTGCCGCTGACCGCCGGAAAACGCGTGCGGATAACGTTGCAGCATCGACGAGGTCAACCCGACGCGCCGCAGCATCTCGGCGGCGCGGTCGCGCCGCTCGGCGCGGGTGCCGATCCGGTGGATGTCTAGTGGCTCGCACAGCGCGTCGAGGATGCGCATCCTGGGGCTGAGCGAGGAATAGGGATCCTGGAACACCATCTGCGCCGCCCGCTGGAACGCGGTGCGCTGGGCGCGGGTCATGTCGTGCACGGTGATCGGCTCGTCATGCGGATGCGCCCGGAACAGCACCGCGCCGCCCGGATCGGGGCGTTCGGCGCCCAGCGCGATGCGCGCCGCCGTGGTCTTGCCCGAGCCGCTTTCGCCGACGATGGCCAGGGTTTTGCCCCGCACCAGCGACAGGTCGACGCCGCGGCAGGCATGCACCAGCACCTCGGTCTTCCAGCCGTTGCCCGCACGCATGCGAAAGGTTTTCGACACCGCGTTCATGCTGAGGATCAGATCGTCGCGCATCGGTTTCGGCACCGCGACGGGATGCGCCGGAATCGCCGGCGCCGCATCAAAGAGCTGCCGGGTATAGGCATGTGCCGGCGCGTTCAGCAGCGGCGCGGCGGCGCCGGCCTCCATCACCCGCCCCTTGTGCATCACCACCACCTGCTCGGCCATGTTGGCCACCACGCCCAGGTCGTGGGTGACCAGGATCATCGCCATGCCGGTGTCGCGCTGCAAATCCTTCATCAGGCCCAGCACCTGCGCCTGCGTGGTCACATCCAGCGCGGTGGTGGGTTCATCGGCGATCAGCAGGTCGGGCTTGGCGACGATGGCCATTGCGATCATCGCGCGTTGCCGCATTCCGCCGGACAGTTCCCAGGGATAGGCGTGATAGGCGCGTTCGGGGTCGGGAAAGCCGACGCGGGCAAAGGTCTCCAGCACCTCGCGGCGGGCAACCTGCGCGCTCATCTGCCGGTGCAGCCACAGCACCTCGCTGACCTGGTTGCCGATCCGGTGCAGCGGCGAGAGCGAGCGCATCGGCTCTTGAAAGATCATCGACACGCGGTCGCCGCGCAGCGCCCGCATGGCGCGTTTGCCCAGCTGGTTCAACTCGACCGGGCCCGAAGTGCTGTTCAGCAGGATGCGGCCGCTGGCAATCCGCGCGGCGCGCGGCAGGATGCGCAGGATCGCCCGGCAGGTCACGGTCTTGCCCGAGCCGGATTCGCCCACCAGGGCCAGCGTCTGTCCCGGCTCGACCGCAAAGCTGACTCCCTGAACGACCGGCGCATCGCGGCCGAAGCCGATGCTCAGATCGTCCACTGTCAACAAAGGGGCCATGTCCGTCCAATTGCCTCGTGCGTCGCGCGCCCAGCAGTCGCACCGCCATGCCGGGCTACCTTCGCTTGCGCTCGCCCCGGTAGTCAAACATCAAATGAACAGTTCTGTGAACACTACGTGAAATCACCGGGGTATCCGCTACACATTGTACGAAGGATTTGGCATGACAGGCCACCGGATGAAGGAGCCTGCCGCATGACCCGCCTCGACCTGTTTATCGACCGCATGGTTTCGCAACGCGCCTGCCTCGACCATGCCATTGCCGAGACCGCGTTGATCGATGGGCCGGTCTTCGAACTGGGGCTGGGCAACGGACGCACCTATCACCACCTGCGCGAGCGGATCGGCGATGCGCGCCCGATCTATGTTTTCGAACGGGCGATCGCCTCGCATCCGGAATCGACGCCGCCGGACGAACGGGTCATTCTGGGCGACGTGACCGAAACGCTGCCCGCAACGCTGCAGCGGTTCGGCCCGGTGGCCAGCCTGATCCACGCCGATCTGGGTGGCCACAATGCCCAAAAGAACGACATCTTCGCGCGCAAGGTCTCGCCCCTGATCGAGCCGCTGCTGGCGGAGGGCGGGATGATGGTGTCGAGCGACCGGATGTATTTCGACACACTTACCGAAATGCCGCTGCCCGGTGGCGCGGTGCAGGGGCGCTGTTTCATCTATCGGCGCTGACACCCCGCGCGACAGTGTCGGTTCATCACCCGAGCTGTCCCAGAACCGCGGCCGGACGTGAACAGCGGTCAGGTGCCGCCATGCTGGTGCCAAGCGGTGGGCGCGTGACGCGGTGACGCCAAGCCGCGCGGGCATTGCAGCCAGGTTTCGGGCTGCCGCCACAGAAGGCAGCGCCAATCGGCGCGATTCGACAGCGCCGATCAGACCCAATATATGTAATGTTGTAGAACTGATTTTGGCCCTATTTTATGAATATATGCCCAATTTTCGCGAAAGAAATTGACATATATTAACAGGTCTCGTACTGGTTGCCGCGACTTGGGCGGAGGACCTAGGAGGATTATTTGCTTTCTAGCAGTCGAGCGAAGCGGGCAGGAGGTGTTGGCCCGTGTGCCGGTTTGGACGGTAAATCGCGACTTGCAGCCTCTCCACCAAGAAGCGCCCTTCGGCGTGTCACACCGGCAGGTGCACTTGCGCCCGTCGGCCGTCATCGCCGCCCGGCGACACCAAAGAGACCATGGCTTGAATAGCCGAACCTTGGGAATGAGAGTATGAGCGATTGGATCTTGTGCGACGAAACGCGCGAAAAACTTAAAAAGGTGTCCACGGCTTCCGTGGCAACCGCGCTGTACAAGCGCGGGCTGCGCAACCAGTTCGTGCAGGGCGTGGTGCCGGTCGAGCGCAAGCCGGTGACGATGGTCGGTCAGGCCTTCACCCTGCGCTATATCCCGGCGCGCGAAGATCGCAATCCGATCGAG
Organism: Pseudooceanicola lipolyticus; assembly: GCF_002786325.1. GTDB lineage: Bacteria > Pseudomonadota > Alphaproteobacteria > Rhodobacterales > Rhodobacteraceae > Pseudooceanicola_C > Pseudooceanicola_C lipolyticus. The sequence goes on along the minus strand of NZ_PGTB01000049.1, from coordinate 9,932 downwards.
GTTTTCCGCGATCGCGGGCACAAGCAGCGCGTGGCGGTCGAAACCTGCCCCGCAGGCCACGTGCTGGTGATGGATGCCCGCAAGGACAGCCGGGCCGCCACCGCGGGTTCGATCCTGGTTAGCCGCCTTGCCATGCGTGGCGTGGCGGGCGTGGTGTCCGATGGCGGCGTGCGCGACGCGGCGGGGATCGGCGCTTTGGACATGCCGGCATATTTTGCCAATCCGTCGGCGCCGACCAACCTCACGCTGCACGAGGCGATCGATATCAACGTGCCAATTTCCTGCGGCGACGCGCCGGTGTTTCCGGGCGACGTGATGCTGGGTGATGGCGATGGGGTGATGGTGATTCCGGCGCATCTGGCCGATGAGATCGCCGAGGAATGCACCCAGATGGAATCCTTCGAGGACTTTGTGCTCGAGCAGGTCGAAGAAGGTGCTGCAATCATCGGTCTCTATCCGGCAACGGACGAGGCCAATATCGAAAAATACAACGCATGGCGTGAGAAGACGGGCCGTTAATATGACTTACACACCACATGGAAACCACCTGATTGCAGGTGAACAGATTGGTTCGGATGCACGGTTCGAGTCGTCTCCGGCCACGGGATCGGCTTTCGAGTTCTCCATCGGCTCGCCGGATCTGGTCGCCCAGGCCTGTGCGGCGGCCAGCGCGGCTTTTGCCGGGCTCGCCGCAACCACCCGCGAGCAGCGCGCGACGCTGCTGGAGACCATTGCCGACGAGATCGATGCACGTGGCCCGGCGATCACCGAGGTCGGCAGCGCCGAAACCGGCCTTCCCGCAGCCCGTCTCGAGGGCGAGCGCGGCCGCACCACCGGGCAGCTTCGCCTCTTTGCGCAATGCATCCGCGACGGCAGCTATCTGGATCTGCGCCACGACAAGGCCCTGCCGGACCGCCAGCCTCTGCCCCGCCCGGATCTTCGGATGATGCAGCGTCCGGTTGGGCCGGTTGCGGTGTTCGGCGCGTCCAATTTCCCGCTCGCCTTTTCTGTTGCCGGTGGCGATACCGCGGCTGCCTTGGCCGCGGGCTGTCCCGTCGTCGTCAAGGGGCACAGTGCACATCCCGGCACTGGCGAGATCGTCGGCGATGCGATCGTCGCCGCGCTGGCAAAGCTGGGAATGGATCCGGGAATCTTCAGCCTTATCCAGGGCGGCAATCGCGCGGTGGGCGAGGCGCTGGTCACCGACCCCCGCATCAAGGCCGTCGGCTTTACCGGCAGCCTGGGTGGCGGGCGCGCTCTGTTCAACCTGTGCGCGGCGCGGCCCGAGCCGATTCCCTTCTTCGGCGAGTTGGGCAGCGTGAACCCGATGTTCGTATTGCCGCAGGCCGTTTCGGCGCGGGGGGCTGACATCGGCACCGGCTGGGCAGGCAGCCTGGCGATGGGCGCCGGCCAGTTTTGCACCAATCCCGGAATCGCGGTGGTGATCGATGGGCCGGAGGCCGACGCGTTTGTCAGCGCCGCGCAAGAGGCTTTGAAAGCCCAGGATGCACAGGTCATGCTGACCGATGGCATGGCCGCCGCCTATCGCGACGGGGCGCGCCGCGTCGGCGAGGGCAAGGGGGTCACCGCGCTGCTGACGAGCAGCTGCGAAGGACGCTCGGCCTTGCCGTTCCTGTTCGAGGTATCCGCTGAAAGCTGGCTTGAAGATGAAGAGCTTGGCGAAGAAGTGTTCGGCCCGCTCGGCCTGGTGATTCGGGTGAAGGACGCTGCGCAGATGCAGCAGATTGCCCGGGCTTTCAAAGGTCAGTTGACCGCCACGCTTCAGATGGATGCCGGTGACATCGACCTGGCCCGAGAGTTGCTGCCGGTGCTCGAAAGCATGGCAGGCCGCGTGCTGGCCAATGGGTTCCCCACCGGGGTCGAGGTGTGCGACTCGATGGTGCATGGCGGGCCGTACCCGGCAAGCACGAATTTCGGCGCCACCTCGGTTGGGACGCTGTCGATTCGTCGTTTCCTGCGTCCGGTCTGCTATCAGAACCTTCCCGAAGAACTTCTGCCGACGGATTTTCTGAACGGCTAACGCCGCACTGAAGGTGCCTTTACAGGCCCGCCAATCGCGATTTTCGCGGTTGGCGGGCCATTTGGTTTTTGGGGGGCTTGAGGTATTACAAAAGTGAACAGGTATGTTGGGTTTGTGCCCAAATTCGGCCGAAAATATACTAATTTGACTTCAAATTTGTGTTGATTTGTAAAATTATTCCAGTAGGGTGTCACGAGTTCTCAGGGGCGCGCGGTGCAAGCTGATCGCCAAGAGAGCTTCGATTGGGGAGTGAAAAGGAGGGAGTTTTCGGTCGCATCGATGCCAGGCGGTCCTGGTTTGCGTGGCGCAATGTCTTAACGCGCGTCGCGTAAATCTTGCCTCTGCCAGCGCATGATCGGATGCGAATTCAAGGCCGGGTGCGAACTCGCGTTGCCTTCCCAAGCGGACAACCACATCGAATCATCCGGTGCAACCACGGTTGCACTGGTCTGGTTGGCTGACTCCTTCAGCCAGCTTTAACTGAATGACCCCATACTGTGGAGGAGGAATAGGTCCATGTTTCTTGACGGATTGAAAAGCAAGTTCATGCTCGCGCTGGGCGCTTGCATTCTAGGCACATCGGTCGCTGCGGCGGATTACCCGACCCGTGACATTCGACTGATCGTTCCGTGGCCTGCCGGTGGCGGCGCCGATGCAATCTCGCGCAAGATCAGCAATATCGCCGAGCAGGAACTGCCGAAATCCATCTATGTGGAGAACATCGCCGGCGCGGTGACTGCCACCGGCCTGATCCAGATGACAAACGCGCGCCCCGATGGGCACACCGTTGGCGTGCTGACATATGACAGCGTCATCACCCTCCCGCGCGGGCAGATGGTGCCTGGCTACGGCCTGGAAAACATGGAGCTGATCGCTCGGATCACCAGCGAGGCAGATGCCATTGTCGTGTCCAAGCATTCGGGCATCAACAGCTTTGAAGAGCTGATCGAAAAAGCCAAGGCCAACCCCGGCCAGGTCCGTCTCGGCGTCGCGCCGAAAGGCTCCGGTCCGTATCTTTCGGCCAATCAGCTTGAAAAGCTCCTGGATGTCGATTTCAACGTGATCACCTATGTCGGGGCTTCCTCGGCCGAAGCCGAAGCGCTGCTGTCGGGTGAACTGGACGCCGCGATTTCGAGCCTCGGTGATTTCAGCGGGATCATCGAATCCGGCGATGCCAAGGGCGTGATCGAACTGACCTCGGTCCAGAACATGACCTACACGGATGTGCCGACCATCAGCTCCAAGGGCTATGATCTGCAAACCGGCTCCTTCATCGTGCTGGCTGCGCCCAAGGGCACGCCCGAAGACGCCGTCGCGACGTTGGAAACCGCTTTCAAATCGGCATATGACAGCGAAGAATTCCAAAGCTGGCTGGCGCAAATCGGTGTGACCCCGGATTGGCTGGGTTCCGATGGTGTGAATGCCTGGGTTGAAGAACTGCAGACCAACACCTTTGCCCTGATGGATGAACTGGGCCTGTAAGGCGCAGGATTTTGCAGACCCCCCGGTCCCGGTGTGGGGCCGGGGGGCTGCTGTACCTGAGGCGGGCGGTACTGGCCGACGGGATCGTGACAGCTCGGTCCGTCTTGGAATAGCTCCATCAACGCCCGATCGCGCAGGCATGGCGAAACACCATCCTGCCCCGGTGCGCAGCCAGCAATGGCCGCCCAACGCTTCCCCCATGTCTGGAGAAGAAAATGCTCCTAAACAGGCAACTCCTCTTTCTGTTCGCGATGCTCGCAGTGTCGGTCGGATATCTCGTTTCAGCTCTGAGCCTCGGGGCACCGGTCGGCGAGAGCGGTTTGACGCCGTCATTCTTCCCGATCATGGTCGGGGTCGCTGCGATCATCTTCTCAAGCATCCTCATTCTGCAGAAACTGCGGACCAAGTCTGATGAGGATCAGGACGAGACCCCGTCGAGCTATACGCATATTGGCGTTGTTGTCGCGGTCTTCGTCTATATCCTGGCGTTCCGGCCAGTGGGCTATTTCATCTCTTCGACAGTCTTCGTCTTCGCGCTGATCCTGCTTTTCTCCTCGTTCGAGAAGCTGTTGCAGAAGGCGTTGATTTCGGTCGCGATCGTCGTGATCGGCTATGTCATGTTCCAGCAATTGTTCGGGGTCCGGCTCCCGACGCCGTGGGAGTGATCGATGGATTTCATTCTTCTCGTCCTCAACAGTTTCAGCCTGCTGCTGGACCCCTTCAACCTGACCTATGTGGTGCTTGGCTTCATCATCGGCACCGTCTTCGCGGCCATTCCGGGGCTGACCGCCACGCTGGCCATGGCCTTGTTGTTGCCGCTGACCTATACGCTCAGCGTTGAAACCGCGCTGATGGCCTGCGCCAGCATCTACATGGCTGGCATGTGCGGCGGCAGCATCACCGCAACCACCATCAACATTCCCGGCGCGCCGTCTTCGATGATGACCGCGCTGGACGGCTATCCTTTGCAGCAACAGGGCAAGGGCGCGCTGGCGCTCGGGCACGCTGCGCTCGGTTCGATGTTCGGCGGCGCCGTCGGTGCTCTGCTGCTGATCGCGGTTGCACCCTTCGTGGCCGAGCTGTCGCTGCTGGTCAAAACAACAGGAAAATTCTCGCTTCTCGCCTTCGCCCTCATCGTGGTGGTGATCGCCCAGCGCGGGCGGATTCCGCAGGCCGGGCTTGCGGCCTGCATCGGGCTGATGCTGGCCACGGTCGGGCTCGACGCGATGGAGCCGGTCACGCGCTTTACCTTTGGCAATGCCAACCTTACCGCGGGCATCGCGCTGATGCCGGTGATCATCGGCACCTTCGCCATCGCCGAGGTGCTGACCCAGGCCTATTCCCATACCGACATCAGTGCCGCCACGGCCGCCGCCGACAAGGTGAAGATCCGCCGGCGCGATTTCCTGCCGCCGCTCTCGGACATCCGCCGGATCGGCTTTGCCACCTATTTCAAATCCTGCCTGATCGGCTATTTCGTCGGCACGCTGCCCGGCGCCGGCGGCTCGATGGGCTCCTTCCTCGCCTATACCGAGACCGTGCGCACCTCGAAGGAGCCGGAGACCTTCGGCAAGGGCAACCCGGCCGGCATCGTCGCCTCGGAAAGCGCCAACAACGCGGTCTGCGGCGGTGCCATGGTGCCGATGCTGACCTTCGGCATCCCCGGCGATCCGATCACCGCGATCATGCTGGGCGTGCTGGTCATCAACGGCATCCAGCCGGGGCCGCAGCTGATGTCGGACCAGGCCGGGCTGATCGCGCCGATGCTGGCAGCCCTGCTGTTCAGCGCCGTGCTGCTCATCCCGTTGACGCTTTGGGCGATCGGACCCTACTTTATCAAGATCGTCTCGATCCGCCGCGACGTGCTTTATGCGGTGATCGCGCTGTTGGCCGTCGTCGGCAGCTTTGTGGCCACCTATTCCACCTTCCAGATGTTCATGGCCCTGGCGATGGGGGTCCTGGCCTTCTACCTTCGCCGCAATGGTTTTCCGGTGATTACCATGTTGTTGGGCTATATTCTGGGACCCAATCTGGAAGAGTTCCTGCGCCGCTCGCTGGCCTTGTCCAACGGGGATCCGACCACCTTTTTGACCAATCCCGACAGCCTGTTCTTCGTTGTGCTGACGCTGATTTTTGTCTACTTTCTGGTGATCCGGAAACCCGCCGAACTGAAGACCGCGACCAGCGACAACCAGGGAGGCTGAGGGTGCCTCACTCCTTGGGGGTGAGAGGTTGAACGCGCTCGGCAATGTGACCGCATCGCGGTTCCGCTGGCGCCAAAACGCCAGGGCGCTTACCACTGGCAGGGCGACATCGGCTTTTCGGTCGGTGGAGCCCTGCAAAGGTTGACCCGAAGGAGACCACGTTGTCTGAGACCAAGCGTTTTTTGTTGGCGGACCAGGTTTACGAACAGCTTCTGGCAAAGATCCTCAACGAGGAATTTCCGGTCCATAGCCGCCTGCCGGCAGAAGAGGAACTGGCCCAGGGGTTTGGGGTCTCGCGGCCGGTGGTGCGTGCCGCGCTGTCACGACTGCGCGATGACGAAATCATCCAGTCCCGGCGCGGCTCGGGCAGCTATGTTCTGCGCCGGCCGGATCGCCAGGTGATCAGCTTTGCGCCGCTGGAATCGATCTCGGACGTGCAACGCTGCTACGAGTTTCGCGCCGATGTCGAAGGCGCCGCGGCGGCATGGGCGGCGCGGCGGCGCGACGAAGAAGACCTCGCCGCCATGGAAAAGGCCTATAAGGTGCTGGAAGACGCCTACACCCAGCGTGAACTGGGCGTCGACGCCGATCAGATGCTGCACATCGCCATCGCGCGGGCATCGAAAAATCCGTTTTTCAGTTCGGTGCTCGAATCCCTCGGCGATCAGATCGCCTTCGGCGTAAAGCTGTCACGCTCGCTCACGATGCTGGATGCGCCGACCCGGCAGGAACTTGTTCTCAGGGAACATCGCGCGGTTCTCGAAGCGATCCGCTTGAAGCAGCCGGAGGTGGCTCAGGCAACCATGCGCCACCATATCACGGCCGCCAAAGAACGTATGTTTGTCGGCACCAAGGACAGCTGAGAGGCCAGCCGCGCCGCCGCGGGCCGCGGCACGTCACACCTTTCGGCGCATGGTCAGCGAGGTCGGCCGGTCAAATCCCGGATGCGCGGTTGTTCCCACCCGGACAAAGCCAAGCCGCGCAAAGGTGGCGTGGTTTTCCACCAGTTCCACCCGCGTCTGCAGCTCCAGCGCGGGCAGGCCCAGCGCTCGCGCACGCTCGACCGCCAGTGCCACCAGCCGCGCCGCCAGCCCCTGCCGGCGCAGGTCGGTGCGCACCGCGAGCTTGCCGAGATAGAGACAGTCGGGTTTCGGCGTCAGGAACAGGCAGGCCACCGGCGGCACGCACAGCGACCAGACCTCGCCGCTGGTACAGTGCCGGGCGATCTCGTCCAGCGTCAGCCGGTGCATCGACGAGGGCGGATCGATGCGGCCGTCCATATAGGCAAAGCTGTCGCGGATCAGCTTGAGCAGGGCGGGCAGCGCCGGGTCGTCCGGCGCGTGGCGAACCGGGGGCAGGGCAGGATCCATGCGCGCTCTCCGAAATGCGTCTCAAATCCAATCCGTAAGCCCGCTGTTAACCGCCGTCACGCGAATATGCCCCGGCAACGCAAAAGGGGTTGAAATGCATGGTCTGATCAACCGGGCGGTCCAGACATTTGTCTGCCGCACCTACGGCGGCGAGTGTTGGCGCCGCGCGGTCGGGGTGGCGGGGTTCGACAGTGCCGAGTTCGAGGCGATGCTGGATTACGACGATTCCCGGTCGCTGGCGCTGGTCGAGGCGATCTGCGCCGAACTGGGCCGGCCCCGCGCCGAACTGCTGGAAGATCTGGGCACTTATCTGGTGTCGCATCCGCAATGCGACCCGGTGCGCCGCCTGCTGCGCTTTGGCGGCGTCACCTATGTCGATTTCCTGCATTCGCTGGACGACCTGCCCGGCCGGGTGCGGCTGGCGGTGGCGGAACTCGACCTGCCGGGGATGGAGCTGCGCGAATACGGGCCGGGATTCTTCAGCCTGACCTGCCAGCCCGGTCTGCCGGGGTTTGGCAGCGTGATGATGGGTCTGCTGCGGGCGATGGCGGATGATTACGGCGCGCTGGTGATGCTGGACCATCGCGGGCGCAACGACGGGCGCGAGGTGATTTCAATTGCCCTTGTCGATACCGCCTTTGCCAAGGGCCGCGCCTTTGCGCTCGGGGCCGGGGAATGACCGCGCCCGCGGCCTTGATGCCGCAGCTCAGCCCGGTGCTCGACCGGCTGTGCCCGATGCACCTGCGCCTGGATGCCGGGGGCGGGATCGCCGGCGTCGGACCGACCCTGCGCAAGCTGCGTCCGGGGCAAGGTCTGATCGGCCAGCCGTTTTTCGAGCTGTTCGAGTTGCGGCGCCCGCGCGCGGTGGGTGCCCTGGCGGATCTGCTGTCGCGGCCTGCGGCCGAGCTGCATCTGAAATTCCGCGACCCGCCGGAAACCGCGATGAAAGGCGTGATCGCGCCGCTGCCGGCGGGCGGTGCGGTGATCAACCTGTCCTTCGGCATCTCGCTGTTCGAGGCGGTGCGCGCCTATCGCCTGACCGGCGGTGATTTCGCCGGGACCGAATTGGCCATCGAAATGCTGTACCTGATGGAGGCGAAATCCGCCGCGATGGCAGTGTCGCGGCAGCTGAATGTCAAGCTGCAGGGCGCCCGCATCGCCGCCGAGGAACAGGCCTTTACCGACACGCTGACCGGGCTCAGGAACCGTCGGGCAATGGATCACGTGCTGGACCGGTTGGTGATCGCCGGCCGGGCCTTTGCGCTGATGCATCTCGATCTCGACCGGTTCAAGGCGGTGAATGACACCCTGGGCCACCCGGCGGGTGACGCGGTGCTGCGCCGGGTGGCGCGGATCATGCTGGAGGAAACCCGCAAGACCGACACGGTGGCGCGGATCGGCGGCGACGAATTTGTCATCATCCTCGACCAGCTGGTCGATCCCGTGCGGCTGGACCGCATGGCGCACAGCCTGATCGCCCGGATCCAGGACCCGGTGCCGGTCCAGGGCCAGACCGCGCGGATTTCCACCAGCATCGGCACGGTGATCTCAGAGGGCGAGGCCACCAGCGCCGCGCAGGTGCTGGGCCAGGCCGATCAGGCGCTTTATGCCGCCAAGCGCGCCGGCCGCGGCCGGCACCTGTTCTACCGGCCCGGGATGGCCATGCCGCCGCCCGAGGGCGCGGCAGAGGCTGGCGGCTGACCGCCCGCGCCGGAACGGAAGGCTTGCAGGTCCCAAGCCCGCCGGAATAGGGTCAACCCATTGGAAATCCGGCCCTTGCGGTGCGGCCCTAACCGGGCCGGCCGCGCCGGGGGCGGCAATCAATTGGGTACCATGCGGCTTGTCATCGCGATCCTGGCCTTATTGCTCGTGCTCGCGACCGGGGCCTCGGCCTATCTGTTGCTGCAGGCCTGTGGCGTGCGCCTGCCGCTGACCGGCACGGTGATCTCGGTCTGCGAAAGCGACCAGGCCCAGGCCCTGCGCACCGATCTGGCCACCACCGTGCAGGCCAATCGCGATCTCGAGGCGCAGGTCGCGCATCTGGAACGCGAACTTGGTCTGATGATCTGTACGGCTGAACCGCCGCCGCCCCCGCCGCCGCCTCCGCCACCTCCGCCACGCACGCCCAGCGGGCTGGAGCCGGATGCGTTTGACGAGGGCGACATCTCGGTGATGGAGGGATGCTGGCAGCTGTCCTCGGATTACGACGTGCGCGACATCCGGTCGTCGCGGGTGACCCGCTTCCGCTATTGGCAGATCTGTTTCGATGCCAATGGCAACGGCCGCGAGGAAATGCGCGCCACCGATGGCACGCGCTGCCGCGGTTCGCTGTCGGGCCGGCTGAGCAATGGCCGGCTGACCATGCGCGAACCCGGCAATTTGCAGTGCGACAACGGCTCCGAGATCTTCCGCCGCGACATCACCTGTGCGCTGGATGCGCGCGGCAATGCGAACTGTGATACCTATCAGCCTGAAATCAACGGCCGGGGCAGCGCGGTGCTGCGCCGGGCGGGAAGGTAAAGCGAATGGCCGATCATTTCCTGTCCAAGATCCGGGTGGCGAACAGCGATTTTGCCGAACATGGCGGCCGCGCCGTGCTGGACCAGTATGACCGCCTGCGCGCGCTGCTGACCGAACGCGCCGGGCCCGAAGTGGCCGATCTGTTTGCCGAGCCGCTGATCAGCCGCGGCAATGACACCGCCCCGGCCACGGTGTCATGGTACGCGGCTCAGCCGGGCGAGGCGCGGCCGCTGGAAAACCTGCCGCCGGCCGAGCGTGAACAGGCCGAACGCTATCTGGCCGATCACCTGCGCCCGCTGCGGGGGCTGGCCGGCG
>NZ_PGTB01000404.1 GCF_002786325.1 Pseudooceanicola lipolyticus | reverse complement strand
CCTGGTCCTGCTCGACGGGCTGGTGGCGGGCTTTGCCCTGCTGGCCGGCCTGCTGCTGGGTGCGGCACTGCTGTTGCCGATGCTTCTGAACCTGGTTCTGGCGACGCTGTCGCGGCGCGCGCGCGGGCCGGTGGCCGAATGGGTCTGGGCCGACCTGCGCGGCCAGCTGCCCGGCCTGTCGCTGGCGCTGATGGCGCTGCTGCTGGCGCTGGCCACCAATGTCGGCGTCGGCACCATGGTGTCGAGCTTCCGGCTTACCTTCACCGGCTGGCTGGACCAGCGGCTGATGTCGGAGCTTTACCTCTCGGCCCGCGATGACGCCCAGGGCGCGGATCTGGCGCAATGGCTGCAGCCCCGCGCCGAGGCAGTGCTGCCGATCCGCTTTGCCGAGACCCGGCTGGGCGGCGCGCCGGGGCGGATCTATGGCGTGGTTGATCACCCCACTTATCGCGACCACTGGCCGCTGATCGCCGCCGAACCGGAAGCCTGGGACCGGGTCGCCGCCGGCGATGCGGCGCTGGTCAACGAACAGCTGGCCCGCCGCGACGGGCTGTGGCCGGGCCGCACGGTGCAGCTGGCGCCGGGCTGGGCGCTGCCGGTGGCCGGGGTCTATTCCGATTACGGCAACCCCTCGGGCCAGGCAATCACCGCTCTGCCGGCGCTGTTGGAGCGGTTTCCAAATGTGCCGAACCAGCGTTTCGGCCTGCGGGTGGCGCCCGAGCGCGCCACGGCGCTGGCCGCGGAGTTGCGCGCGGCTTTC
>NZ_PGTB01000403.1 GCF_002786325.1 Pseudooceanicola lipolyticus | reverse complement strand
CTGGCCGCGATTGCGGCGGCGGGCGGTCTGGGCACCGCGGTGCTGTTGGCGCGCGGTTAGCCGCGCGACAACAGGCTGGCCGGGCGCGACCGCGCCAGGCCCGAGGTGATCAGCCCGGCGAACACCGCCTTGATCACGTCGCCCGGAATGAAGGCGGTGACCAGCAGCGCCGATTCAACCAGCGTCTTGTCCAGCATCACGGCCAGGCCGATGATGCCAAAGACATAAAGCGCCGCGATGCCGCCGATGACCGAGGCCACCGAGGCCACCAGCGCCAGCGGGCCGTTCCAACGTTCGACGATCAGGCCGGTGACGAAGGCGGCCACCGGCCAGCCGAGCAGAAAGCCGACCGAGGGGGTGGCAAACACGCCCAGCCCGCCGCGCCCGCCGGCCAGCAGCGGCAGCCCCAGCGCCACCAGGGCCAGGAACAGCAGCACCGCCAGCGCCCCGCGCCGGGCGCCCAGCACGGTGCCGCACAGCATCACGCCCATGGTCTGGGCGGTGATCGGCACGCCGAAGGCGAGGGTGAATTTGGGGATCAGCCCCAGCGCCGCGATCAACGCGGCAAACAGGGCGATAAAGGCGAGGTTGCGTTCCATTCTGGTCCCTATGTTGATGTTTTTGGAATTTCCAGGCCGCCACGCGCGCGCAGGGCCTCGGCGACATGTTCGGCATCGTCGATCGCCAGCGCGGCCAGCGGCAGGATGGTCCGCAGGCCCGGCCGTCGGGGCGAGCGCGCGCGCCAGGATTCGGCCAGCAA
>NZ_PGTB01000402.1 GCF_002786325.1 Pseudooceanicola lipolyticus | reverse complement strand
CAGCGCCTCGGGTCCGCAATTCCGCGCCAGCCAGCCAGAGGCGAGGCCCAGGCGCAGTCCGGGCACCGGCTGTTCCAGCGTCGCGAGTGTCGGTTCCGCCCGGCGCGGGGCACAGCCGTGATCGTCCGGATCCGGCCCCTGCATCGCGTCATAGGCCAGCGCCAGGTCGCGGCTGCAGCGCGCCAACGGGCCGAGGTGGTCCAGGCTGTCGACGAAGGAAAACGTGCCGCTGCGCGGCAGGCGGCCATAGGTCGGCTTCAGGCTGAACACGCCGCACAGGGCGGCGGGCACCCGCAGCGAACCGTTGGTGTCCGAACCCAGCGAGATCGGCGCCATCCCCGCCGCCGTCGCCGCGCCCGACCCCGAAGAGGATCCGCCGCTGCTGCGGCCTCGGTCATGCGGATTGCGGCAGGGTCCGTCATGGAAGTTTTCGCCAGTGAAATCATAGGCATATTCGCCCATGCCCAGTGCCCCGACCAGAACCGCCCCGGCGGCGCGCAGCCGCCGGATCAGCACCGCGTCGCGCCGGGCGGGGGCACGGTCGCGGTTGATCTTCGCCCCGGCCAGGGTCGGCAGCCCCTCGATATCGAACAGGTTCTTCACCGCGAAGGGCACCCCGGCCAGCGGGCCGGGCGCCTGTCCTTGGTCCAGTTGCGCATCCACCGCCGCCGCCTCGGCCCGCGCGCGGGCGGTGGTGACAGCGGTAAAGGCGTTGATGGCGGGATCGGTGGCGGCGATATGGGCCAACGCCGCCTCGGTC
>NZ_PGTB01000048.1 GCF_002786325.1 Pseudooceanicola lipolyticus | reverse complement strand
CGCTGTTCTTCTCGGCAGCATATATGGCGGCCAGCCAGGTCAAGCCCCGGCGCAGCCAGGGGCTGGCGATGGGCTTTGCCCGGCTCAGCGCCCGGCGCACCAGCGTCATCATCGATGCCAGCCCGCCGCCCTCGGGCCCGGCCTCCTACAATGCCCATGCCTCGACCCTGGCGTTCGAACTGACCTCGGGGCGGCGGCCGCTGATCGTCAATTGCGGCTCCGGCGTGTCTTTCGGGCAGGAATGGCGCCGCGCCGGGCGCGCGACACCGTCGCATTCGACGCTCAGCCTGGAGGGCTATTCCAGCGGCCGGCTGGCGCCGATCGGCCCCGCCCCCGACACCCCCGAGGCGCTGACCGACGCCGCCAGCCATGTGCCGGTGGAACTGTCGGAAATGACCGACGGCATCCGCTTTCAGGGCGGCCATGACGGCTATGTGCGCAATTTCGGCCTGACCCATGCCCGCACCCTGGATCTGACCTTCGACGGGCGTGGCATGGCGGTGGAGGATATGCTGCTGGCGATGGAAACCGCCGCAAAGCGCCGCTTTGACAAGGCGATGGATGCGGTCAAGCTGGCCGGGATTGGCTTTGCCATCCGGCTGCACCTGCATTCCGATGTCGACGCGACGCTGGATCTGGGTGGCGCCGCGGTGTCGATGGCGCTGAAAAGCGGTGAGATCTGGGTGTTTCGCCATGACGGCGTGTTCGACCTGGCGCTGGAGCCCAGCGTCTATCTGGAAAAGGGCCGGCTGAAACCGCGGCCCAGCCAGCAGATCGTGCTGTCGGGGCGGGCGATGGATTATGCCACGCGCATCCGCTGGTCGCTGTCCAAGGCGCATGAAACCGCCGATGCGGTGCGCGACCTGAACCGCGACGAGTCGCCTTTCGAAGACTGAACCGGTGCACCCCGGTGCAGCGGTGACGCGCGCGGCGCGGCCGGGGATGCGCGTATTTGCAACGAGAAGAAGCCGGGGGTGGTTCTCTCTGCCCCGGAATTGCTCTATGCCCCAGCGCATCTGCTACTGCCAAGGGAAGAACCATGAGCAACCTTCACCCCATTCGCCGCGCGCTGATCTCGGTTTCGGACAAGACCGGGCTTGTCGCCTTCGGCCAGGCGCTGGCGGCGCGCGGGATCGCCCTGCTCAGCACCGGCGGCACCGCCCGCACGCTGCGCGAGGCCGGGCTTGAGGTGACGGATGTGGCCGAGCTTACCGGCTTCCCCGAGATGATGGATGGCCGGGTCAAGACGCTGCACCCGGCGGTGCATGGCGGGCTGCTGGCGCTGCGCGACAAGGACGACCATGTGCAGGCGATGGAACAGCACGGCATCGCGCCGATCGACCTGCTGGTGGTCAATCTCTACCCGTTCGAGGCGACGGTGGCGCAGGGCGCCGGCTATGACGATTGCATCGAGAATATCGATATCGGCGGCCCGGCGATGATCCGCGCCGCGGCCAAGAACCACGCCTTTGTCAACGTGGTGGTCGATGTCGCCGATTACGACGCGGTGCTGGAGCAGCTGGACACCCATGACGGTGCCACCACCCTGGCCTTCCGGCAGCAGCTGGCGCAGACCGCCTATGCCCGCACCGCGGCCTATGACGCGGCGGTATCGACCTGGATGGCCGGCGCCATCGGCGCACCGGCGCCGCGCCGCCGCGCCTTTGCCGGCACCCTGGCGCAGAACCTGCGCTATGGCGAGAACCCGCACCAGTCGGCGGCGTTCTACCGCGACGGCACCGACCGGCCGGGCGTGGCCACGGCGGTTCAGCATCAGGGCAAGGAACTGTCCTATAACAACATCAATGACACCGACGCCGCCTTTGAACTGGTCAGCGAATTCGCGCCCGGCGATGGCCCGGCCTGCGCCATCATCAAACATGCCAATCCCTGCGGCGTGGCGCGCGGCGAGACGCTGCAACAGGCCTATCTGCGCGCCTTCGACTGCGACCGCACCTCGGCCTTTGGTGGCATCATCGCGCTGAACGGCCGGCTGGACGGAGCCACCGCGGAAGAGATCGCCAAGATCTTCACCGAGGTGGTGATCGCGCCCGAGGCGGATGACGCCGCCAAGGAGATCTTTGCCAAGAAGAAGAACCTGCGCCTGCTGACCACCGGCGCGCTGGCCGATCCGCTCGCGGCGCTGCCGGCCTTCCGCCAGGTCGCGGGCGGGTTCCTGCTGCAGGACAAGGATTGCGGCCATATCACCGCCGCCGACCTGACCGTCGCCACCAAACGCGCCCCGACCGAGGCGGAACTGGCCGACCTGCTGTTTGCCTGGACCGTGGCCAAACATGTCAAGTCCAACGCCATCGTCTATGTCAAAGACGGCGCCACCGTCGGCGTCGGCGCCGGCCAGATGAGCCGGGTGGACAGCGCCAATATCGCCGCCATCAAGGCGCAGCGCATGGCCAACACCCTGGGCCTGAAGGACAGCCCCGCCAAGGGTTCGGTTGTCGCCTCGGACGCGTTTTTCCCCTTTGCCGACGGGCTGATGGAGGCCGCCGCCGCCGGCGCCACCGCGGTGATCCAGCCGGGCGGGTCGATGCGCGATGACGAGGTGATCGCCGCCGCGGATGCCGCCGGCCTGGCGATGGTGTTCACCGGCATGCGCCATTTCCGGCACTGAGGACACCCGGCGGATGCGGCTACTGATCCTGTCGGGCCTGCTGGCCCTGCTGATCGACCAGGGCAGCAAATATGCCGTGGTGCATGGCATGGAACTGTTCCGGCGCCGCGCCATCGACGTGCTGCCGCCACTGCTGAATTTCCGCTATGGCGAGAATCGCGGCATCAATTTCGGCCTGTTCGACGGCGACTCGGACGCGGCGCGCTGGCTGCTGATCGTGTTCTCGGTGCTGGTGGTGGCGGCGGTGATCTGGTGGGTGTCCAGCCGCCGCAAGCCGCCGGTGGTGATGCTGAGCGCCGGCCTGCTGGTCGGCGGTGCCCTCGGCAACGTCGCCGACCGGCTGCTCTATGGCTATGTGCTGGACTTCCTCAACATGTCCTGCTGCGGCATCAACAACCCGTTTGTCTTCAACGTGGCCGATATCTTCATCTTCCTCGGCGCGCTGGGGCTGATCCTGTTCGACGGCGACGGCAAGAGCCGGAAAAAGGCCCCGTGACCCGGCGGCGCGAATGGGGTAGAACACCCCGGAAAGAGACAGGAGCGTATCCGTGCGGGCAGTCCCAGCAGTGATTTTTCTGGCAGCGGTCGTGGCGCTATCCGGCTGTTCGAACCGCGGCCTGATGGATCTGCGCAGCAACAGCGAAGGTCCTGACGAATTCATGATCCTGCCGGCAAAGGAACTGGAGCAGCCCGCCAGCTATAGCGCGCTGCCCGAACCGACGCCGGGCGGCGCCAACCGGACCGACCAGAACCCCAATGCCGACGCGGTGATCGCGCTGGGTGGCAGCGGCGCGGCGCTGAACGCGCAGGGCATCCCCGCCAGCGACAGCGCGCTGGTCACCCAGGCCAGCCGCCACGGGGTCGAACCCGATATCCGCACCACCCTGGCCGAGGCCGACGCGCAGTTCCGCAAGCGTCAGGCGCGCGGCACCCGGATCCGGCTGTTCCCGGTCGACCGCTATGAACAGGCCTATCGCCGCTCGGCGCTGGATCCGTTTGCAGAAACCGAACGATTCCGCCGCGCCGGCTTCCAGACGCCGAGCTCGCCTCCGGTAACGCCCTGACCCTGCTCACGTTTCCGCCACCGGCCTTGAACCGGAGGCAGAAGGGGGTATGTCTGGCGCTATGGACCGGAGGGATGTGACATGATCCGATTTCTCGCGCCGATTCCCGCCCTGATCGCCCTGGCCCTTCCCGCCTGGGCCGATAGCGGCGAAGAGGCGGTGACCAGCTTCACGCTCGACAATGGTATGCAGGTGGTGGTGGTCGAGGATCACCGCGCGCCGGTGGTACAGCAGATGGTCTGGTATCGCGCCGGGTCGGCCGATGAACCGCCCAGCCAAAGCGGTGTGGCGCATTTCCTCGAACATTTGCTGTTCAAATCCACCGAGAACATGGCAGCGGGCGAGCTGTCGGCGACGGTGGCGGCCAATGGCGGCGAGGACAACGCCTTTACCAGCTATGACTACACCGCCTATTTCCAGCGCGTCGCGGCGGACCGGCTGGAACTGATGATGCGGATGGAGGCCGACCGCATGGTCAACCTCAAGCTGGACGAAAGCGATATCGCCACCGAGCGCGATGTCATCCTGGAAGAACGCAGCCAGCGCACCGACAACAACCCGCGCGCGCTGTTCGGCGAACAGATGAGCGCGGCACAGTATCTCAACAGCCGCTACGGCGCCCCGGTGATCGGCTGGCGGCACGAGATGGAAAGCCTCGACCGCGACGATGCGCTGGATTTCTACCGCACCTATTACGCCCCCAACAATGCCATCCTCGTGGTCTCGGGCGATGTCGAGCCCGACGCAGTGCGGCAACTGGCCGAAACCTATTACGGCGTGCTGCCCGCCAATCCCGACCTGCCCGAGCGCATCCGCGCGCAGGAACCGCCGCAGACCTCGGCCCGGCGGCTGACCTTCAAGGATGCGCGCGTGGCGCAGGAATATGTCAGCCGTTCGTACCTGGCCCCCGAACGCGATCCGGGCGACCAGGAACAGGCGGCGGCACTGACCCTGCTGGCCGAGATCCTGGGCGGCGGCACCACCTCGTTCCTGGCCGAGAAGCTGCAATTCGACCAGCCGCTCGCGGTTTGGAGCGGCGCCTATTACAACGGCACCGCGCTGGACGACACCACCTTTGACGTCGTCGTGGTGCCGGTGCCCGGCGTGTCGCTGGAACAGGCCGAGGCGGCGATGGACCAGGCGCTGGCCGATTTTATCGCCACCGGCGTCGATGCCGCCCAGCTGGAGCGCATCAAGATGCAGCTGCGCGCGGCGCAGATCTACGAGCGCGACAATGTGAATGGCATCGGCAACCGCTATGGCCGGGCGCTGGCCATCGGGCTCAGCGTGCAGGACGTGCAGGACTGGCCCAATCTGCTGCAGGCGGTCACCGCCGAGCAGATCATGGCCGCCGCCAAACAGGTGTTCCGGCCCGAAGCCTCGGTGACCGGCTGGCTGATGCGGGACGGGGAGGTAAGCCAATGAAGGCCCTGATCACAACATTTTTCGCCCTGCTGATGGCCCTGCCCGCCTGGGCCGAGGTGCAGATCGAGGAAGTCACCTCGCCCGGCGGCATCACCGCCTGGCTGGTCGAGGAACCGTCGATTCCCTTCACCGCGCTGGAAATCCGCTTTCAGGGCGGCACCACGCTGGACGCGCCGGGCAAGCGCGGCGCCATCTACCTGATGACCGCGCTGCTGGAAGAAGGTGCCGCCGACCTGGATGCGCGCGCCTTTGCCCGCCGGCAAGAGGAACTGGCCGCCAGCTTCAACTATGATGCCTATGACGATTCGGTTTCGATCTCGGCCCGGTTCCTGACCGAGAACCGCGACGAGGCCGTCGCCCTGCTGCGCACCACCCTGCACGAACCGCGCTTTGACCAGGACGCGGTCGACCGGGTGCGCGGCCAGGTGATCTCGGGCCTGATGTCCGATGCCAAGGATCCGCGCGACATCGCCGCGTCCGAATTCGCCCGCCTGGCCTATGGCGATCACCCCTATGCCAGCGATGGCAAGGGCACGGTGGAAAGCGTCTCGGCGCTGACCCGCGATGACATCGTCGCCGCCCACCGCGCCGTCTTTGCCCGCGACCGGCTGTTTGTCAGCGCCGTGGGCGACATCACGCCCCAGGCGCTGGGCACGTTGCTGGACACGCTGTTTGCCGACCTGCCCGCCACTGGCGCCACCCTGCCCGGCCCGGCCGAGGTGCAGATCAGCGGCGGCGAAACCGTGATCGGCTTCGATGTTCCGCAATCCGTTGTGGTGTTCGGCCAGCGCGGCATCGACCGTGACGATGACGATTTCTTTGCCGCCTATGTGATGAACCAGATCCTGGGCGCCGGCGGCTTCGAAAGCCGTCTGATGACCGAGGTACGCGAGAAACGCGGGCTGACATATGGCGTCTATTCCTACCTGGCGCCGCGCGATCTGGCCGCCGTCTACATGGGCGGCGTATCGTCATCGAATGACCGCGTCGCCGAGGCGATCGAGGTGATCCGCGCCGAATGGCGGCGCATGGCCGAAGAGGGCGTGACCCAGAAAGAACTGGAAGACGCCAAAACCTATCTGACCGGCGCCTATCCGCTGCGCTTTGACGGCAATTCCCAGATTGCCGACATCATGGCCGGCATGCAGCTTCAGCGCCTGCCGATCGACTATATCGCCACCCGCAACGACCAGGTGAACGCGGTGACGCTGGAGGATGTGAACCGCGTCGCCGCTGAATTGCTCGACCCCGAAAACCTGCATTTTGTCGTTGTCGGCCGGCCCGACGGGCTGGACAGCAGCGCGGGCAACTGACCCCGCGCTGTGCCCGCTTTGCCGCGTTTGCGCAACAGTCGCAAAAGAGTGACGCCTTTTTTGAAACTTCTGTGCTAGGCTGACTTAAACGCCAGCGTCCGGCCGGAGGCCAGAGCGCATGCACCCTATTCCTCCGACCGCGTGGCGGGATGCTACGGGAGGAGCAATATGGCCGAAACCATTGGAAACCCACTGTCCTGGACAGCGCGCAAAATCGGCGCGACCAGCAAACATATCGCGGATGCCACCGCCGAAATCGGCGGTGAAGAAGGGCTGGCCCTGCCGCGGGCCCGCGCCATCACCTATGCCGATCTAAGCGCCGCCCTGCGCGCCGGATGGCAGGATTTCCTGGCCAGCCGCGCCGACGCGGTGGCGGCGGTGCTGATCTATCCCGCCGCCGGGCTGCTGCTGATCGGGGCGGCGATGCAGATGGACCTGCTGCCGCTGCTGTTCCCGCTGGCCGCCGGCTTCGCGCTGCTGGGGCCGGTTGCCGCGGTGGGCCTCTATGAAATCAGCCGCCGCCGCGAGCGCGGGGAAGAGGTGAACTGGCTTGCCGCCTTCGGCGTCATCCGCTCGCCCGCCTTCGGGGCGATCCTGGTGCTGGGCCTATACCTCGCGGCGCTGTTCGCCTGCTGGATGCTGGCCGCCTATGGCATCTACGCCGTCACCCTGGGCCCGGAACCGCCGGCTTCGGCAGGTGCCTTCCTGGCCGATGTGCTGACCACCGGCGCCGGCTGGACCATGGCGATCCTCGGCATCGCCGTCGGGTTCCTCTTTGCCCTGGCCGCCCTGGTGGCCAGCGCGGTGTCCTTCCCGCTGCTGCTGCACCGGCATGTCGGCGTGCCGCTGGCGGTGGTCACCTCGGCGCGGGTGTTCCGCACCAGCCCCGGCCCGATGCTGGCCTGGGGCGCCATCGTCGCCGGCGCGCTGGTGATCGGCTCGATCCCGGTGCTGCTGGGCCTGATCATTGTCATCCCGGTACTGGGCCACGCAACGTGGCACCTGTACCGGCGCGCGGTGGCTTAGCCCCCCTTCCGCGCATTTGCCCCGGCGCCGGGCGCCGGGGCATCCGCTAGCCTGCGACCTTCAGAACGATCTTGCCGATATGGCCCGAGCTTTCCATCCGGGCATGGGCCGCGGCGGCATCGCCCAGGTCGAATTCGCTGTCCATCACCGGAGCGATCCGCCCCGCATCCAGCAGGGGCCAGACCTTCTCCCGCAGCTCGGCGGCGATGGCCGCCTTGGCGGCCACGCTTTGTGGCCGCAGGGTCGATCCGGTGATCGTCAGCCGGCGCACCATCATCAGGGCAAAGTTCACCTCCACCACCGGCCCTTGCAGGAAGGCGATCTGCACCAGCCGCCCATCTTCGGCCAGCGATTTGAGGTTGCGCGGGATATAATCGCCGCCCACCATGTCCAGGATCAGGTTGGCGCCGCCTTCCTCCTTCATCACCTTGACGAAATCCTCGTCCCGGTAATTGAGCGCCCGCTCGGCGCCCAGATCGGTGCAGGCCTTGCATTTCTCGGCCGACCCGGCGGTGGCGAAGACCCGCGCGCCGAAGGCATGGGCCAGCTGGATCGCGGTGGTGCCGATCCCCGACGAGCCGCCATGCACCAGGAACCGCTCGCCCGCTGTCAACCCGCCGCGCATGAAGACATTGGACCAGACGGTGAAATAGGTCTCGGGCAGGCAGGCCGCCTCGCGCAGCGCCATGCCCGCGGGCACCGGCAGGCAATGCGCCGCCGGGGTCGCCACGTATTCGGCATAGCCACCGCCGGGCAGCAGCGCGCAGACCTTGTCGCCCTTGGCCAGGCCGGTCACCCCCTCGCCCAGCGCCACAACCTCGCCCGCGGCTTCCAGCCCCGGCAGGTCGCTGGCATCCGGCGGCGGCGCATAGCTGCCCGCGCGCTGCAGCGCGTCGGGCCGGTTCACCCCGGCATAGGCCACTTTCAGGATCACCTGGCCGTGGTTCGGCGTCGGCACCGGGCGCTCGACCACCTTCAGCACCTCGGGCCCGCCCGGTTCGCTGATCTCGACCGCACGCATCATCTTGGTCATCTGCATCCCCCTTCGGTTGCCGGCAATCTGCCGTATCGCCGCCGGCGCTGCAATCACCGCTAGCCGGTCTGCAAGATGGTCCGGGTCGGGAAGGGAATATCGACGCCGGCGTCATCCAGCGCCTCTTTGACCTTGCGCTTGATATCGGCCTGGTACTGGAAATATTCCGGCCGGTCGCACCAGGCCCGCACCAGGAAATCGACCGAACTGTCGCCCAGGTTGTTCACCTGGATAAACGGCTCGGGGTCGGACAGGGTGCGCTCGTCGGCCATGATCACACGGCGGATCGTCTCTTCGGCCACCTTCAGATCGGCGCCATAGCCGACGCCGAATTCCCATTGCGCCCGGCGGGTCGGGTAGATCGAATAATTGATGATCGTGTTGCCCCAGACCTCGGCATTGGGAACGATGATCTGCACGTTATCCAGGCTGGCCAGCTCGGTATAGTTCAGGGTGATCCCCTTGACGGTGCCGGAACTGCCGCCCACCTCGACGAAATCGCCGGTTTTGACCGGACGGAAAAAGATCAGCATCACCCCCGCCGCGACATTCGACAGTGTGCCTTGCAGCGCCAGGCCGATGGCCAGGCCGGCGGCACCGATCACCGCGATGATCGAGGTGGTCTGCACCCCGAAGGTGTTCAGGATGAACAGCGCGGTAAACACCAGGATCGCATAGCGCAGGATCGAGCCGAGGAACTCGAACAGCATCACGTCCAGCTGGGCATAGCGGACGCCGATGCCCTGCACCCGGCGCTGCGCCCAACCGGCCACGATCCAGCCGACGATCAGGATCACGATCGCGGCCAGGACCGACCCCGCCAGCGAGGCGAGGAAGTCGAGCGTCAGGACGTCGGCAACGGTTTTGCCGTTCCAGATTTCGGTATTCAGCAGATCTTGCATCAGGTCTCCGCGAGGCTGTCCATTTTCCGGGCAAGCTTGGCGTCGAGCGAGCTCAGCCCACCCACGTCATGCGTCGTCAGAACAACCTCTACGGTTTTGTAGACATTGCTCCATTCCGGGTGGTGGTTCCATTTTTCGGCCCAGAACGCAACCCGGGTCATCCAGCCGAAGGCCTCGATGAAATCCTCGAACTGATAGGTCTTGGTGATCGCGTCGCGACCCTCCACCGTGGCCCAGCCGCAACTGAACAGCGGGTTCAACAGCGGCCCGCGGGTCTCTTCGGATAGCTTTTCGGTCATTCCTGCTCCTCCACCTGTGCCCGCCGGAACGGGCCATAATCGGTCAGCACTTCGATCTCTTCGGCCACCGCCGCGCGCTCGGCCTCCAGGTATCGTTCGATGGCGCGGGCAAAGCCGGGATCGGCAACCCAATGCAGCGAATGGGTCTGCGACGGCAGGTAACCGCGCGCCAGCTTGTGTTCACCCTGCGCGCCGGCCTCGACCCGGCGCAGCCCCTCGGCCAGCGCGAAATCGATGGCCTGATAATAACACAGTTCGAAATGCAGGCAGGGGTGGTGTTCGACACAGCCCCAATAGCGGCCGAACAGCGTCTCGCGGCCGATGAAGTTCAGCGCCCCGGCCACCGGGCGGCCGTCGCGCTCGGCCAGGACCAGCGCGATATCGTCGCGCAGCCGGTCCTGCGCAATGTCGAAAAACTGCCGCGTCAGATAGGGCGAGCCCCATTTGCGCGCGCCGGTATCCTGATAGAACCGCCAGAACGCGTCCCAATGCGCAGGTTGCAGCCCGGAGCCGGTATAGGTGCGAATGGTGCCGCCAAAGCCCTGCGCCTGGGCGCGCTCCTTGCGGATATTCTTGCGTTTGCGCGATGACAGGTCGGCCAGGAACGCGGCAAAATCGGCATACCCACGGTTCAGCCAGTGAAACTGCTGGGTGCTGCGCGCCATCAGCCCCATCTGGCGTCCGGCCTCGGCCTCGTCGGCGGTGCAGAAGGTGACATGCAGCGACGAGATCTGGTTGTCCGCCGCCAGTTGCACCGCGCCCTGCACCAGCGCCGACATGCCAATCTCGGCATAGCCCGGGCGCACCAGGAACCGCCGCCCGGTGGCCGGGGTGAAGGGCACCGCGATCTGCAGTTTCGGGTAATAGCGTCCACCGGCCCGTTCATAGGCATGGGCCCAGTTGTGATCGAAGATATATTCGCCCTGGCTGTGCGACTTGGCGAACATCGGCGCGCAGCCGATCAGCATGCCATCCATCCGCGCCGTCAGGTATTGCGGCTGCCAGCCGGTGCCACGCCCGGTCGAGCCGCTGACTTCCAGCGCTGACAGAAACCGGTGGGTGGTAAACGGATCGAGCGGGCGGCCGCCCTCGGCCGTCTCGGGGCAGGCGCAGGCATCCCAATCCTCGGCCGCGATCTGCGCGAGGGACGAAAGCACCTGAATTTCGATCTGGGCCTGGTCCATAACGTTCCTGCTGCGCCTGCCCCTTATGTGTGGCAGGTCGCCGCCGGATCAACCCGGCATGGGGGCGGGATAGTTCTCGAAGGTGATGTTGTCGGCAAAACGACGGGCCTCTGCCTCTTCCTGCGGCGAGCGGATGGTCCAGCACAGCACCGGAACGCCGGCATTGCGCAGCGCCTGCACCCGTGGCCGCGCCAGGTCGCGCGCCTGGTGCGACACAAAACTGGCGCCGGCCCGGTCGAAATCGGGGATCTGGCGCAGCCGATCGCAGATTTCGCGGCTCAGCGGCCAGTCCGCCGGGTCGTAATCCGAGGTGGTCAGCCCGCGCGCCAGATTCGGCGCCAGCCGCGCCATTTCGGCCACCGAATGCGGGTTGAACGACATCACCGCCACCGGCCCGTCATAGCCCGCCAGCGCCCCGGCCGCCGCCGCTTCCAGCGGCCCGATATCGGGGCCCATGGCGCCATCCTGGTCCTTCAACTCGATCAGCAGCGGCACCGCGCCAGCGACCAGCTCCAGGATCTCGGTCAGTGTCGGGATTGTTTCGCCATCGCCGCCGGCCAGCGCGATTGCCTGCAACTCGGCGGCGCTGCGGCGGCGCAGCGGGCCGGGCTGCCCGGTCAGCCGCGCCAGGTCGTAGTCGTGAAACACCATCGCCGCGCCATCCGCGGACAGTTGCAGATCGATCTCGATCCCATAGCCCTGGGCGATGGCGGCGCGGATCGCGGCGCGGCTGTTTTCCGGCCGCCCCTGCGACCGGTCGTGATAGGCACGATGCGCCAGCGGGGTGGTGCAGAAGGCCGGGTGCAGCCGGGGGGTCATCGGATCTGGAAGATGCCTTCGATCTCGACCGCAACACCCAGCGGCAGCGACGCGGCAGATACCGCGGAACGGCTGTGCCGCCCGGCTTCGCCCAGCGCCTCGACCAGGAAATCCGAGGCGCCATTCACCACCTGCGGCTGCTGGGTGAAATCGACGGTGGAATTGACAAACCCGGTCAGCTTGACCACCCGCACCAGCCGGTCCAGATCGCCGCCGCAAGCCGCGCGCACCTGGGCCAGCAGGCTGATGGCACAGCGCCGTGCCGCCGCCGCGCCGGCCGCGACATCCAGGGTATCGCCCAGCTTGCCGGTGATCAGCGTGCCGTCTTCCCCGGCCGAGATCTGGCCCGAAATGTAGACCATGTCGCCCACCTGCACGAAGGGGACGTAATTAGCCGCCGGGGCCGGCGCCTCGGGCAGGGTCACGCCGAGTTCGGCCAGTTTGTTTTCGATGCTCATCAGATATGTCCTTCCGGGTCCGGTTTCGCGGCGGACGCTACCCGGTATCCGCCGCTACCGAAAGGGAAAAATGCCTCCCGACACCGGGCCTGTTGGGTGCCGGGCACAGTGTGCCCGGCGCGCGCTCAGCCTTCGCGGAACGCCTTGACAAAGTAATCGGCCAGCGGCTTGACCAGATAGGTCAGCGGCGTGCGGTCGTCGGTGCGGATAAACGCCTCCACCGGCATGCCGGGGATCAGCACCGCGCCTTCGGGCAGCCGCTCGATCTGGCCTTCGTTCAGCTCCAGCTCGGCGCGATAGAACGATTGCTGGCCGTTATTGTCCTCGAAGGTGTCGGCCGACACCGTGGTCACCTTGCCGAACAGTTCCGGGGTCTGGCGCTGGTCGAAGGCGGAAAACCGCAGCGTCACGTCCTGGCCGACGAACAGTTTGTCGATATCGATCGGGTCGACCCGCGCGGCGATCACCAGCGGCCGGTCCTGCGGGATCAGGTACAGCACCGGATCGGCCGACCGGATCACCGAGCGCAGCGCGTGCACCTGCAACCCGTAAACCACCCCCGAGACCGGCGCGGTGATCTCCAGCCGAGCCAGCCGTTCCAGGATCGAGCGGCGCTCTTCCTCCAGTTCCAGCTCGCGATATTGCAGGTCGCGCAGCTGGGTGATCGCCTGTTCGCGCTGGGTGGTGCCCAGTTTCAGCACCTCGATATCGATCTCGGTGATGCGCCCCTCGGCCTCGGCCTTCGAAGCCGCCAACTCGCCCAGGGTGCCGTCCAGGTTGGCCGAGGTGCGCTGCAGGTTCAGCACCGTGCCGGCCTGCGCCAAGCCGCGGTCCAGCAGCGATTGCTGGTTGTTCAGCTCGACCTCGATCAGGTCCAGCTGGCGCGCCAGAGACCCCTGCTGCGCCTCGATGCCCTGGATCTGGTTCAGGATCTGGCCGCGCCGTTTTTCCAGCTGCTCGGTCTCGCGCTGGATCGATTCCTGGCGCGCCACGAACAGGCGGCGCTGCCCGTCGACCAGTTCTGCCACCTCGGGGCGCTCCTGCGCCACCCGCAGCAGCTCTTCGTCGAAGACCAGGGTGTCCGAGCTGTCGCGCTCGGCCTCCAGCCGGCCGCGGCGGGCCATCAGTTCGAACAGCTGGCCCTCGGTGATCACCAGGTCGGAATAAAGCAGCTTGGAATCCAGCCGGATCAACAGCTGGCCTTCCTTCACCTCGTCGCCCTCGTCGACCAGGATCTCGCTGACCACGCCGCCGTCGGGGTGCTGCACCACCTGGCGGTTGCGCTCCACCTCGATGCGGCCGGGCGCCACCACCGCGCCGGCGATTTCCGAAACCGCCGCCCAGGTGCCGAAGCCGCCCAGCAACACCAGCAACCCGGCAAAGCCCAGGATCAGCGGCCCGCGGGCCGACCATTTGTTGTCGCTCATCTCACGCCTCCCATGGCGGCGGTTTTCTGCAATTCCTCGTGGTTGACCACCATCTCGCGCAGCACCTTGTCCTTGGGACCAAAGGCGGCGCGGGTGCCGTTATCCAGCACCAGCAGCATGTCGCATTCCTGGATTGCCGCCGGCCGGTGCGCCATGATCAGGCAGGAATGGCCGGCCGCCTTCAGCGCCCGGATCGCATGGTTCAGCGCGATCGAGCCGTCATTGTCCAGGTTCGAGTTCGGCTCGTCCAGGATCAGGATCACCGGGTCGTCATACAGCGCCCGCGCCAGCCCGATGCGTTGGATCTGCCCCCCCGACAGGCGCCCGCCGCCGGTAGACACGCGGGTGTCATAGCCGTCGGGCAGATGCACGATCATGTCATGCGCGGCGGCCTTCTTGGCGGCGGCCACCACCTTGTCCGGGTCGGGCTCGCGGCTCAGCCGGGCGATGTTCTCGGCGATGGTGCCATCGAACAGCTGCACCCGCTGCGGCAGATAGCCGATATGCCGGCCCAGCACCGAGGGGTCGTATTGGTCCAGCGCCGCGCCATCCAGGCGGATGCTGCCGCCGGCCGGGCGCCAGACGCCGGTCAGCGCGCGCGCCAGCGTCGATTTGCCGGCCCCCGAGGGACCGATCACACCGATCGCCTGGCCCGGTTCGACGGTGAAGGTGATGGTGCGCAGCGAGGCGCGGGTGTCCCCCGGCGGCACCACGGTCAGCGACTGCACCTGCAGCTTGGCCCGCGGCTTGGGCAGGGCGGTGCGCGGATGTTCCACCGGCACCTTGTCCAGCAGTTCAGCCAGGTTGTTCCAGCCCTTGCTGGCGCGCTGCACCAGCGGCCACTGGCCGATGGCCAGTTCGATCGGCGCCAGCGCCCGGCCCAGCAGGATCGAGCCGGCAATCATCGCCCCAGGGGTCAGCTCGTTCTGCAGCACCAGGTAGGCGCCCAGGCCCAGCATCGCCGATTGCAGGAACAGCCGCAGCGTCTTGGTCATCGACGAGAAGCTGCCGCCGACATCGCTGGCCGCGACGCTCTGATGCAGCGAGGTGTCGCGTGCCACCTGCCAGCGGTTGAACGCCGCCTCGCGCATGCCCATGCTCTGCACCATTTCCGATTCGGTGCGGATCTCTTCCGACATCAGGTTGGCGCGGTGCGCCGCGATATTGGCCTGTGACACCGGTTCGCGCGACAACAGCTGGTTCAGCAGGGTGATCACGATAAGAACCGCGCCGCCGATCAGCGCCAGCGCGCCCAGCCAGGGGTGGAACAGCATGATCCCGGCCAAAAAGATCGGCGTCCAGGGAATGTCGAACACCGCCATCAGCACCGGCGAGGCCAGCAGCCGCTGCACCGATTCCAGGTCCGACAGGCCGGTCTGCGCCGACACGTCCGGCGCCACCACCGAGCGGCGGATCACCGCATCGAACACCCGCCGGTCCAGCGCCGCCTGGAACCGGGCGCCGACGCGGGCCATGATCCGGCCGCGGGTATAATCCAGAATGCCCATGATGCCGTACAGGAACACCACCAGCAGCGACAGCGCCACCAGGGTCTCTTCCGACCGGCTGCCCAGCACCCGGTCATAGACCTGCAGCATGTACAGCGGGCCCGTCAACATCAGCAAATTGGCAAACACGCTGAACAGGCCCACCGCCCAGAACAGCGCCCGACTTTGCCTGCGTGCCGCAAGCAGCTCATCGCGGCCCGATTGTCTCACCACCTATCCCGCCCTTTTCGTAACTCTCGCACAGCCATGCCGCGCTTCCGGCCGAATCATCGGCACGAAGACACCGAAATCAGCCCAGCTCTGTTTCCAATGTGCCACAAATTCACTAATGGACTATCCATCCTCTGGGAACCGCGTCGCTTTACCTTAAATAAGCGGTTCGTCGCCGCGCTCGGATCAACCGATTGGACTTCTGATATAATGAACGCAACCTTTCAAGCTGCCGCACCCGTTTTTGCGCTTATTTCCGCGTGTCTGCTCGCCGGGTGCACCACACCGGACACGCCGGCGCGCCCCGGTGACGTCTTTGACCCCTTCGAAAACACCAACCGCAGCATACATGCCTTCAACGTCGGCGTGGACAAGGTGTTTTTCCGTCCCGCCTCAAAGGGCTATGTCACCATCGTCCCGGATCCGATGGTGACCAGTTTCAGCGAATTTGCCGACAACCTGTCCGAGCCGGGCAACATGATCAACGCGATCCTGCAGGGCAATCCGAAACGTGCCGGCACCGCCCTGGCGCGGTTCCTGCTGAACTCGACCATCGGCTTTGCCGGGCTGGCCGATCCCGCCACCGAATTCGGAATCGGCGAGGATCACACCGATTTCGGCGAAACCCTGTATATCTGGGGCACCCCGGAAGGCGCCTATGTCGAGCTGCCCTTCTTCGGACCGTCGAATCAGCGCGACGCCACCGGGCTGGTGGTCGACTTCTTCACCAACCCGATCGGCTATGCCCGCTCGCAGCGGGTGGCCAACACCACCTTCGGCGCCGAGGTTGTTCAGCGCATGGGCGATCGCGGCAGGTATTCTGATGTGGTCGATTCGATCCTATATGAAAGCGCGGACAGCTATGCGCAGGCCCGCCTGATCTATCTGCAGAACCGCCGCTTCCAGCTGGCCGGTGACGAGGGGCCCACCTATTCTGATCCGTATGAAGAACTGTACGCAGACCCCTATGAGGATATCTATGCCGAGTAATGTTCTGACCCGCCGCACCCTGCTGACCACCACCGCTGCCCTGGCCGGGGCGGCGCTGCTGCCCGGTGCGGGCCTTGCACTGACCGAAAACGGCGCCAACAACCTGGTCAACGCGCTGGTCGCCGATATCAACCGGGTCATCGCCTCGGGCAAATCCGAAGCGGCGATGATCCGAGATTTCGAGAATATTTTCGTCAAATACGCCGATGTGCCGATCATGGCGCGCTATGCGCTGGGGGCCGATGCGCGCGCCGCCAGCCCGGCGCAGATGCGCGGCTTCACCCAGGCGTTCCAGGGCTATATCGCCAGTAAATACGGCCGCCGGTTCCGCGAATTCATCGGCGGCACCGTGGTGGTGAAATCGACCCGCCAGATCAAGGCCGGCTACGAGGTGCGGGCGGTGGCCGACCTGCAGGGCCAGGCCCCGTTCGAGGTCACCTTCCTGGTCTCGGACAAGTCGGGCAAGGATCTGTTCTTCAACATGTTCGTCGAAGGCGTGAACCTGCTGTTGACCGAGCGCACCGAAATCGGCGCCATGCTCGACCGGCGCAAGGGCAACCTCGACGAGCTGATTTCCGACCTGTCCAAGCTCGGCTGAGCGCCACCCCCCGGCCTCAGCGCCGCACCTGCGGTTGCGGCGCTGTGCCGGGCTCGCCGCCCAGCAAACCGCGCAGCAGCCGCTCTACCCCGCTTTCCAGCCCGCCGCCCGAACTGGCGTTCTGATCGCGCGCCTGCGCCGCCCCGGCCGGTTCCATCATCGGCAATGGCGTGGGCGTCAGCCCCTCGTGCACCCGCACCATCGTTTCATGCCAGATTTCCGCCGGCAGGCCGGCCCCGGTGACGCCGGATAGCGGCGTGTTGTCGTCATAGCCCATCCAGACCCCGGCGACATATTGCGAGGTAAAGCCGATGAACCAGGCGTCGCGCGCCGATTGCGTGGTGCCGGTCTTGCCCGCCGCCTGCCAGCCCGGCAGGGCGGCGCGGTGGCCGGTGCCGTCCGACACCACCTGCTCCATCATCCAGATCAGCTGCTGCGCCGCCTCGGTGCGGATCACCCGCTCGCCGATGCCGCCGACCTTGTCGATCAGCGGCGCGTCATCGCCCTGCAGCTTCAGTTCGGTCAGCCCGTAGGGCGTCACCGACGAGCCGCCGTTCAGGATGCCGGCATAGGCACCGGTCATCTCGATCAGGGTGCTTTCCGACACCCCCAGCGCCAGCGCCGGGCCGGCGGCCAGGTCGCTGCGGATGCCAAAGCCTTCGGCCACCTGGCGCACCAGGTCGCGCCCGACCTGCTCGGACACCTTGATCGCCGGGACATTCAGCGAATCCCGCAGCGCCCGCGCCAGGGTGATCTGGCCGTAATGCTTGTGGGTATAGTTGTCGGGGCACCACTGGCCAGAGCCGGGAATGGTCATGCAGAACGGTTCATCCACCACCGTGTCCAGCGGCGAATAGCCGGTCTCCAGCGCGGTGGCATAGACAAACGGCTTGAACGACGACCCGGTCTGCCGCAGCGCCTGCGTTGCCCGGTTGAAGGCACCGGTCACCTTGGTGTCGCGCCCGCCCACCATGGCGCGCACCGCGCCATCGGCCGACATCACCACGATCGCCGCCTGCGCCTTCGACCCCTCCTTGACCTTCTCTTCGAAGATATAGCGCATCGCGTCTTCGGCGGCGGTCTGAAGTCGGCGGTCCAGCGTGGTGCGGATAATCACGTCATCGGCGGTGTTGCGGGTAAAAAATTCCGGGCCGGTCGACATCACCCAATCGGCGAAATAGCCGCCGGCGCGGGCCTCGGCCGCCTCGGACAATTCCGCCGGGTTGTCCAGTGCCGCCTGCGCCTGCGCCTCGGTCAGGTATCCCTGCTCGCGCATCAGCCCGATCACCACCGCCGCGCGGTTCTGCGACCGTTCCAGGTTGTTGGTCGGCGCCAGCGAGGTCGGCGCGGTCAACAGACCGGCGATCATCGCGCCCTCTGCCGCCGTCACCGCCGAGGCCGGCTTGCCAAAGAACCGCTGCGCCGCGGCTTCGGCGCCATAGGCGCCGCCGCCCATATAGGCGCGGTTCAGATAGATGGTCAGGATCTCGTCCTTGGAGTATTTCAGTTCCATCGCCAGGGCATAGAGGGCCTCCTTGCCCTTGCGCCACAGCGAACCTTGGCGGCAATCGGCCTCGTAAGCCGCCTGGCTTTTCCATTCCGACGCCACGTATTCGACGCCCAGGCACAACAGCTTGGCGGTCTGCTGGGTGATGGTCGATCCGCCATGACCCGATAGCGGCCCGCGGCCTTCGCGCAGGTTGATGCGGATCGCGCCGATGATGCCGCGCGGGCTGATCCCGAAATGGCTGTAGAAGCGCCGGTCCTCGGTGGCGAGGATGGCGTTTTTCAGGTTGGGCGACACCGACTCGGCGGTCACCACGCCGCCGAACTGGTCGCCGCGCCAGGCAAAGACAGCACCCTCGCGGTCCTGCATCGTGACCGAGCCGCGCGCGCGGCCATCCACCAGCGCCGACATTTCCGGCAGCGAGGCATAGATCACCCCCACACCCAGCGCCACCAGCAGGGCGACCACCATGCTGAACCGCCAGGTCAGGCGCCAGACCAGCCGCAGGAACCAGCCCAGAATCGCCCCGAGGAACCCGCGGATGCCGCCCCGACTGCGCGACCGGCGCGCCGGCGCAGCCTTGCGCCGGGCCGGTTTCGCGGCGGTTTTTGCCTTGGGTTTGGGCGCAGACGCGGCTTTGCTGCTGCGCGGTTGCGCCGGATAGCGCCTGTCGGCCACAAGCGGCGGCTTTCGTCCGGATTTCTTTGCCATGTTCTGCCCTGCCCGGCCTTGTTCTTGGCGGCAGACTATCCTGCCTGCACGGCTTTGTAGAGACCTTGAGGCCACAACCTGGCTTTGTTTTTCGCCCAAGAATTAATCAAAATACCGAATTTGTGCAAAAATTGTGCAACATTATCCCCGTCGCCCGGCCTGACTGCCGGCGCAATGTTTCAATTCACCAAGATGCAGCGCCTTCTTGCGGCCGTAGCTGCAGGCAAGCCTGCGAAACGAAGGGGACAGAGGTGAAACTCATCATAGCAACAATCAAGCCGTTCAAGCTGGAAGAGGTCCGCGAAGCGCTGACCGCAGCCGGCGTGCGCGGCATGATGGTGACGGAGATCAAGGGGTTCGGGTCGCAGTCCGGCCATACCGAAATTTACCGGGGGGCGGAGTATGAAGTGAATTTCGTACCCAAGATCAAGCTGGAGATCGTCGTCTCCGCCGCGATGGTCGACTCGGTGGTGGAAACCATCACCAAGACCGCTCAGACCGGCAAGATCGGCGACGGTAAGATCTTCGTTCTGGATGTGCTGCAGGCCATCCGGGTGCGCACCGGCGAAACCAACGAAGACGCGCTGTAACTCGGCCAACTCAAGGGACATTATTCGAAATGAAACATCTGAAACTCCTTCCTGTGGCCGCAGCGCTGATCGCGCTGCCGACGCTGGGACTGGCGCAAGAGGCAGAGGCCGCGCCCGGGTTCGACGAGATCGGCCCCTATATCATGACCACGCTGCTGTTCCTGATGGCAGGCTTCCTGGTGTTTTTCATGGCAGCCGGCTTTGCCATGCTCGAAGGCGGCCTGGTCCGGTCCAAGAACGTCGCGATGCAGATGACCAAGAACATCGCGCTGTTCTCGGTCGCGGCGGTCATGTACTGGCTGATCGGCTTCAACCTGATGTATCCCGGCGATGGCTGGATCATGGCCGGCTGGATTGGCCCCTTCTTCAGCCAGACGGTGCTGGACCCGGTTGGTGTGGCCCCTGCCGATGCTGCGCTTGACTATGCTTCGGTCGGTTCCGACTTCTTCTTCCAGCTGGTCTTTGTGGCCGCTACCGCCTCGATCGTGTCCGGCGCCCTGGCCGAACGGATCAAGCTGTGGCCCTTCCTGCTGTTCGTCGTGATCCTGACCGGCGTGCTGTACCCGATCTCCGGCTCCTGGCAGTGGGGCGGCGGCTGGCTGTCCGAAATGGGCTTCTCGGACTTCGCCGGCTCGACCGTGGTGCACTCGGTGGGTGGCTGGGCCGCTCTGGCTGGTGCCATCGTGCTGGGTCCGCGCATCGGCAAATACGGCGCCGATGGCAAGGTTCACCCGATGCCGGGTTCGAACCTGGCGCTGGCCACGCTGGGCACATTCATCCTGTGGCTGGGCTGGTTCGGCTTCAATGGCGGCTCGCAGCTGGCCATGGGCACGGTCGGCGACGTCTCGGATGTGTCGCGCATCTTCGCCAACACCAACATGGCTGCCGCTTCGGGTGCCATCGCTGCCCTGATCCTGACCCAGGTTCTGTATAAGAAGCCGGACCTGACCATGGTGCTGAACGGCGCCCTGGCCGGCCTGGTGTCGATCACCGCGGAACCGCTGGCCCCGACGCTGTTCGGTGCGCTGTGGATCGGTGCCATCGGCGGCGTGATCGTGGTCTTCACCGTGCCGTTCCTGGACAAGCTCAAGATCGACGACGTGGTCGGCGCCATCCCGGTGCACCTCTGCGCTGGTATCTGGGGCACCATCGCCGTGATCTTCTATGGCGAGGCCAGCCTGGGCACCCAGCTGACCGGCATCATCGGCTACGGCATCTTCACCTTCGTTGCCTCGCTGATCGTCTGGTTCATCCTCAAGGCGGTCATGGGCATCCGGGTTACCGAGGAAGACGAGATCAACGGTCTCGACATGGCCGAGCTGGGCATGGAAGCCTATCCGGAATTCTCCAAGGGCTGATCGGTCCGCGATCCGAAACAGGAAAGGCCCCGGCGGATGCGCCGGGGCCTTTTCACTTTGGCCCCCGGTTCACTTTGGCCCCCGGCCCGTCACACCGGCTCGGAACGCTCTGCTCCCAGCTCGCCCTGAAACACCGGCAGGGCCACCGCCTCGTCCGGGCGTCGCGCGCCGCCCTCGACGGTGATGCGCGCCTGGCCCAGCCGCGGGTGCAGCCCCTGCGCCAGCTTCCACGCCGCCAGCAGTCCGACACCCCCGGCCACGAACACGCCCGACACCGGCGCCGCCAGCAGCACCAGCCAGGCCACGCCGGGCGTCAGGATCCCGGAAACATCGCGAAAGCTGGAATAGATCGCCGACATCTCGGTGCGCTCCGATGGCTTCACCGCCAGCAGAAAGGGCAGCCCGGCGCTGACATCCAGCAGGATCAGGAAAAACGCCCCCGCCATCAGCCCGGCCACCGCCAGCTGCGGCACCCCGTGCGGCAGCCCCGCCAACAGAAAGAACAGCCCCGCCATCAGAAACCCGGTGCGGATCGCCGTGCGCAGCGAGGTCCGATGGATAAAGCGCAGCATCAGCGGCGCCAGGAACAGCGCCGCGTTCGAGACCGATTGCGCAATCCCGCCCAGCTGCGGGCTCAGCCCGTTTTCCACCGCGTAGATAGGCAGGTAAACCACATAGACCCACCAGCCGCAGGACCGGATCACCGCGAACAGCCAGCCGGTGATCAGCCGCGACTGGGCAAAGAACCGGTGGAAATAAGCAAAGGGATTGGCCGGCGCCGCCCGGCTTTTGGTGATCAACCGGCCATTGCCCAGCCGCATCACCAGAAACACTACAAGCATGCCATAGGCGGCGGTGGCGGCAATCAGGAACGGCGCCGCCGGCCACCAACGGTAGAGGAACACGCCCAGAACCGGCCCCGCGGTCCAGCCCAGCGCGCTGTAAAGCAGCCGCGAGGTCTCCAGCTGCCCCAGCTCGATCTTGGCGACATAGTCCAGCACATAGGCGTTGAAACAGACAAAGGTGGTGACCACCGCACAGGTCACCAGCGACAGCCCCGCCACCGTGGCCAGCGGCGTGCCCAGCAGGGTCAGCAGCGCGCCGCCAGCAAACATCTGGGTGCCCACCACGTAAATCCACCGGCGCGCGACAAAGCGGGTCAGATAGGGAATCAACAGCCCCAGACCCAGCGAGGCCAGCCCGACGAAGAAATAGACCTTGGACACCGCCAGCGCATCGCCCAGCGCCCGGTACATGACCAGCGGAAAGACCGAGATCAGGATGCCGCGGGCAATCGCCTCGGTGCCGGCCAGAACCGCAAAGCCACGGACACTGGGGGCAGGCGCATGGCGCAGCCATTCGGGAATTCGGCGATCGTGCATATTGGGGCGCTCGTCAGTGTTGCGCCCACCAAGCGCAGATTCCGGCGCCTGTCATGCCCGGTTGCGACCTCGGTCTGATCGTTTTTGTCTGTCGCGCCCGCTGTCCTTGCGGGACGGCAAGCGCGGCACTTCGGCCGCCCCAGACGCGCGGCCGCGCCGCCCGTGTTACACTCACGGCGGCGCGGCACCCTGGCGCCACTACAGCAACGGGAGAAAATCAGATGATCATGCGGATTTTTCAGGTTTTGGTACGGTCAGGAAAGGAAGCGGAATTCAGCAAGTTTTTCCACGAAACCGCGATTCCGCTGATGCAGCGCACCAAGGGCATCGCGCAGGTCCTGCCCGGCGCGCCGCGCCCGGACAGCCCGCGAGAATTCAGCTTCGTCATGATCTGGGAGGACCTCGAGTCGCTCAAGGCCTTCGTGGGCGAGGATTACACCACGCCTCATATCGACCCGGCCGAGGCCGAGCTGGTCGAGTCGCGGGTGATCAAGCATTACGATCTGGTCGCCGGCTGAGCCGGCACCGCCCGCGCGCGACGGGGGACCCGCCGCACCCGGATTCCGCCCCGGCGTCGATCAGACGTCGGCCTCGGCAATCGCCTGCGCCAGCGCCGGCACCGTCTTGGCGTTCAGCCCGGCAATGTTCATCCGGCTGTCGCCCACCATATAGACGCCGTGGTCGCGGCGCAGCTCTTCCACCTTCTCCGGCGAAATCCCCAGCCGCGAGAACATGCCGCGATGCTGCGCCAGGAACCCGAACCGGTCCGAGCCGGTCAGCCGCTGCAACTCGTCGGCCAGCTGCTGGCGCAGGCCCAGCATTCCCTGCCGCATGTCCTCCAGCTCGGCCCGCCAATCGGCGCGCAGTTCGTCATCGTTGAGGATCATGGTGACCAACCGCGCCCCGTGATCGGGCGGGAAGGAATAGTTCTGCCGGTTCAGGAAGGCCAGCGTGTCACGCGCCAGCCCGGTCTGCGAGGCATCCTGCGACACCGCCATCAGAATGCCGGTCCGTTCGCGATAAATGCCGAAATTCTTCGAACAGCTCGCCGCGATCAGGCATTCCGGCAGCGCCGCCGCCACCGCCCGCGTCGCCTCGGCATCCTGCTCCACCCCGTCGCCAAAGCCCTGATAGGCAATGTCGATCATCGGCAGCGCGCCCTTGTCCTGCAACAGCGCAATGACGCTCTGCCATTCCACCGGGTTCAGATTGGCGCCGGTCGGGTTGTGGCAGCAGCCATGCAGCAGCACCACGTCACCGGCGCGCAGCCCCTGCAGATCGTCCATCATGCCGGCAAAATCGATCCCGCCCGTGGCGCTGTCGAAATAGCGGTAGGGCACGGTTTCGATATTCAGGTATTTCAGGATCGACAGATGGTTGGGCCAGGTCGGGTCCGACACGAAGACCCGCACATCGGGATTGGCATAGCGCACCAGTTCAAAAGCCTGGCGCACCGCGCCGGTGCCGCCCGGCGTCGCCGCTGCCGCCACCGCCTCGCGCGGCACTGCATCGCCCAGCACCAGCGCCACCATGGCGTCGGAAAAGGCCGGATCGCCCAGCAGCCCGACATAGGACTTGCTCTGCTGTTCCTGCCACAGCCGGTGCTCGGCGGCCTTGATCGCCCGCATGATCGGGGTCACCCCCTCGGCATTCTTGTAAACGCCGACACCCAGGTCGATCTTGTCGGCACGCGGATCGTCGCGAAAGGTCTGCATCAGCGCCAGGATCTTGTCGGCGGGTTGCGGCTTGAGGGTCTTGAACATCAGTCTGCTCCGGTGGCGACGGGAAGGGTGGGAAAGGCGCCCCATTCGGCCCATGACCCGTCATAAAGTGAATGGTCGGTCTTGCCGAGCCGCTCCAGCGCCAGGCTCAGCACCGCCGCGGTCACCCCCGACCCGCAGCTGGTGATCGCCGGTTTCGACAGGTCGACACCGGCCTGTTCGAACACCGCGCGGGTCTCGGCGGGGGATTTCATCGTGCCATCGGCGTTCAGCAGGTCCTGGTAAAACACGTTGCGCGCGCCCGGGATATGGCCGCTGCGCAGCCCGGCGCGCGGCTCGGGCGAGTCGCCTCGGAACCGGTTCGGCGCGCGGGCGTCGATGATCTCGTGATCGCCCAGCTTGGCCGCCGCCGACACCTGCGTCACATCGCGCACCAGGCCGTTCTGCACCCGCACCGTCATGTGCCGGTCGCGCACCATCGGCGCCATGTCCTCGATCTCGCGCCCCTCGGCCTGCCATTTCGGAAAGCCGCCATCCAGCACCGCCACATCGGGCTGGCCCATCAGCCGGAACAGCCACCAGACCCGCGCCGCCGAAAAAATGCCGGCGCCGTCATAGATCACCACCTGGTGGCCGTCGCCGACGCCCAGCGCCCGCATCCGCGACATGAACTTTTCGACCGGCGGCGCCATATGCGGCAGGTCGGACCGGTGGTCGGAAATCTCGTCGATATCGAAGAACCGGGCGCCGGGAATATGCGCCGCCGCGTATTCGGCCTTGGCATCGCGGTTCATCGCCGGCAGATACCACGAGGCGTCCAGCACGCGCAGGTCCGGATCCTTCAGATGCGCCGACAGCCACTCCGTCGAAACGAGCGTCCTGGGATCGTCCTGAGCCATTCGCCAACCCTCTCTCGCTGATCCTGTTTGACCTACAACCGCACAGGCCACCACGCAAGCCTGTCCCAGTGCGGTAACGGCCCTAGCTGTGATCCTTCAACAGCCGCTGCTTCTGCCGTGACCAGTCGCGCCGCGCCTCGGTCTCGCGCTTGTCATGCAGCTTCTTGCCCTTGGCGATGCCCAGCTTCACCTTGGCCATGCCCCGGTGGTTGAAATACATCACCATCGGCACCAGCGTCATGCCCTTGCGCTGGGTGGCGTTCCACATCCGCGACAGCTCGCTGCGCGACACCAGCAGCTTGCGCCGCCGCCGTTCCTCGTGGGTAAAGGTCTTGGCCTGGGCATAGGGCGCGATATAGGAGTTCACCAGCCACAGCTCGCCCTCCTCCACCGCCGCATAGCTCTCGGCGATATTGCCGCCATTCTGGCGCAGCGACTTCACCTCCGAGCCTTCCAGCACGATGCCGCATTCGACATCCTCCTCGATGGCATAGTCGAACCGCGCCCGCCGGTTCTCGGCGATGACCTTGTAATTGTCGCTGTCCTTGCTCTTTGCCATGACGGCACTATCTAGGCGCGCCGCCGCAGCCCCGCAACCCTCTCGCCCCTCCCGTTGCCGCAAATACACACGCGGACTCCCGCAGAGCTCAGCCGCTGCACCGGGGCGGCGCTCCTGCGCTTTCCGTTGCCCGGCGCATGCGCTTGGCCTAGATCCGAAACATGACCGATTCCGCCCGCATCGCCGATATCGCCCGCTGCCTGGGCGAACCCGCGCGCGTGGCGATCCTGGCCGCGCTGGCCGCCGCGCCCGAACGCACCGCCGGCGACCTGACCCGGATC
>NZ_PGTB01000047.1 GCF_002786325.1 Pseudooceanicola lipolyticus | reverse complement strand
TCGATCCGCCGCTTCCTGCGCCCGGTCTGCTACCAGAACCTGCCCGACGCGCTGCTGCCGGCGGATATGGCCTGAGCATCCCCGGTGGCCGTGGCGCGGTGCCGCGCCACGGCCCCGGTCGCCCAGGTCCTAGACCCCTGAACCTGCGGTTAGGCCGCGCGCATCAGTCGCGGAACAGGTAGATCGGGCTGGTCCAGGCCTGGTTGCCGTCCTCGAATGTCGCGCAGATCCAAAGCGGCGTATCGCCGGTGTCGCGGATGTTGACGGTTTCCGAAAGGGTGATCTCGCGCGGCAGGGGCGCGTCGGGCAGGCGCTGCACCCTCAATTCGCGCGCGAGGCCGCCGGCGTCCATCACGGTCGGTTCGATCCCGATTTGATCGAGCGCGAGCGACATGTTGCCAAGATTGGTCATGATCTCGAGCGTTGCTCCGGTATCGGCGCTGAGCCAGGTATCAAAGCCCATCATGTTCCCGGTGGTCACCCCGTTCCAGACCACCGCGGCAGAGCCGGTCTGGTCCAGCGTTTGCTCGTGATTCAGGCGATTGACGCGTTCAAACCGGTCGATGCGCGCGCCCTTGAAGTCGGCGCGCCCGCGCCAGTTGGTATTCCGGCCGCGGCCGCGATATTCGGCACCCGACCACATGACGCGGATACGGTCGCCCAGATCGGCCTGGCCGTAGGGGCGAAGGCGCTTGAGCACGGTGGTGGCGTCACGCAGTTCGAGGCTGACGATTCCGGCCGGGGCCTTGACGGTCACATCGATCTCGGCCGTGGTGCCGTTTACCTTTACGATGTCGCCCATGGTGCA
Source organism: Pseudooceanicola lipolyticus (assembly GCF_002786325.1). Classification (GTDB taxonomy): domain Bacteria; phylum Pseudomonadota; class Alphaproteobacteria; order Rhodobacterales; family Rhodobacteraceae; genus Pseudooceanicola_C; species Pseudooceanicola_C lipolyticus. The sequence goes on along the minus strand of NZ_PGTB01000047.1, from coordinate 25,967 downwards.
GCGCTGGACCGACTCGGTCGCGGTATCCGCAATGGCGTCCGGGTTGCGCAGGAAAAGGGTGCCTCCTTCCGGCAGCTGGGCCGCGACATCGATGAAGACGCGCGGGCCGGTGGTGCCATAGGTATGGCGGCGGCGGATTGCCTCGAAAATGCCGGCGCGGGTGTTGTCCGGGGTGACAAAGCAGGTCAGCCCGCCATAGGCGCCAAAGACGGAGGCGCCGGGATAGCTGGAGCCGGGGCGACCCTTGTGACCGTCGCTGTTGCAGACCACGCCGACGCGCCGGCGCATCGGAAAGCCGTCGGTCAGGATCCACTCGAAACTGCCCCAAGCCGAATGCATCTCGACCGCCGCCTCGAAACGCGGGTCATGGTCGAAGAAGATGTTGGCATAGCGCCCGCCGACATGGGCATACATCACCGTCTCGGTCGGTTCCTGTTCGAATTTCTTGTAGAGGTCGGTGAGGGTGTGCGCGTCGTTGGCCGCATCGCTGCGATCGGCCACCAAGGCATGAGAGCAGCGATAGATCGGCGCACCTTCCTCCATGTAGAAGACGTTGTGATCGCCGCCGACGGCGGTGTTGCCCGACCATTCATAACCGGGCAGGACGGTAAACCGCCCGGGGTCGTTGGCCTCGGCGGTGATCTCGTTCAGACGCTTCCAGAACTTGTCGGTGATCTGGAAGTCGTTGCCCTGGTGGCTGGTCACGTCGAGAAACGACTTGTTGCGGGCGAAGTCGAAGTAATACTCGGCAATATTGGTGCCGACGGTCTCACCGGTCTGGCCGTGCAGGTCGCCCCAGTAATGCACCGCTTCGCGGTTGGCGATCATCAGTGGCCCTGCCTTGACCACCTGTCCGGTCTCGTCGGTGAATTTGATGTGCAATTCGCCTTCGCTGTCGCAGGTCAGGCCCTCGAGCGTCATGGCGCCGCTTTCGGGCGCGAAATCGATGCTGTCGGGCAGGCCCGCGACCGGCAGGGTCGCCTCCACCGCAAAGCGCCTGGGCCCTTGCCCGGTGGGGTTGCCCCAGCGGTCTTCGGCCTTAAGACCCAAATGGAACGGCTGGCCGGGACGGCGCAAGGTCGGCAGCACCGCGAGGTGCCGGGCGACCGGCCCGGGAATGACCGTCACGAAGAGCGGCTCACCCGACACCGGGACATGCACGCCGGTGGCCTGTACGTCCGCCATCACCCGGAAAACCCGGCCTGAATCGAGGAAGGTCGGCATCAAGAGGCCCGGAGACCCTCCGGTGGTGTCCCCGATGGTGATTTCGATGGTCTCGCCGGGTTTCAGATAACCGCCGCTCTGGTAAACGGTGAGAACCTCGTTCCAGGGGCGCTGCCCGCCGTTGCGGTCATACTTAAGCTGCAACCGGCCTTCGCCCGAGCTGGTCGCGGTTACGTAATTCGGCGCGGTCGGGTCAGTGGTTTGCAAAAAACCGGCATCCGAGATGAAGCGGAACGCGATCCGCACGCTGCCGGTGTCATCCAGACCCAGTTTGCCGGTCTGGTAACGGATGCGAAAGGTCTGGTACGTCCGGACTTCGGCAGTCCGGGGCCCTTCCATCGTCGCCGTGCCATAGAGCGAATCATCGTCGCCGGGGCGCGTCGTAAAGCTCGCATCGCCAACGAGGGCCGGGTCGACAGGATGATGGGGAAGGGTCATGCAAAGGTCTCCTAGATGCTTATTGCTATATAGTTTTATAGTACTCCGATTGTTTTGCCACCGGGATTTGCGGGCAGATACCCGGCGTCATGCGTCAAAGATGAAATTTTTAGCAGAAAAGGCCGAATATGTGGTTCCCGCACAGTGAAACGAGAAAAGTTTTGCCCTCCGAATACAATATAGTAATTGTGGAGCATCCAACCAGAGAGGTTTTCCCATGAAACTTGCAAAGGCCATCGCCACGATCGCGTTCGTGACCGGCATCGCATCCGCGGCAGCCGCCCAGGACTATCCATCGAAACCCGTTACGCTCGTGATTCCCTATGCTGCCGGTGGATCGACAGAGACAATGGCACGGGTCTTCTCCGTCGCGCTGGGTGAAGAGATGGGCGCGAAAATCGTGGTCAAGGTGCGCCCCGGTGCCGGCGGCGCGCTTGGCGCGTCCGAAGTGGCGCGGGCGCCTGCGGATGGCTATACCATCCTGTTCTCCACCGCCTCGACGCTGATGTGGCCACCGCTGACACAGGACGTGGACTTTACGCTGGACAGCTTTGACTTTGTCGCAAAGATCTCGGACTACCAGCAGGCCATCGTCGCGGCGGCCGACGCGCCGTTCGACACGATGGAAGAACTCATCGAATATTCCAAGGACCATACTCTGAGCTATGGCGATCAGAGTTCGCTGTCGCGGGCATTCACCGACGCCGTGGCCGAAATGGAAGGCATTCAGTGGAACGGCATCCCGACCAAGGGCGGCGGCGAAATGGTGCCCTTCCTGCTGGGCGGAAAGATCGATTTCGCTTGGTCCGGCGGCGTGCATCAGTCTTATGGTGGCAAGATGAAAGTCCTGATGTCGATGAATTACGGCCGCCTCGCGGCCAGCCCCGACGTGCCTTCGATCCAAGAGCTGTACGGCATCTCGATGCCGAGCCAGGCGATCCTGAGCGTTCCCAAAGGCACGCCGGAAGACGTGATCGCCTTCATTTCCGACAAGGCGGAAGCAGCCATGGAAGATCCGGAATTTGTTGATCTGATGAACAACAAGCTGAATTTCCCCTTGGCCTACCAGGACTCGAAACAGATCACCGAGGCGATCGTGGAGAGCAACGCGGTTCTGGCCAAGATCGCGGGTAAAGAGTGAGCAACGTCAAACAGACTGATCAAGGCGCCGCGCGGCGCCTTGATTTCATCTGCGGTGTGGTCCTGGCGGTGCTGAGCCTGGTTGCGCTGGTCTGGGTGATTCCGGCTGCGGTCCCCGGCGAGGCCTCGCGGGGCGAAGTGGCGCCGTCATTCTTCCCCAAGCTTACGGCAGGCATCATCTTCATCTGTTCGCTCGCACTGGCCGTGCTGAACCGCGATGCGCTGCGCGCCAATGCGCGCATTGGCGGCTGGACCATCCTGGGTGAAATCGCGGGGTGGGGCGTTCTTGCCACCATAATCATGTTGCTGTTGATACATGTTGGCCTCGTTCCGGCCAGCATCCTGGCCACTGCCGTCGCCACCGTCGTGGCGCGCTATCGCGGACATTGGGGTATTCCCGTCGTTGTCGCGGTTGCCCTGCCTTTCGTTCTGCGCTTCGGGGTGCAGGCGCTTTTCAGCATCGAACTTCCCTGAGAGCCGGCTATGTTGGATCAGATCCTCGGCGCCTTTGATGCGGCGTTTTCCATCTACAATCTCATCGCCATCGCCGGGGGCATCACCCTTGGCATCATCATCGGCGCCATTCCCGGGCTGGGCAGCACCACGGCCATGGCGGTGCTGATCCCGGTCACCTATTACATGACTCCGCTGGTCTCGATCGCCTTTCTTGTCGGCGTCAACAAGGGAGGGACCTCGGGTGGAGCGATCCCGGCGATCCTGTTGAACAGCCCCGGCACCCCCGAAGCCGCGGCCACGGCGATGGACGGCCACCCCATGGCCAAACGCGGCGAGGCCAAGCGCGCGCTCAAGTTCGCGATCTTTTCCTCGGTCACCGGCGACACGATCTCCGATGTCATGCTGATCTTGCTGGTGGTGCCCTTCGCGGCAATTGCGCTTCAGTTCGGGCCGCTGGAATATTCGATGGTTTTCCTGTTCGCCTTTGCGCTTCTTTCGAGCATCACTGGCGACTCGCCTTTGAAAGGCACCATCGCGATTTTTGCCGGTGTGCTGCTTTCTACGGTCGGGCTGGATCCGGTGCGCAGCACGCAGCGCCTGACATTCGGCGAGATGAACCTGTATGACGGCCTTCCGCTGATCCCGGTTGCCATCGGCGGCCTGGCGCTTGCCTCGGTCCTGTCCGAGATGCTGGACATCGGCCGTGCGGGCGGCAAGGTGGCCTTCGATCTCCAGCAATCGAAGGCTGGGGAACAGACAAAACTGCCGGCCCGCGAGTTCTTTTCCTATTGGAAAACGATCATCCGCTCGTCACTGATCGGTTCCTTCGTGGGGATGTTGCCGGGGCTTGGCGTCACTCTTGCCGCCTTTCTCTCATATGGTGCTGCGCGCCGCTCCTCGCCCAATGCCGCCAATTTCGGCAAGGGCGCACCCGAGGGCATCATTGCCACCGAGGCGGCCAACAGCGCCGTCGTGGGCGCCAACCTTGTGCCGACCATCGCTCTCGGCATTCCCGGAAATATCGCCGCGGCGCTGCTGATCGGAGCGCTGGTGATGCATGGGGTGGTGCCGGGGCCGTTCATGCTCCAGATGCACGGCGACCTGATCTATGCGCTGTTCGCCTCGATGATCCTCGCCAATTTTGTCCATCTCGTCATCGGGCGGCTTGGCGTGAACATCTGGGTGCATTTTGCGACCATCCCGCGGGGATTGATCCTGCCGCCTGTCATCACACTGTGCATGGTCGGCGTTTATCTTCCGGCGCAATCCTTCTGGCACATCGGCGTCATGCTGGCCTTTGCCGGGCTTGGGATCCTGATGATCCGCACGGGGTTCTCGATGGTCTGCCTTGTCATCGGCTTTCTGCTGGGCGGCCAGTTCGAAACCTCGATGCGTCAGACACTGCTGCTGTATAACGGCAAGCATGCCGAGATGCTTCAGTCACCGGTGGCATTGCTGTTCCTTCTGCTCAGCGTGGCGGTTATGGTTCGTGGATTCATGCGCCCCCGGATCGTCAAATGAACCAGCCAGCTATCGCTGACGGCGACGCGAAACTGAGCGTCCTGCTGCGCGACATACTCGAACGAGAGGTAGAGCAGGGCTCGAACAAGCGCGATGCGCTGCGGATCGCCCTGGTCTGGGCCATCAACTCGGGCCTGCTGAAGCCGGGATCCCGGCTTCCGCCTGAAACGGCACTGACCCGGGACCTTGGCGTAAGCCTTGGGACGGTCCAGGCGGCGTTGCGTCAGGTGCAGGATCTCGGTCTGATACAACGGCGCCGTGGGGATGGCACCACCGTTTCGGAGGGCACCAAGTTCTCGCCGGCGATCTGGCATTTCAGGATGTACCATGCGGACACGCACGAACAGTTTCGCATCCTCAACCAGGAAGTCGAAGTGCTGCAAAGCACTGCCCAGGGGCATTGGGGCGACCATTTGGGCGCGCTGCCCAGCTATCTGGTGATCCGCCGCCGCATCGAGGGCACCAAGGATATTCTGATCGGTGCGGAAATGATGCTGGATCCGGCGCTTGTCCCGCCGCACCTGATTTCGGCGAGCGAATTGCGGCTGACAAACCTGCGTACCGTGATCGAGCAGAAGCTGAAGATCCGCGCGGCCGCGTCAAAGCATCGCGTGCGCTGCGAAGATGTCGACCCGCGCAAACTTGCCAGCTTTGGCCTCGACCCGCACCAGCCCACGCTGACGGTCGATGCGCGCACGGTACTGACCGATGGCCGGCCGTTCTATTTCCAGACCCTCTATGTGCCGGCCGACAAGGTGGAGCTTGAATTCTAGAACCTGCGACCGGGCGCACCCCGACATATGGCCGGTCTAGGCGACGTTGTCGCCCAGATAGGCGCTGCGGATTTTCGGGTTGGCCAGCAGTTCGTTCGCCGGGCCTTCCAGGACGATCCGCCCGGTCTGCAGCACATAGCCGTAATCGGCGATTTGCAGGGCCATCGAAGCGTTCTGTTCGACCATGAAGATCGACACGCCGGTCTTGTTCACCGTGGCGATCAGGTCCAGCACCCGGTCGACGAACAGCGGTGACAGGCCCATGGTGGGTTCGTCCATGATGATCAGCTTGGGCCGGCCCATCAGCGCCCGCGCCATTGCCACCATCTGCTGTTCACCGCCCGACATGGTGCCGGCCTTCTGGCGAATGCGTTCCTTCAGCCGCGGGAACAGTTCCAGGACGCGTTCGTAGTCACGCTGGATTTCGATCTGGTCATTGCGGACATAGGCGCCCATCATCAGGTTTTCGCGCACGGTCATGTCACCGAACAGGCGCCGCGCCTCGGGCACCGTGCTGATGCCGGCGCGTACGATTTCCGAGGTGGGCGCACCGGTGATGTCCTTGCCCTCCATGGTGACGCGGCCGGTTTTCGGCACCTGCAGGCCCAGGATCGTTTTCATGGTGGTGGACTTGCCCGAGGCATTGCCGCCCAGCAGGCAAACGATAGAGCGCTCGGGCACGGTCAGCGAAACATCGAAATGCACCTGCACCGGGCCGTAATACGAATTGCAGTTCGTCAGTTGCAGCAGCGGTTTTTTCATTCCGCACCTCCCGCCGCCTGCAGCGGCATCATGCCGGGCGCGCCGTGGTCGTCGCCGCCGATGGCCGAATGGCCCAGATAGGCCTCGATCACCTTTGGATCATTGCGCACCTCGGCCGGCTTGCCCTGCGAGATCACCTTGCCATTGTCCATCGCCATCACCCGGTCCGAAAGTTGCATGACCATGTTCAACTTGTGCTCGATCAGCAGGATCGTGCGCCCCTGCGCCTTCAACTCGCCGATGATGCTCTGCATCTCGGCGGTTTCGCTTTCGTTCATTCCGGCGGTGGGTTCGTCGAGGATCAGCAGGCGCGGGTGCAGAGCCAGCGCGCGGGCGATTTCGACCCGGCGGCGGTTGGCGTAGGACAGCGAATAGGTCGGCTGGTGGATCCGCGGCGTCAGCCGGTCGCCGAAGGTGGCGACGATCTCGCGCACCTCGGCCCGCATCGCCGCTTCCTCGTCGCGCACCGATTTCGGTCGGATCAGCGCCTTGAGGATTTCCAGCAGCGGCGCCACCACCGGGATGGTGGAACGCGCCGCCCTCAGCCGTGTGTGGCAACCGATCAGCACGTTGTCCATCACCGTCAGGTTGCCGAAGACGCGGCCGTGCTGAAAGGTGCGTGCCATGCCGATCCCGGCCATCTTGTGCGGCGGGAAATTGGTGATCTCGGTCCCCTCCAGCATGACCTTGCCGGCATCCATCCGGTCCTGGCCGGAAATCAGGTTGAACAGCGTGGTCTTGCCGGCGCCGTTGGGCCCGATCACCGAGAGGAATTCGCCTTCGGCGACGTGCAGGTCGACATTGTCGACCGCGGTGATACCGCCAAAGCGCCGGGTGATGCCGGTTGCGCTCAGAAGTGGTGTGGAGGTCATGGTCAGCCGCTCCCCAAAAGGCCCTGTGGCCGGAACCGGATCAGCAAGATCAGGGCGACGCCGTAGAACATCATCCGGTACTCGGCGAGCACCCGGAACATCTCGGGCAGGGCGGCGACCAGCACGGCGCCCAGCACCGCACCGGTGATATTGCCCAGGCCGCCGAGGATGGCGATGGTCAGGATCAGGACGGATATCAGAAGGTTGAAGGTATTGTAGTCGATGAAGCTGAACTGGTGGGCGGTGACGGCGCCGCCGATACCCGCGATGAAGCCAGCAAAACCAAAGGCCAGCCCCTTGTAATAGTTCGAGGCGACGCCATAGGTTTCGGCGGCAACCGTATCCTCTCGGATCGCACGCCAGGTCCGGCCCAGATGCGAGTTCAGCAGCCGCGCCTGCAGCAGCCCCGCCACCACCACGATGGCCAGAACGAACCAGTAGGTTGCGTTGGTCGAGAACAGCGGCAGGCCAAAGAACTCAAGCGGCGGGATGCCGTAGAGACCGAGCGACCCGTTGGTGACGCTGTCCCAGTTCAGGATCACCAACACCACGATCTGCCCCAGCGCCAGCGTTCCGATCGAAACATAGTGGCCGCGAAGGCGGAAGGACGGATAGGCCAGACCGGTGCCCAGAACCGCCGTGATGATCCCCGCCGACAGCAACCCCAGCGCCACCGGCAGACCTGCCAAGGTCAGCAGCGCCGAGACATAGGCCCCGATGGCGAGGAAGGCGGCATGTCCGATCGATACCATCCCGACCGTCCCTGCCACCAATGTCAGCGACATCCCCGCCAGCGCATAGATCAGCGCATTGGTCATCACCTGTGTGACATAGGGCCGGTCGAGCATCGGAAGCAGCGCGGCAAGCAGCACGACCAGGGCGGTTGCCCACCACGGGATCGGGAACGGCCGCGACTGGGTGACGAAAGTGCCGGTCATCGGCTCGGCCTGGCGCTCCCGCGCCTTTGCAAACAGCCCGTTCGGCTTGAATAGCAGCATCAGCAGCAGCACCGCAAAGGCAAAAAGGTCGCGATAACTCGCCCCGAAAAAGCCGATGCCATAGCTCTCGATCAGGCCAAGGATCAGTCCGCCTCCGATGGCGCCCGGCACGTTGGCCATACCGCCGATCACGATCGCCACCATCCCCTTCAGCATGATGTTGAAGGATGTGACCGGGTCGATGCTGTTGAAGTACAGCCCCACCAGCAGGCCGGCGATAGCGCCCAGGGCACCGGCGGTGGCAAAGACGGTCATGTTGACCGCGTGTATTTTCACGCCCATCTGCATGGCCGCGTCGTCATCCTGGGCGGTGGCGCGTACCGCCATGCCGATCTTGGTCTTGAACAGCAGCAGGTACAGCAGCCCGGCAGAGACCACCGCCGTCGAAAAAATGAAGATGTCGACGATCCCGATCGTGCCGGTGCCAACGGTCACTCGCCAGTCCGGCAGATCCGCGCTCAGCGCGCGTGGCGTGGCGGAAAAAATGATATGCACCAGTTGGTCCAGGATCAGTCCCACCCCGATCGTGGCCAGCAGGGGCGCGATACGGGATTGGCGGTTCAGTGGCCGGATCGCCAACCACTCGATCAGGGCGCCGACCATGCCGCCGCCAATGGCGACCACGAAGACCGACAGCCACAGTGGCAGGCCCAGATACATGAGGCAGGTCCAGCCGATATAGGACCCGATGGTAAAGACCGCGCCATGGGCAAAATTGATCAGGTTCGAAACCCCGAAGATCAGCGCCAGGCCCACCGCCATCAGCGCGTAGATCGAGCCGATGACCACCCCGGCCACCGAAAAATCGATCCAGGGAAACGAAAGGACATCCATCATAGTATCGCGGTCTCCGAATTTGCGCGCGCAAGCAGCGGCTGTCCGCCGCGGCACCAGAAAGGGTCCGGCGCGCGATCTGCTGCGCGCGCCGGACGGGTCTTATTCAGCGCCCTTGAAAAGTTCGAACGCACCGTCGGTGACGACAAGCGTGGCGATCTGCGGGCCGGAGACGCGTCGCGTTTCGGGGTCGAAGGAAACTTCGGGGAAGATCACGCTGGGGATGCCCGAAATTTGACCGAGGCCCGTCTTGATGTCTTCGCGGCTGGTGCCGTATTGCCGCATGACCTCGGACAGGATGTGCATCGTATCAAATGCCATCGCATTGAAGCTGTTCGGCGCGTGGCCGTATTTTTCTTCGAAGGTGCGGATGAAGTCCTGTACTTCGGCACGCGGTAGGTTCGGCGCGAAGTAGGCGGTGGTGTACACGCCCTCGGCGGCATCACCGGCCAGGTCCAGGAAGTCGGGGGAATAGATCGATCCCACGCCCAGGATAGGCAGTTCGATGCCGGCTTCGCGCAGTTGCCGTGTGACCAGCGCGCCGTCGGCGTAATAGCTTTCCAACATGATGCCGTCGGGCTCCGACGACATCACCCGGGTGATGGTCGCGCGAAAGTCCTTTTCTTCGGGCAGATAGCCTTCGACCGCGACAATCTCGCCGCCAAGGGCCTCGAATGCCTCGACGAACAGGTTCTTCGCCGTGGTGCCCCAGTCGGTGTTCAGGTGGAACACGCCCAATTTGCGCATCCCAAGCTGATTATAGGCGATATCCGCCAGCAGCGGCTGTTCCTGGCTTTGCGGGATCGCCGAAGACCAGATGTAATCACCGGCCTTGGTAAAATCCGGGTGGGAGTTGGTGAAGCCGAATTGCACCAGGCCTGCGCGCTGGTACAGGGGCGATGCCGCCATCGAGGAGGTCGAGGACAGGTCACCAACTTCGACCACGATTTTCGGGTCGTTGATGAATTTCTGCGCGATGGCGACTGTCTGTCTTGGGTCGTTCTGGCTGTCTTCGACGACATATTCCAGGACCTTGCCGTTAATGCCGCCTTCGGAATTGATCGTGTCGAGCGCCAGGTCAAACCCTTCGATCCAGGCCTCGCCATATTGCGCCGCCGGGCCGGTCATCGGTGCGGTGACGCCGATGGTCACCGTGTCCTGCGCCAATGCGCCGGTGGTCAGGAAAAGCCCCAGCGCAAGCCCGCCAAGGCCGCGCCGGGTGAGTTTGTGAGTGGTGGTCTTCATGGTAGGTCCCTGTTTCTTGAAGTTTTGGTTTGGTTTTTCGCTGTTTTGTCAGCTTCTTGATTTATTGCTGCCGGCCTGGCTCAGGTCGTTCAGCGTGGCCTCATCCAGTTGGAGTTCCGCTGCGCCCAGCAGGTCTTCCAATTGGTCGATAGTGGTGGCCGAAGTGATGCAGGCCGCGACCGTGGGCTGCGCCATCAACCAGGCCAGCGCGATCTGCGCCGGGGTGCCGCCGGTTTTTTCGGCCGCCTGGTCAAGCGCGGCCAGAATGCGGAAGCCCTTGGGATTGAGGTATTTCTCAACATCACCACCGCGCGCGCGGTTTTTCACGGTGTCGGCGGCTACGCGGTACTTGCCGGTGAGGAAGCCGCTGGCCAACGAGAAATAGGGGATGGCCGAGACCTGTCGCTCGGCGCAGAGCTGCGCCAGCGAGCCTTCGAAGGCCCATTCAAAAGCGTCGCGATCATAAAGGTTATAGGGCGGCTGCAGGGTCTGGAATTTCGGCAGACCATGCGCCTGTGCGTAATCCAGCGATTGCTTCAGGCGCGGGTAGAGGAAGTTCGAAGCACCGATATAACGCACCTTGCCGTCGCGGATCAGCTTGTCATAGGCGGCCAGCATCTCGTCCGGCTGGGTCAGCAGATCGTCGCGATGGGCCTGGTAGAGGTCGATATACTCCACGCCGAGGCGCTTCAGGCTGCCCTCCACGGCTTTGAGGATATAGGCCGCACTTAGGTTCGCACCGCCCGGCGTGCGCGGCGAGCCGCATTTGGTGGCGATCACCACCTTGTCGCGTTTGCCCGTCGCGGCCAGCCATCTACCGATCGTGGCCTCGGATTCACCGCCCACATTTCCAGGTAGCCAGAAGGAATAAACATCCGCCGTGTCGATCATGTTGAACCCGCGGTCGGTGAAAACGTCCAGCAGGCGATGCGACATCGTTTCGTCTGCGGTCCAGCCGAAGACCGAACCGCCGAAGGCAATCGGTGCGACCTGCAGGTCGGAGGTGCCAAGCAGGCGGCGGGAGGGGGTAACGCGCGCGTCCATCCTGACCTCAGCGCGCGGACTTGTTGACATGGTCGGGCGAGTAGAACGGCGTGGTGGCCAGTTCATGTTCGTCCTCCCAGGCCTGGAGGCTTTCGAAGATCGGTTCGAAATCCTCGGCGAACAGCTTTTGCGACAACCCGGTGACCAGGCGCTCCGGCGCGATGTCGAGCGAGGGCACGTCTGCGGCGACAAAGCCCGCGCTCATGTAGCTTGCCATGTTGAACAGATGGATCCGGTTCAGCGGCGCGTCCGATTTCGATTGCAGCTCGCAGGTCTCTCCCAAATAGGGGTGCAGGCCGAGATGTGGGCGCTCAAGCCCCTCGGGCGGCGCATAGGCGTCCTGCCACAGGCGAATGTCCGGATAGATCGAGGCGAATATCGGTTCCTGCGCCAGGTCCACCCGGAAGCCGGTGCCGAGGATCAGGAAGTCATATTCGCCCGCGGGGCCGTTCTCGATTTCGATCTGCACGCCGGTTGCGGTCGGTGTTGCCGAACGGAACTTGGTGCGGAAATGCACCTTCATGCCGGGGATGCGCAGGCAGCGCAGCAGCGTTTCATGCGGCGGCACCCCGGTCATCAGGTCCAGATAGACACCCAGCCGCCAGCGGTCGGCATCCGGCAGGGATTGCCAGCCTTCGAGAAAGCCCATTGCGCTGGATGGGCGTCCCTTGTTGACCTGCGGCAACGCCGGGCGCCGGGCAAACAGATCAACCGAGGTCGCCCCCGCCTCCAACGCCGTGGCCGCGTTGTCAAAAGCCGAGGCGCCGACGCCGATGATGGCGATTTTCTTGCCCTTCAGCCGGGCAAAGTCGATGTCATGCATCGTATGGGCCAATCGATCCGGCCCCAACTCGGGCGAGATGCCCGGCGGATTGGTCCAGCCGCCGGTTCCCGTCCGACCGGAGGCCACCACGACACGTTTGGCATACAGCGTTTCGCCGGATTTCAGCACGACCGCGACATGATCTGGCGCGGGGCGCAGATCGATGGCGTCGGCGCCATTGCGCACCGGCAGCGCCAGCGCAGTGCGGACCCAGAGGATATAATCCTGCCAGTCCTGGTTCGGAATCTTGTAAAGAACCTCCCAGGCCGCGTCGCCATAGACCGCTCGATACCAGCTTTGAAAGGTCAGGTTGGGAATGCCAAAACATATTCCGGGCAGATGCTTGGGCGAGCGCAACGTCGGCATGCGGGCATAGGTAACCCAGGGGCCTTCGCGACCTTCCTCTGCGCGGTCGATAACCAGAAAGTTGCGGATACCGGCAAGTTTGAGCGCCGCGGCGACACCGATTCCGAATTGCCCGGCGCCGATCACCAGAACGTCCAGCAGGGTGGTGCCATCTGGTGCCCGGCGCGGCGCGGTCCAGGCCTTGCGCGGAAGGCCCAGGCGTTCAAGGTCGGATTCCAGCCCCGCCTGCAGAGCCGCTAACCCATCGCTATTGACGGGGTCGGGCAGCGTACTGGGCATGGTGAAAGCTGTCATCTCATCCTCGCGGTTGGCGTATGTGTTGTTGGGTCCGCGCAACGGGGGAGTGAGCACCGCCTCCCCATCGGCCCGCGCGCACCATGCATGGAAGTCAGGCTAACCCTGCGGCGCTGCAAATTCGGAGCGTCCTTTGATCGGCGGGGCATAGTTTGCACCCGCAGAATTCGACAATATGGGAAAATTGCGGTTTGAATTTGCGTCGAACGATCAAACTCATCAAATCCTTCGCGGTTTTGCCGAGAATCACGGAACCTGAAACTGCACTCGGCATCGGCCACGCTGCACCGCAACATGACAAAGCGCGCGGCGGATTCGGCGCGAAAGGGGCGCATGGTCTCAGACAAAGTTGGTCGGGATCTGGCCGGTGCTCTTCACCTCTTCCATTGAGATATAGGAAGAGACATCGAAGAAATTCACACGCGATACCAACCGTTTATAGATGATGTCCCAATGTTCGACGTCCGGGAGTATGACCTTGAGCAGATAATCGATATTCCCGGTCAAACGGTAGGTTTCGACGATCTCGGGCACGTCTGCGACAGCGGCCCGGAAATTCTCCAGCCAATTGCTGGAATGGTCCGAGGTGCGGATCGTGACATACATCGTTGTCGGCACCTGCATCTTGCGACGATCAAGGATCGCAACGCGGCGCAGGATATAGCCGTCAGATGTCAGTCGACGGATCCGGCGCCAGCAGGCCGAGACCGATAGGGCGACGCGCTCGGCCATGTCATTGACGGGAAGTTCGGCATCTTCTTGCAGCAATGCCAATAGCTTGCGGTCGCGATCGTCGATCATGGGGTGCCTGTTATTCTGTTTCGGCCTCCCCTTGGGGATTAATGCTACGACTCCTGCGCTGCAGCTCCAGAACAAAAAACGCCGCGTGGCGCGTTTTCGGCGATTTGCGTAAGCTGATACCGCTTCATACCGAAATGCTGCACAGAATTTGCGCAGTCGCTGCGTCAACTTCGGTGAATTAGGGCGTCCGCCACCTGGAGGGAGTCGCCGCGCGGCCAGATGATTTGGGGAGGGGCCTGCGGTTGGTTTTTCCGGCGGGTGTTGTTGGCGCGTCAGACGCACAAATGATCGGCGCTATTGCCGAATATACGCAAAATCCGCGCGTCATTCATTCGATAGGCTCAGTGCAGCGGACGCGGAACCACCCGAAGCCGCAAATTCGACCTGCTTTCACGATTTCACCGCCCAGGGGGCCACATGCCATTTGCCACCTTTCGCGACGCCCTGCGAAGGCCCGACATCTTGTCCCATCTTCGAGATGGATTGATCGGGGACGACATTCTGATCCCATCGCCATTTGGCACCCAGCGCCTGCTGTACGCCGATTACACCGCCTCGGGGCGCGCGTTGCGCCAGGTCGAGGATTTCGTGACAGAACAAGTGCTGCCTTATTACGCCAACAGCCATACCGAGGCGTCCTTTTGCGGCGCCGCGATGACCCGAATGCGCGAGGCCGCCCGCGCCGTGATTGCCGATCTTGTCGGTTGCGGGCCCGACAGCAGCGTGATCTTCACCGGCTCGGGGGCGACCAGCGGGATCAACCGGCTGGTCGGATTGCTCGACATTTCCGGTCGGGTGGGCAGGGGCGGCCGCGTGGTGGTGCTGATTGGCCCCTATGAGCATCATTCCAACATCCTGCCCTGGCGCGAAAGCGGCGCCGAGGTGGTCGAAGTGAACGAAGCGCCCGAGGGCGGGCCCGATGCGGACGCGCTGCAGCGCGCCCTGAACGAGGCGCGCGACGCTGATCTGGTGATCGCCGCCTTTTCAGCTGCGTCCAACGTCACCGGTATTCTGACCGACACCGATGCGGTTACCCGGCAGGTGAAGGCCAGCGGGGCACTGGCGATCTGGGACTATGCCGCCGGCGCCCCCTATCTTCCGGTCGATATGGGGCAGGGCGCAGCGGCCAAGGATGCCATCGTTTTTTCGCCGCACAAGTTTGCCGGCGGTCCGGGGGCTTCGGGCCTCTTGGTTGTGCGCGACACTCTTCCGCGAAAGGCCCAGCCCACCGCACCCGGCGGCGGCTCGGTGCGCTTTGTTTCGCCCTGGGGCCATCAATACAGCGACAGCCTGGCGGCGCGGGAAGAGGCCGGCACGCCGAATGTGATCGGTGACATTCGCGCCGCCCTGGCGCTGATGGTCAAGGAAGCGGTCGGCACCGACGTGATCGCTGACCGTGATCGCGCCCTGCGCGCTCGCGCGCTGCAGGCCTGGGCCGATATGCCCGAGTTGGAACTGCTGGGAAATTCGGCGGCAAACAACGCGCTGCCGATCTTTTCCTTCCGGGTGCGTGCGCCGGGAGGCGGGTACATCCATCACCAGTTGTTCACCCGGATGCTCAGCGATGTCCACGGAATCCAGGCCCGCGGGGGCTGTGCCTGCGCCGGGCCCTATGCGCACCGGCTGCTTGGGCTGGACCAGCAGATGTCGCAGCAGATCGTGCTGCGGCTGGATGACGGTCACGAGCTTGACCGCCCCGGCTGGGTGCGCCTTAACCTCAGCTACCTGCATAGTGATGCACAGGTCGACCGGATCCTGGACGGCGTCGCAAGCCTCGCGCGGCAGGCGCCGGATTTGCAAGCCCACTATGCCGGCGAAGATGCCACCGCGCGTTTCCGCCCGCTGGAAGCCGCAGAATAACAAGAATCCCGGACAATCCCACCAACAGGAGCAGATTTTGACCATGGACGTAATCGACACGCTTGCCGGGCTGGCCCCGCAGGCCCACATGCGCGCAGCGCGCCCGGTGGCGCGAGAAAACGCGCAGAAAAGTCACGACGCGCTGTTTGCGCCGACCAGTGAGGACATGATGCCAATGTCCGAACGGCTGGCCGTTGCCGCCTTTGTTGCCGGGCTGCACCGTGATGCACCTGCGATGGACTATTACACCGGCCTGCTGGAGGCTTCCGATGCCGCGGCTTTGTCCCCAACGGTGGCCGAGGCGGTTCGCAGCGGCCTAGCCGAAGGGCCCTACGGCGCCTATCCGCCGGGGCCGCTGAGCGTCGAGGATGTACCAGGGCCGGTGTTCCAAGCGGATCCGGCGGGGCTGGGGCCGCGGCTGGCCGCCGCCTTCGATTATGCGCATCTGCTGGTTTACCATCCGCGCGACGCCGGCCGCGCGCATACCGAGACTCTGGTTGCCGCGGGATGGAACGCCACCGACATCGTGACCCTGTCGCAACTGGTCGCCTTCCTCTGTTTCCAAATTCGTGCCGCCGCCGGTCTCAAGACCCTTGCTGCCAACCTTTGAGGCCCATCGATGACCGATATCCAGACCTATGACCACCAAGAACCCGATGTCTTCACCCAGGACGCACTGGGCTGGGTGCCCTGGCTGCCGCCGCTGGAAGAGGCCGATCTGACGCCGCGCCATTGGGAAGCGCTGGTGCAGAAATCGCGCTCGAAAATGCCCTATTTCATGCTTTTGGCGCGCGATCCGGATATCCTAGAATACCGTACGCGCACCGACCTGGACATCTTCTTCAATCCCGATGCGGGATTGCCGCGCGCTGACCGGGAAATGGCGGCGGCGGCAACCTCACGCTTCAATGGTTGCATCTTCTGCTGCTCGGTCCATGCCCGCTTTGCCGCACATCATTCCAAACGGGCCGAGGAGGTGCAGAAACTCCTGGACGAGGGGGTTTCGGCCCGGATCGATCCGCGCTGGGACGCGATCATCGACGCCGCCACCGCACTCAGTGCTACGCCCTCGACCTTCGGAGCCGAGCATGTCGAGCGATTGCGCGCCACCGGCATGGACGACCAGAGCATCGCCGACGCGATTTACGCCATCGCCTTCTTCAACTGGGCCAACCGCCTGATGCTGGCGCTTGGATTGCCGACGCCGCCGGCCGGCGGCTGACGCTCAACTGCGGGCCAGATAAAAGCCGCGGTGCAACCGGTTTTGATAATCCCGGAACGCTGGATCCTTGCTTGGCGCGCGCGGATCAGATGGCGTTCCGGGCTCGTCCGGCCCGCGAATGTGACCTGATACCAATCGGCGTCAATCCGGGCTGCGCTTCCTGGGGGCACTGTCGCGGTATATTCCTCTTCAGGCGCCGATATCGGACAGCAGGGAGTCGACCTGCTGCGTGATCTCTTGTGCCTGCGCATCGGGAAAGCGGGGTGCAAATCGACCGGCATCATTGTCGTAGTAGCGGCCCGAGGCAGTGGCGAAGTCCCGGGACAGGGCCGCCTGTGTCAGGATATCGACGCCGATGTTGAGGTTGTTGCCGGAGGTTCCAAACCCCTCGCGCACCATGCGGGTGGCCAGCAACGAACCGGGATTGACCGCCAAAGACACCGGTCCGTCGGGATGTGAATCGGCAAATGCCTGGCTCCACAGGGTGATCGCCAGCTTGCTTTGCGCATAGGCCTCCATGTCTTGCAACGATCGGTTGCCATCCAGCGCCTGCGGGTCCACCGATGCCTGGGCCGCAGACGACAGATGGATGATCCGGCCGTCCCGCGGGATCAGCGGGTGCAGCCGTGTGGCCAGCAACGCGGATGCCAGGGTGTTCACGGCAAAGCGCACATCGAAACGGCCCGCGCGCGTCTGCGCGGTCTTGAAGACGCCGGCGTTGTTGATCAGCACGTCGATCGGCTGCTGCAGTGCGATCAGGCGCGCCGCCATCGCGGCGGCGTCGCTCAGGTCGGAAAGATCCGCCAATTCGGTTTGAACCTGCGTCCCAAAGCGACGCAGATCATCCGCGGTTTCAGCCAGCTTTTGTGCATCGCGGCCATGAAGGATCAGGGCATGGCCCTGCTCGGCCAGCGCCTGCGCGGTTGCCCGGCCAAGCCCCTGCGTCGCTCCGGTGATCAATATGGTTTTCATGGCTGCGTCCTTTCAGGAAAACAGCGGCAGCACGTCGCGCGCCAGCCGGTCGAGTGTTTCATTAACAGGTGCCCGGTTGAACCGCAGGTTCAGGGCGACGTGGTTCACACCTATCTCTTCAAGATGCCTGAGATGGCTGACCAGCCAGTTGCCCCCGGTCCGCACTCCGAGGTGGATCGGCTGGGGCCCTGCATCGGGGTCTTCGGCCAGATCGAGATAAAGCGGTTGCAGGACGGGCTTTTGCGGCACTCCGAGCCGGGCCAGGCGGTGGCGCCACTGCTCCAGAACTCGGCCTTGATCCTGTCCCGGACGCGGATAGGTCATCCAGCCGTCACCATGTTCGGCAATCCAGTCATCGGACTGACGGCTCGATCCGGTGATCAGCAGCGGCAGGCGCGCACCAAAGGGTTTGGGTAACATGTCCAGCCCGCCATTCACGCGGCCGAAGCGGTTTTCGATCCGGGTTTGCTGGTCGCCCATCGCCCGGATATAGGCAAAGGCGTCGCGGAACGCCGCGCCGCGTGCCTCGAAATCGACGTTCATCGCCGGATATTCCTCTGGCCGATCGCCCGAGGCCACGCCCAGGATCAACCGACCGCCCGACAACATGTCGGCGCTGGCGGCCGCCTTGGCCACATGGGCCGGGTGGCGCAACGGCAGAACGATCGAGGCCACGCCAAGCGCGATCTCGGAGGTCTGCCCCGCGAGAAAGCCAAGATAGGTGAACGGGTCGAACAGTTGCCCCGCGTCACCGAAGGATGGCACGTTGAACGGCACATCGCGCAGCCAGACAGCACGAAACCCAAGCGCCTCGGCCCGCTGCACCCGCGCAAGATGCGCGGACATGTCAGCCACGGCGCTGTCGGGATAGGCGGTGATCGGCACCACCAACCCAAGGCTCAGTTGTCCGGGCCGGAAGGTAGAGGCAAAACCCCGGTTGATCTGGGGGAAGGCGGTAATATCGTCACGCATGGTCATACCCCATTCGGTCAGACCGCCCCAGAAAGGGGCGACCCGGTTGGATCAGCCGGCAAGCTTGCCCCTGCCTTTGATCGGTCCAGGGCTGGACTCGCGGTCCAGCACCTCTTCAAGCAAGAAAATCCAGTCCCGCTCCATCCGCTTCGACCTGATGGCAGGTCAGCCGGACAGTCCTGGTAGAACCTGCTTGCCAATCACCCGCCCGCTTTCCTGCTGCAGATGCGCCGCCGCCAGGGTTTCGACCGTCAGCGCATCGGCGCGTTCGGTCACGGTGGACAGCAACTCGCCCTTGTCCAGCATGGTCGAGACCCGGTTCAGCAGATCGCGCTGTGCTTCCATGTCGCTCCCGAACATCGAACGGGTGAACATGAACTCCCAGCTGAGAGTCAGTGCCTTCGGCTTGGCCGCCGCGATATCCAGCTCCTGCGGATCGTCGATCAGGGCGACGTGCCCGCGCGGTGCAATCAGCTCGACAATTGCCGGCCAATGCTGGTCCGTTGCGGTGAGCGCGGCGACATACGCCGGCACCTGTCCCAGATCGCGCAGCTGTGCCGCCAGATCATTCCGGTGATCGATCACGTGATCCGCGCCCATGAGGCGCACCCAGGCCTGTGTTTCAGGGCGCGAGGCTGTCGCGATCACCGTCAACCCGGTCAGGCGCTTGGCCAGCTGGATCAGGATCGACCCGACACCGCCCGCGCCACCGATCACCAGAAGGCTTTGACCAGACCCACCCCCTTCGGCAAGCCGGAAGCTGTCAAAAAGCATCTCCCAGGCCGTGATCGAGGTCAGCGGCAGCCCGGCTGCGTCGGTGAAATCGAGGCTTGCAGGTTTGCGCCCGACGATCCGTTCGTCGACCGCTTGAAATTCTGCATTGCTGCCGGGGCGGGTGACGTCGCCGGCGTAATAAACCTCGTCCCCGATCTTGTAATTGCTGACCTCGGGGCCAACCGCGGCCACCACTCCTGCCGCATCGAAGCCAAGGCGGCCGAAACCCTCGGGCGCCCGCGCCGCACGCAGCTTTACATCCACCGGGTTCACGGAAATACCCTTGACCGCGACCACCAGGTCACGCGCCCCCGGTTGGGGCATGTCCACGTCCTGCGCCGTCAAAACCGTGGCCGGGCCGGTTTGGGTGTAACCGATTGCTTTCATCACTCAGGTCCTTTGCCTCATTGGTTGCGGCCTAAATACTTCTTTCGTTTGAGATAAAAACTGGGCATATCAGAGTTCAGTTTTCCGGATTTCAGGATAATCACGTGGATATAGAAGCGCTCCGCCTGTTTGTTGCCGCCGCAGAAAGGCTGAACATTTCGGCCGCCGGGCGCAGCCTGGGACTGGCCCCCGCAATTGCAAGCGCGCGTCTGGCGAAGCTGGAAAAAGAGTTGGGGGCCGAGCTTTTGCACCGCACCACGCGCAAGGTGTCGCTGTCGCAGGAGGGTGCGGACCTGTTGCCCTATGCGCGTGAAATCATTGCGCAGTCCGAAGCCGCACGCGCTGCGCTTGGCCTGAATGCCGAGAAACCCTCTGGCACGCTGCGCTTTGCCGCCCCCAGCAGCTTTGCCCAGCTGCATATCATCCCGCAACTGCCCGCGTTCCACGCCGAATACCCGGACATCACGCTGGACCTGCGCCTGTCAGACACGCGCTTTGACCTGATCGAAGGCAGCTTTGATCTGGCCCTGCGCAGCGCGCCTTTGCAGGACAGCAGCCTGCGTGGTCGCAAACTGGCCGATGATGTCCGGGTGTTATGCGCATCGCCGGAGTACCTTGCCGGGCATGGAACGCCGCAAACCCCGGAAGATCTCGCCGGGCACCATTTCCTGTCCTGGCGCAACGCCAATCGCCGCGAGTTGATGGCGGGCCCCGCGCGGGTCACGCTGGACCCGCGGCAGATGGTCTGCCGGACAATCCTCGACGACGGCACCTCGCAACGGATCGCGACGCTTGCCGGTGGCGGGATTTCGATCAATTCACTCTGGAGCGTCGCGCATGAACTTCGGGCAGGCCGGCTGGTGCGCATACTGCCGGATTGGCGTCTGGCAGATGACTCGGTTTTATGGCTGATCTATCCGCGGTCCAATGTTCTGACACCCAAGGTACGGTGTTTCATGGATTTTCTGTTGCAAGCATTGAAATCAGACCTTTGGCAGCAGTGACCGCCTGGTCCCCGTACAGGGGCCAGGATTGGGTCAGCCCCTCAAGGATCAGCAACAACGCAACCTGCTGGCCGGCCAGCTGCGTCAGCACGCCGGCACGGTCCGCGACCTCCTGCTTGTGGCGTTCAAGCAGGGCGCGCAACGCCGGGTTGCCCGGATCCGCAGCTACGGCCGAATGAAAGAGGCAACCATGGGCGGCCTCGTGTCTCATCCACTCGGCCACGCGGTCTATCAGGGTGCTGCGCGCGGCCTGCGGGTCGCCGGGCAGACCGTCCAGCACATGGCTTAAATACCTCTGATGCCGGTGCTCCAGCGCGGCAATCACCATGTCGCCGCGCGACGGCATGTATTTGTACAGCGTGCGCAGGCTGACGCCGGCGGAGTCGCGTAGATCGTCGACGCTCGGTTCGGCAAAGCCATGCGCGGCAAAGGCCCGCTCCAGCCCGGCGGCAATTTTTTCGCGTGTCTCGGTCATGCTTGACGCGGTAAAGGGATCACTCTACCTGCGCAAGTAGAAACCACATTCTACCCGGAGGGATACGCCCATGCCCGTGCCAGAAACCATGAACGCCGTCTGCCTCACCGGTCACGGCGGCCTTGATCGGCTGGTCTATCGCGAGGACATGCCGGTTCCCCGACCCGCCGCCGGCGAGGTTCTCATCCGGGTTCGCGCCTCCGCGGTGAACAACACCGATGTTAACACCCGAACCGGTTGGTATTCCAAGGCCGTCCGGGGTGACACCAACTCAGCGGCTGTCACAGGCTATGACGGCGCTGCCGACGCCGATGGCGCCTGGTCCGGGGCGCTGTCCTTTCCGCGGATTCAGGGCGCCGACTGTTGCGGGGATATCGTCGCCGTGGGCCGCGGGGTTGACCCGGCGCGGGTGGGCGAGCGGGTGTTGGTCCGTCCCATGTACCATCCCGCCGCAAACAGCGATCCGAACGCGCTGGTGACCTTCGGATCAGAACGCGACGGCGCCTTTGCTCAGTTCACGACCATCGAGTCCGAACATGCGATTAGGGTGAACAGTGCACTTTCGGACCTTGAGTTGGCCTCCTTTCCTTGTGCTTTCTCCACTGCCGAAGGCATGATCCAGCGCGCCGGCGTCGGTGCTGAACGTGTGCTGATCACCGGGGCCTCCGGCGGTGTCGGATCGGCCGCGATCCAGCTTGCCAAGCGGCGCGGGGCGCATGTGACGGCGGTGACC
Source organism: Pseudooceanicola lipolyticus (assembly GCF_002786325.1). Taxonomy (GTDB): domain Bacteria; phylum Pseudomonadota; class Alphaproteobacteria; order Rhodobacterales; family Rhodobacteraceae; genus Pseudooceanicola_C; species Pseudooceanicola_C lipolyticus. The sequence goes on along the minus strand of NZ_PGTB01000047.1, from coordinate 3,977 downwards.
AGCCCGGGCAAGGCGGACAATCTGCGCGCGCTTGGGGCCGACACCATCCTGGCGCGCGATGAGGCCTTGCCGGCCGACGCCTTCGACGTTGTGCTCGATCTCGTCGGTGGTCCGGGCTGGCCCCAGTTGCTCGACGCGCTGGCTCTGCGCGGGCGCTATGTCACCTCGGGTGCCATCGCCGGCCCGATCGTCGAGCTTGACCTGCGCACGCTCTACCTGAAAGACCAGACCTTGATCGGCAGCACGCGGCAGGATCCCCGCGTGTTCACGGATCTGGTCAGGTATATCGAAAGCGGCGAAATTCGACCGGTGATGTTTCGCAGCTTCGATCTCGCCGAGATCCACGCCGCGCAGGAAGCCTTTGTCAGCAAGCGCCATATCGGCAAGATCGGCATTCAAATTCCGTGATCGCAGTTTGATAGGGGACGAGCGCAGCGGATTGAGCGTTCACGTTTCCAGAGGATCCCAAAGAATGTGAGCGCACTCTCTTGTAATGATGATTATGTTCAATAGGCCGGATTCGATTGCCAACGGACGCTCTGAGGGCCGCAAAGCTCGGCACCTCGATGTCCCCGCCGTGATCCGTTCGGCAGCGGAAATGCCCGGTTTTTAAGTGTCCGTCAGCCGGTTCGATTTTTCCGCAAATGCCCCCAACCAGTGATGCGCATCGCGCAAGCGGGTTTGCATAGGTGATAAAAAACCGCGGTTTTGCCGGCATTTTCACCGGCTGGCCGTCGGAGTTTGCCGCGATGCGGAATTTGTACGACGCTCATTTAGTATTCAATTGGCCAGTCTTTCGCTCTATTTGTATACAATCTTGGCGGCGGCGAACCGATATTTTTGTCACGACTCTTCCGATGCGGCGGCAGAGGTGAAACCGAGGGGCAATGCCTCCGACCATCGAAAGGATCTGACATGGACCGTCGCAAGTTTATCACCGCCTCCGCCACGCTGGGCGCCGGCGCGCTGGCCGCACCGGCCGTGGCGCGGGCGCAAAGTTCGTTCAACTGGAAAATGACCAACGCCTATGGCCCCGGCTCGCCCTTCTATGTCGAAGGCCCCGGCAGCCCGATCGATTTCTGCAAGAAGGTCGAGGCAATGTCCGACGGCCGCATCACCATCCAGCATTTCGCCGCCGGCGAGCTGATCCCGGCGCTGGAAGGCTTTGACGCGGTACGTTCGGGGGCGGTCGAGATGAACGCTGCCAATGCCTATTTCTGGGCCGGCAAGATCCCGGCGGCGCAGTATTTCACCACCGTGCCCTTCGGCATGAACTTTCAGGGCATGAACGCCTGGCTGTATCACGGCGGCGGCATGGCGCTGTGGGACGAGCTGTATGAACCGCTGGGCCTGAAGGCGCTGCCGATGGGAAATACCGGCGTGCAGATGACCGGCTGGTTCCGCGACCCGATCGAAAGCGTCGCCGATTTCCAGAACCTGAAGATGCGTATCCCCGGCCTGGCCGGCAAGGTCTATGCCGCGCTTGGCGTCGACGTGAAACTGCTGCCGGGTGGCGAGATCTTCCCGGCGCTGGAACGCGGCGTGATCGATGCCGCCGAATTCGTCGGCCCCTACCAGGACCGTCGCCTGGGCCTGCAGAACGCCGCCAAATACTATTACACCACCGGCTGGCACGAACCGTCCAACGTGACCGAACTGCTGATGAACGCCGAAGCCTGGGCCAGCCTGCCCGCCGATCTGCAGGAGATCGTCAAGACCGCGGCGATGGCCTGTAATCTGGAAAGCCACACCTGGTGCGAGGCCAACAATGCCGAGGCGCTGCGCGACCTGGTCGACAATTACGGCGTGCAGGCGCAGGTGCTGCCCGATGCCGTGGTGTCCGAACTGAAGGCCGCCACCGACACCGTGCTTGCCGAATTCGCCGCGCAGGACGAACAGGTCAAAAAGGTGCATGACGCCTTCATGGCCTTCAAGGCCGAACATCAGGCCTGGGCCGGCGTGTCGGAAAAACCGCTATATGGCCTGCCGGGCTAAGCCTTGATGCTCCCCCTGATCAAGACCCTGTCGGACGGTGCCCATGGCACCGTCCGCGTTATTGGAAACATTGCCGCCTGGACCGGCCTGGCGCTGGTGCTGCTGGTCGCCTTCAACGTGCTGTCGCGTTATCTGTTCTCGTTCGGCTCGGTTGCCCTGCAAGAGGCCGAGTGGCACCTGATGGCGGTGGCGGCGCTGTTTGGCATGTCCTACGGGCTGAACCAGGGCGGCGAGGTCCGCGTCGATATTGCCTACGCCCGCTTTCCCCCCCGGCTGCAACTGGCGGTCGACCTGATCGGCAACCTGCTGATGGCGGCGGTGGCGCTGATCATCGCCTGGCTGTGCATCGCCTATGTCAGTGCCAGCTATTCCATCAACGAGGGATCGCCCGATCCCGGCGGCCTTGGCTATCGTTATCTGCTGAAGGCGACGATGCCGGTGGCCTTTGCCCTGCTGGCACTGCAAGGCCTGGCCATGACCGGCCACAGCCTGCTGGCCCTGCTGCACCCCCATCCAAACAAGAGCTGAAATGCCCCTAAACGAAATTCTCGCCCTGGTGATGATCGGGGCCTTCTTCCTGATGCTGCTGGGCGGCATCCCGGTGGCGGTCTGCCTGGGAGTCACCGGTTTTGTCTTCGGTTACGCCGGGTTCGGCCCCTTCCTGTTCACGCTGCTGCCCGCGCGCGTGTTCGGCGTGATCACCAATTACACCCTGTTGGCGCTGCCGCTGTTCATCTTCATGGGCATCATGCTGGAGAAATCCAAGATTGCCGAGGAATTGCTGGACGTGATCGGCTTTGCCATGGGCGGGCTGCGCGGCGGCATGGCGCTGGCGATCATCCTGGTCGGCGTGCTGATGGGCGCGGCCTCGGGCGTGGTGGGCGCCACCGTGGTCACCATGGGGTTGATCGCGCTCGGTCCGGTGCTGAAACGCGGCTATGACACCGGGGTGGCCTGCGGCGTGATCTGCGCCTCGGGCACGCTGGGCCAGATCATCCCGCCCAGCCTGGTGCTGATCCTGCTGGCCGACATCATGGGCGAATCCGTCGGCACCCTGTTCGCCGCCGCGCTGTTTCCCGGCCTGCTGCTGTCGGGCCTGTTCATCGCCTATGTGCTGGTGCTGGGCCTGCTGAACCCCGGCGCGCTGCCCCCGATCCCGGCGGCCGAACGTGCGGCGCTGTCGCGCAGGGACCTGGCGCTGAAGCTGCTGCGCGTGGTGCTGCCGCCGATCGCGCTGATCGTCGCGGTGCTGGGCTCGATCATCGGCGGCGTCGCCGCCCCGACCGAGGCGGCGTCGATGGGCGCGCTTGGCAGCATCGTGCTGGCCATCCTGTCGGGCCGCTTTTCCCTGCCGGTGCTGCGCGACGCGGTGCACGGCGCCTTTATCACCAGCGCCATGGTGTTCCTGATCCTGATCTTCGCCCAGCCCTTCGGCCTGGCCTTCCGCGGCCTCGGTGGCGAAAACCTGGTGCATGACGCCTTTGGCATGGTGCCCGGCGGCCTCAACGGGCAGATTCTCTTCCTGATGCTGCTGCTTTTCGTGCTCGGCTTTTTCCTGGAATGGATCGAGATCTCGTATATCGCACTGCCGCTGTTCCTGCCGATCTTCATGAATGCCGGGGTCGACATGGCCTGGATCGCCATTCTGGTGGCGGTGAACCTGCAGACTTCGTTCCTGACACCGCCCTTCGGCTGGGCGCTGTTCTTCCTCAAGGGGGTTGCGCCCCCGCAGGTCACCACCGGCGACATCTATCGCGGTGTCATACCCTTTATCCTGCTGCAATTGCTGGGCCTGCTGATGGTGTTCACCTTCCCCGGCCTCGCCCTGTGGCTGCCCAACGCGATCGGATGGTAAGATATGCTGAACGCTGCCCTGGGATATAACGGCGCGGTCTCTGCCCCGCACCGCGCCGCCGCGCTGGCCGGCCAGGAGATCCTGGCCGCCGGCGGCACCGCGATCGAGGCGATGGTGGCGGCCGCCG
>NZ_PGTB01000401.1 GCF_002786325.1 Pseudooceanicola lipolyticus | reverse complement strand
CACCGAATTCATTCCACCCCCGTCTCCTCCGATCGGACCACCGGGCCAGCAGCGGGGCGGATCGTGACGTCAGCAGGCATGGTGAAGGCCTACCCCACGGTGAACGAGGACTACCTCAAGGCGGTCGACAAGGCCAAGCGCAAGCTCCGCGGCCTCATCGCCGAGAAGAATTGCGCCCCGCTCATGCTCCGCCTCGCATGGCACTCCGCGGGCACCTTCGATGTGGCCACCAAAACCGGGGGCCCCTTCGGCACCATGAAGAACCCCGCCGAGCAGGCGCACGGAGCCAACGCCGGACTGGAAATTGCCATCAGGCTGCTAGAGCCCATCAAGGAGCAGTTCCCCATCCTATCCTACGCTGACTTCTACCAGCTTGCTGGAGTCGTGGCAGTCGAGGTAACCGGCGGACCTGATGTCCCCTTCCACCCCGGGAGGCAGGACAAGCCTGAGCCTCCACCGGAAGGCCGCCTTCCTGATGCCACCCAAGGTTCTGATCACCTCAGGCAGGTTTTCTCCACACAGATGGGTTTGAGCGACCAGGACATTGTTGCGCTTTCTGGTGGTCACACCCTGGGAAGATGCCACAAGGACAGGTCTGGATTTGAGGGAGCCTGGACGTCCAACCCTTTGATCTTTGACAACTCTTACTTCAAGGAGCTTCTGAGCGGAGAGAAGGAAGGCCTTCTGCAGCTACCAAGTGACAAAGCCCTCCTCTCTGATCCATCCTTCCGCCCACTTGTTGACAAATACGCAGCGGACGAGGACGCTTTCTTTGCTGACTACGCCAAGG
>NZ_PGTB01000400.1 GCF_002786325.1 Pseudooceanicola lipolyticus | reverse complement strand
CTGAGTTCATCTCCACCCTCATCTTCGTCTTCGCCGGCCAGGGCTCCGGCATGGCCTTCAGCAAGCTGACCGGCGGCGGCCCGACGACCCCGGCGGGCCTGATCGCGGCGGCGGTGGCGCACGCGTTCGCGCTGTTCGTGGCGGTGTCGGTGGGCGCGAACATCTCGGGCGGGCACGTGAACCCTGCCGTGACCTTCGGCGCCTTCGTGGGCGGCAACATCACCCTGTTCCGGGGGCTCCTGTACTGGGTGGCGCAGCTGCTGGGGTCCACCGTGGCGTGCTTCCTGCTCCGCTTCTCGACGGGCGGGCAGGCCACGGGCACCTTCGGGCTGACGGGCGTGTCGGTGTGGGAGGCGCTGGTGCTGGAGATCGTGATGACCTTCGGGCTGGTGTACACGGTGTACGCGACGGCGGTGGACCCGAAGAAGGGCAGCCTGGGCACCATCGCCCCCATCGCCATCGGCTTCATCGTGGGCGCCAACATCCTGGTGGGCGGCGCCTTCGACGGCGCGTCCATGAACCCCGCCGTGTCCTTCGGCCCCGCCCTCGTCAGCTGGGAGTGGGGCTACCAGTGGGTGTACTGGGTCGGGCCCCTCATCGGCGGCGGCCTCGCCGGCGTCATCTACGAGCTGCTCTTCATCTCCCACACCCACGAGCAGCTCCCCTCCACCGACTACTAAAAGCCGAAGCCGACCGACCCAGGGGTGCGCAGCGCAGCTAGCATCCAGCTCTCTCTCCCCGCTCGCCGCCGTTTAGTTTCTCTCGTGCACGTGCATGCATCGTAGACTGTCG
>NZ_PGTB01000399.1 GCF_002786325.1 Pseudooceanicola lipolyticus | reverse complement strand
GGGGGCCTGATCCTGTGCGGTGCCGACGCGGTCCGGTGTTAGTTGGTGCCGGTCGTGGTGGTGGTGGTCGTCGTGGTCGTGGTGGTGGCCACGCCATCGCTGCCGCCGCCGAGTGCCGCCGCCAGTGCCAGGGCACCCACGATGCCGCCGATCGCGCCGGCGCTCAGCCCGGCGCCGCCAAGGGTGCCGCCCGAGGTGGTCTGGGTCGAGGTGGTGGTTGCCGTGGTTTCCGTCCCGGTGGCCGGGGGAGTCGGCGGGGTGGACTGCGCCATGGCAACGGGCGCAAATGCCATCGTGCCGATAACCAGCGCTGCAATCGTCTTCTTCATCCGAGGAATCCTTTTCGCATCGAAGTTGAAACCGTTGTAGCCCGGAACCGGTTCCGGTTCAATTGTGCGGCGGTGCAATTGGCTGCATTGTGCGCATTTTTTACAACGCTTGCGGGAAGTTTGCCCGATCTCTCAGCCGTTTGGCCGCCGGTTCAGCCGGTGGTCAGGCGGCGGATTCGCAGATAGCCGATATGCGGGCCGGCCCATTGCCGCGACTGCCAGACCAGGCCCTGGCGGGCATCGGTCCAATAGTCATTGACGATCTCGCCGCCATCCGGCGTGGTGCAGCGCTCCTGCAGGTGGCGGGTGGCCTGGGCCTGCTCGACGATGGTGATGGTGGCGGGGCCGAGATCCTGCAGCGCGCAGGCCAGCCCCAGCCGCCGCTCTTCCAGGTCGCCGGTGCGGATGAACATCACCCGCTCGCCGCCGCCGGCCGGGCCAAGCCGGTCGGGCGCGGTGGCCACCGCGCT
>NZ_PGTB01000046.1 GCF_002786325.1 Pseudooceanicola lipolyticus | reverse complement strand
AAACGGCGCGGATAGCGGCGGGCGGCGCTGACGCCGCCCGGCCGCGTTTACAGGCCGGCGTCCAGCGCGGCGAGGATGGCGTCGCCCATTTCGCTGGTCGAAACCGGCGTCACGCCCTCTTCGCCCAGCAGGTCGGCGGTGCGCACGCCGTCCGCCAGCACCTTTTCAACCGCCTTTTCCAGCCGGTCCGCCTCGTCGCCGGCGTCGAAGGAATAGCGCAGCGCCATGGCAAAGCTGAGAACGCAGGCGATCGGGTTGGCCTTGTTCTGTCCGGCGATATCGGGGGCCGAGCCGTGCACCGGCTCGTACAGCGCCTTGGGGCGGCCATTGGCCATCGGCGCGCCCAGGCTGGCCGAGGGCAGCATGCCCAGCGACCCGGTCAGCATCGCGGCGAGATCGGACAGCAGATCGCCGAACAGGTTGTCGGTGACGATCACGTCGAACTGCTTGGGCCAGCGGGTCAGCTGCATGGCGCCAGCATCGGCATACATATGGCTGAGTTCCACATCCGGGTATTCGGCATCGTGGATTTCTTGTACCACGTCGCGCCACAGGATGCCGGATTCCATCACGTTGGCCTTCTCCATCGAGCAGACCTTGTTGCCACGCTTGCGCGCCATTTCAAAGGCCGAGCGCGCCACGCGGGCGATCTCGCTTTCGGTATAGCGCTGGGTGTTGATGCCGACGCGCTCGTTGCCTTCTTTGACGATACCGCGCGGTTCGCCGAAATAGACGCCCGAGGTCAGCTCGCGGATGATCATGATGTCGAGGCCGGCAACCACGTCTTTTTTCAGCGACGAGAAATCGGCCAGGGCGTCGAAACACTGGGCCGGGCGCAGGTTGGCGTAAAGGTCCATTTCCTTGCGCAGGCGCAGCAACCCGCGTTCGGGTTTGACGCTGAAATCCAGCTTGTCGTATTTCGGCCCGCCCACAGCACCCAGCAGCACCGCGTCGACCTCTTGCGCCTTGGCCATGGTGTCATCGTGCAGCGGCGTGCCGTGCTTGTCATAGGCGCAGCCGCCGACCAGATCTTCGCTCACGTCAAACCGCATCCCGCGCTTGTCGCCGTACCAGTCGATGATGCGGCGGACCTGCGCCATGACCTCGGGGCCGATGCCGTCGCCGGGCAGGATCAGAAGGGAAGGATTGGACATGCGGGGGCTCCTTGGAAAATCTCGTCCGAGGGCCTAGCGCGGCGCGCGGGAAGGGTCAATGAGGCGCGGGGAACGTCGCGTCAGCCGCGGTCACCGTCGAACGGGAGGAAGAAGGCGTTGCGCTCCATCACCCCGGCGCAGAGATAGCGGCAGGCCGGAAAGCTGTCGCGCAGCCTGGTTTCGTAATCGCGTCGGACCCAGCGCTTGGCGGCTTCCAGGATGATCACCGGCGAGTCGGCCTCGATGATCCGCCGCGCCCCCTGAAGCGCCGGCCATTCATGCCCCTCGATATCCAGGTGCAGCACCGAAACGCGCCTGTCCGCGCCGATCAGATCGTCCAGCCGCGCCACCGGGACATCGACGGTTTCGCCCTTGACCGCGGTGGTGGCGATCTTGGCGCGCGCGGCCATCGGCGTTCCCGCGCTGCTGGACAGCTGCAAGGGCAGGTGACCGGCGGCCTCGCCCACCGCGACGGGGTGCAGCCGAACATTGTGCAGCCGGTTCGCGGCGATGGTCTTGCGGCAGGCCAGCAGGCTCAGCGGGTTGGGCTCGAAGGAATGCAGCAGCGCGCCGCCCGCCAGGGCACCGGACAGGGCCGGCAGGAAATCTCCGACGAAGGCGCCGCCGGTCACCACGTCGCCGTGGCCGGCCAGCCGCTGGATCAGGCGGATGGTCTTGGGTTCATAGACCTCGCCGGCCAGCAGCGCGTCGGGCACTTCGCGGCCCAGATAATCCTGCGGCACAAAATAGAAGCCGTATTCGTTCACGGCGGTGGCGAATGCGATATCCTCGTCTTTTGCCATCCGTCGCGCGCCTTACAGTTGCGTTTTCTGCAGCCCGTCGGCCAGCAGGTCCCAGACCCGGCGGATGCGCGGGGTCTGCCGCATCGCCTGATGCGCGGCAAGCCAGATCTCAAGCGGCGGGATCGCCGAGTCAAGCGCCAGTTCCTCTACCAGCGGATCGGCGCGGCCCACCGCGCGCTGCGAAAACCCGATGCCGCAGCCGGCGCGCACCAGTTCCCAATAGGCCGACTGGTTGTCGCAGCGTACCGCGAAATCCTCGTGGTCGATCTGCCAGCCCTGCGCGCGCATCCCGCGCAGGATCAGGTCGGTGGTTTCGAAACCGACCAGGTCATGCTCCAGCAGCTGCTGCGGCGTCTGCGGCCGGCCGGCCCGGTCGAGATAGCTGTGGGCGGCGAAAATTCCCAGTTCAACGCTGGTCACGTGGCGGGTGACGATGTCCATCTGCGTCGGCCGCGCCATGCGCACCGCGATATCCGCCTCGCGGAACAGCAGGTTTTCCAGCCGGTCCGACGGGTCCAGCACCAGATGGATGCTGGGTTCGGCGCGGCGGATCTGGGCCAGGATCGGCGGCAGCAGGTAATGCGAGGCGAACACGCTGGCGGTGATGCGGACGGTGCCGGCCAGCGCCTGGCTCTGCCCGGCGGCGGCCAGCGCGATGGCGTTCATCGCCGCATGCATCTGCCGTGCCATTGGCAACAAGGCCGCGCCGATTTCGCTCAGCTTCAGACCCCGCGCGTGGCGCTGGAACAGCTGCGCGCCCAGGCTGTCCTCCAGCGCCTGCACCTGCCGGCCCAGCGTCGGCTGGCTGCGTCCCAGATTGCGCGCGGCGGCGGAAAGCGAGCCGGCATCGGCGACGGCAAGGAAAGACTGGATCAGCGACCAGTCGGTCTGGGCCAGGGGGTTATCCATTCAGAACTGAATAGCATATCAGCATTTTCAGGCAATATGATGTTCAGCAGAGAATGGTTAATTGTCGGGCACCAGCAAATGCCCGGAGACCGCAATGACCCAGACTGTTCTGATCCTTGGTGCCAGTGGCCGCTTTGGCCGCCACGCCGCCACCGCTTTTGACGCCGCCGGTTGGGTGGTGCGCCGGTTTGACCGCCGCACCGGTGACCTCGCCGCCGCCGCGCGCGGGGCGCAGGTGATCGTCAACGCCTGGAACCCACCCTATCCCGATTGGGCCAGGCAGGTGCCCGTCCTGACGCAACAGGTGATCGGTGCCGCAAGACAGTCGGGGGCCACGGTGATGATCCCCGGTAATGTCTATATGTTCGGCGAACAGACCCCGCCGCCCTGGGGCGCGGGCACGCCCCATGCCGCGCGCAACCCGATGGGCCGCATCCGCATCGAGATGGAGGCGGCCTATGCCAGCGCGGGGCTGCGCACCATCGTGTTGAGAGCCGGAGATTTCATCGATACCCAAGCTTCGGGCAACTGGTTCGACCTGGTGCTGACCAAGCGCCTGGCAAAAGGCGTGTTCAGCTATCCCGGCGATCCCGCCATTCCGCATGCCTGGGCCTATCTGCCCGATATGGCGCGCGCCGCGGTGCAGCTGGTCGGGATGCGCGCGGATCTGCCGGCCTTCGCCGATATTCCGTTCCCCGGCTATACCCTGACTGGGCACGAGATGGCGGCGGCGCTGGGGCGGGTGACACGCGGCGAGGTGCAATTGCGGCGCATGTCGATGCTGCCGCTGCGGCTGGCAGCGCCGGTCTGGCCGCTGGGACGGCGGCTGTTGGAGATGAGCTATCTCTGGCGCCGGCCGCATTGGCTGGACGGCACCCGCTTTGACGATCTGCTGCCGGAGTTTCGCGCCACGCCGGTTGAAACCGCGCTGGCCTCGGCGCTTCCGGCCGGTTTAGTCAAACCGCAGGTCTACCCAGACCAGGCGGTGGCGGCTGGCGGTTAGCGCCGCCTCGTGCCCCTCTGCGCCGGGGGCGGGCCAGACCATGCCTGACGCCGCAACGGTCCAGTCGGCCGAGGGCAGCACGTAGTCCACCCGCAGCCGCCCCGGCCCGTCCCAGTCGACCGTGTCGGCGGCATCGGGGCCGGCATGGCCCTGATCGGCGGCCATTGCGGCGCCGGCACTGCGCGGCATCGGGTCTTGCAGGCGCGGATCGGCCAGCAGGGCGCGGATTGCCTCTTGCTGCCCGTCGCTGTCGAACGGGTCGAGATTGGCATCACCGGCGATCACGAAACGCTGTGTCGGGGCGGGGCCGAAGGCCCCGTCGAGATAGAGCTGCCAGAACCGGATTTCGTCATGGTTGCGCCTGCCGTTGCGGTCCTCGGGCCCGTCGAAGACCGGCGGCGTGGCGTGGAAGGTCAGCAGCACCAGACGCCCGCCATCGGGCAGCGCGATGGGCACCGCCCAATGCGCGGTGGTCGACAGCCGCAGCGCCGCCTGTGCCTCGGCCGAGGGAAACGGCGTGCCGTCTGGCCGCACCGGCAGCAGCGCGTCGGGCAGGTCGCGCCAGAGAAGACCGGAGAAATCCTGCACCTCCTCGGTCAGGATCGGATAGCGCGACAGCACTGCCAGCCCGCCCTGCCCGGTGAAGGAGCCAAAGCCCTGGGCATCCTCCGGCTCGCCCAGGCGGCCGTCGCCATCGAGGTCGAGACCGGTCGTCATGCCGGTATTCGGCCGCGCGGCAAAGCGGTGGGGATAATCGGCGCCGGCGGCTTGCAGGACCTCGGCCAGAGCGTTCAGCGTCAGGCCGTCATAATCCCAGTCGATCCCCTGCAGCGCCAGGATATCGGGTGCCGCCCGCGCGATCACCTCGGTCACGGCGGCAATCTGCGGATCGTCGCCGCGCCCGATGTCGCGCAACAGCAGGCCCGGACCGTCGCGTTGCAGCTCGGCATTGAAACTCGCCACGCGCAGGGTGTCGGCGGCAGACAGGCAGGGGATCAGGCAGGCAAGCAGCAGGGCGGCGAGGCGCGCCGGGCTCATGCGGTTTGCATCGCCTCGGCATTGGCATAGACGCGGCGGCGCTTTTCCTCGATCAGCTCGGCGATGCGAGCCATTGCGACGCCGCGCATCACCATGCTGGCCGGCAGGAAGGCCCAGGCGCTGACGGTCCAGATCAGTGTTTGCGGATCGGTCAGCGCGATCGGGTTCACGAAATCCGAGGCCAGCTTGATCACCGCCGGGATGACAAAGGGCAGCAGGAAGCCGACAACGATATTGATCCGCCCATCGCGCTGGAGCCGGTGCACCACGTCACCGCCGGTGGTCGGATCGAACAGCGGCAGGTTGACCCAGACGTTGAATGCGCCGCTGCTGGTGGGCCAGCCCAGAACCCGCACCGCGAACAGGAAGGACAGCACCGTGAACAGGGCGATGACATAGGACACGCCCGCCGCGATCCGCACGCTGCTGACGGTATAGCTCATCACTTCCGAGGGCAGCGCCAACACCATCAGCCGCACCGGCGAAAACGGGAAATCGGTGCAATAGCCGATCAACCCGCCCAGCCCGGCAAACAGCCCGGTCAGGGTGGTGGGTTCGAAACTGTGCTTGGCGATGATCGTCAGCATGAAGAACATCAGGAACAGCGCGATAAACCGCATCCGGTTCAGCGGCGGCGCATCGCGAAATTCGATGAAGCTGGGAAATTCGGTGTTGTATTCGGCAAAGGTGATTGCACCCGCCAAGATGGCGAGCAGCGCGACCATTTCGGTCGCGTCCGAGGTAAATCCCGGCAGCAACAGCGACGGTGTGGCCACCAGAAGGGCCACCAAAATTCCGCGCAGTGCAGCGCCTGTCATGCGTGCGAACACTGTCCGATCCCTTCAAACTGGACAGGCCCGATGCATTGCCGCGCCCTTTCCAACTTGATTTCACCCGATATGGGCGATGTGCCTCAATTTGGCCGTATTCCTGCCGCATTCCGCAACACCGCTCAAGCCGTGGACCGAGGTGACATCAGCTTTCGGGCAAAAACATGAAGAAACTGGTGCCTCTTTGCATCAACAATAATGCAACCTATGCGAGTTCTGAATTCTGACTACCACATATTGTAGAAAAACAGTTTCCCCCAACCGGAAACAATGACAAGGCCGGACCACATGGCCCGGCCTTGTCGGCAGAATTGATTGGCTATTTGCTCAGACCCAGGGGCGTTCCTGCGCCGTCTTCGCCTCGTAGGTGTCAATTGAGGCAACTTTGGACAGGGTCTGACCGATATCGTCCAGCCCTTCCAACAGGCAGTGCTTCTTGAACGAGTCGACCTCGAAGGGAATCACCTCGCCGTCCGAAGTGGTCACCGTCTGCGCCTCGAGATCGATGGTCATGCGCGCGTTCGATCCCTTTTCGGCATCCTTCATCAGCACGTCGACCGCCTCTTGCGGCAGCGCGATCGGCAGGATGCCGTTCTTGAAGCAGTTGTTGTAGAAGATATCGGCAAAGCTGGGCGCGATGACACAGCGGATGCCGAAATCCTTGATCGCCCAGGGTGCGTGTTCGCGCGACGAGCCGCAGCCGAAATTGTCGCCGGCCACCAGGATCTCGGCTTCGCGATATTGCGGCTTGTTCAGCACGAAATCGGCAATCTCGTTGCCGTCGCGGTCATAGCGCATCTCGTCAAACAGGTTCACCCCAAGCCCCGAGCGCTTGATGGTTTTCAGGAACTGTTTGGGGATGATCATGTCGGTGTCGACATTGACCTGCGGCATGGGCGCCGCGATTCCGGTGAGTTTGGTGAATTTGTCCATTTTTCTAACTCCGATTGGCGTCAGCGACGCGACGCCTCGATAAATTCCTCGACGGTGACCGCGCTCAGCGCCTGGGCGATGCTGTCCGGGTCGATCTGGTCCTTGTGCCTGATCCGCAGGCAGGATTTCCCCATGTCCAGTTTCCGGCCGCTGGCGGTGTAGGCGGCTTCGAAAGCCGCCTTGCGGTCGGCCTTGCAGTACAGCCCGCACAGATACAGCCCGACGTGGTGTTTCTGGGCCCCGATCGCGGCGAACATCAGCGGTTTGCCATTATAGGTCTTGCCGCTTTTCTCCAGCGGGATGTCATAGCTGATCATCCCCCAGTTCATGGTTTCGTCCCAGCCTTGCGGCAGATGCGCATGCACGAGGTGGCGCAGCGAGGCAACGATATCGCGCTGTTCGGCAGAGAGCTCTGCCAGATAGTCGTCGATATGCGTTGCCTCTGACCGCATCACATCATTTCGCGCACATCCGTCAGGTGCCCGGTGACCGCCGCGGCGGCCGCCATGGCGGGCGATACCAGGTGCGTGCGGCCGCGATAGCCCTGCCGCCCCTCGAAGTTGCGGTTCGAGGTCGAGGCACAGCGTTCGCCCGGCGCCAATTGGTCCGGGTTCATCGCCAGGCACATGGAACAGCCGGCCAGGCGCCATTCAAACCCGGCCTCCTGGAAGATCTGGGCCAGCCCCTCTTCCTCGGCCTGGGCCCGGACCAGGCCCGAACCGGGCACCACCATGGCGCGCAGTCCGTCCTTGATCTTCTTGCCCTTCAGCACGGCGGCAGCAGCGCGCAGATCCTCGATCCGCCCGTTGGTGCAGGAGCCGATAAAGACGGTGTCGATCTCGATCTCCGACAGTTTCTGGCCCGGCGTCAGCCCCATATATTCGATCGACCGGCGGGCCGCGTCGACCTTGCCGCCCTTGAAATCCTCGGGCGCGGGAACCACCCCGGTGATCGGCAGCACGTCTTCGGGCGAGGTGCCCCAGGTCACCACCGGCGCGATGTCTTCGCCCTTCAGGGTGATCACCTTGTCCCAGTGCGCGTCCTCGTCCGAGAACAGCGTCTTCCACCAGGCCAGCGCGGCCTCCCATTGCGCGCCCTTGGGGGCATGCGGGCGGCCTTTGACATAGTCGAAGGTGGTTTGGTCCGGGGCGATCAGACCGGCGCGGGCGCCGCCTTCGATCGCCATGTTGCAGACGGTCATGCGGCCTTCCATCGACAGGTCGCGGATCGCCTCGCCGCAATATTCGATCACATAGCCGGTGCCGCCGGCGGTGCCAGTGGCGCCGATCACCGACAGGGTGATGTCCTTGGCGGTCACACCCGGGCGCAGCTTGCCGGTGATCTCGACCTTCATGTTCTTGGATTTCTTCTGGATCAGCGTCTGGGTGGCCAGCACGTGTTCCACTTCCGAGGTGCCGATGCCATGCGCCAGCGCGCCAAAGGCACCGTGGGTGGCGGTGTGGCTGTCGCCACAGACCACCGTCATGCCCGGCAGGGTCCAGCCCTGTTCCGGCCCGACGATATGCACGATGCCCTGGCGGATATCGTTCACCGGGTAATAGTGGATACCGAAATCCTTGGCGTTCTTGTCCAGCGCGTCGACCTGGATGCGGCTTTCCTCGTTTTCGATGCCGGCTTCGCGATCCAGTGTGGTGGGTACGTTATGGTCGGGCACGGCAATGGTGCGCTGCGGCGCGTGTACCTTGCGGCCGGCCATGCGCAGGCCTTCGAAGGCCTGGGGGCTGGTCACCTCGTGTACGAGGTGGCGGTCGATATAAAGCAGGCAGGTGCCGTCCTCGGCCTCGTGGGCCACATGGGCATCCCAGATCTTGTCGTAAAGCGTTTTGGGGGACATAGGTCCTCTCCCCATAGAGTTGGAAACTGGGTTGAAACTTGCAAACGCCCTTTATAGGCGCGCAAGAACCGTCCTGGCTGCACCGAAAAACCGTTCGCGCAGACGCGCGCGGTCTTGCATGTCGCAATTGAGTGCCAATGGGTGAGTCATGGGCCACCAGATACATCTGTGACGGCCTCTGATCAAGCGTCGAAACCGTCGGGCCTCGGCCATCCGGCTTGCCGTGGGCGGTGCGACAGTGCATCCTGATCCCAAAAAGGGAGGGAGATGGAGCCACAATCCTCGTTCACGTCGCTGGCCGAAACGGCCGAATGGCTTTGGGCCGAGGGGCTGCGTTGGTTCTATCTGCTGGTGACGCCGGGCTGGCGGCAATATCAGCTTTTCATCATTTTGGGCCTGATCGTCCTGGCGTGGCTGCTCAGGGCGCTGGCGGCGCCGCGGCTGCAGGAGTGGGCGCGCGCACGCGAAGGCTGGCCGAAATGGCGGCTGCGCCTGTTGGTGCAGGTGCGCAAGCGGCTGGCGCTGATCTTTTTCACCCTGCTCAGCGGCGCGGTCTATGTGGTGATGCAACAGGTGACCTGGCCCTCGCGCAGCTATCTGATCGGGGTGGCTGCGACGCTGGCGATGGTCTGGCTGATCATCGGCTTTGTCACCCGGGCGGTGCGCAACCGGCTGCTGCGCCAGATCCTGACCTGGGGCTTGTGGATCTATGCCACCCTTTTCGCGCTGAACGCCACCGACGATGTCGCCCGCATCCTGGACGGCGTGACGCTGGGCATCGGCGATCTGAGCCTGTCGCTGCTGACCCTGCTGAAGGCGCTGGTGCTGATCGTGGTGATGATGGCGGTGGCCCGGCTGGCCACCCGCAGCGCCGGCAGCGCGCTGACCCGTAACGAAGACCTGTCGCCGTCGATGCGGGTGCTGGCGGTGAAATCGGTGCAGGTGGTGATCTACGGCATCGTCGGCATCGTCGGCATCCGCGCGCTGGGCTTCGACCTGACCGGGCTGGCGCTGCTGTCCGGGGCGATCGGCGTCGGCATCGGCTTTGGCTTGCAGAAAGTGATCTCGAACCTGGTGTCGGGGATCATCATCCTGCTGGACAAGTCGATCAAGCCGGGCGACGTGATCTCGCTGGGCGACACCTTCGGCTGGATCGACAGCCTGGGCGCGCGCTATGTCTCGGTGGTGACGCGGGACGGCAAGGAATACCTGATCCCGAACGAGGACCTGATCACCAGCCAGGTGGTGAACTGGTCGCATACCAACAAGTTCGTCCGGCTGGATATCTTCTTTGGCACCTCCTATGGCGACAACCCGCATGAGGTGCGCAAAATCGCCGTGGCGGCGGCGGAGAGCGTCGACCGGGTGCTGACCCATCCCAACCGGCCTGTCTGTCATATGACCGGCTTTGGCGACAGCAGCGTCGATTATATCCTGCGGTTCTGGATCAGCGATCCGACCGGCGGACTGACCAATATCAGGGGCCAGGTCTATCTGGCGCTGTGGGACGCCTTTGCCGAAAACGGTGTCACTTTCCCCTTCCCGCAGCGCGAGGTGCGGGTGCTGGAAGGGTCGGTTCTGGAGACCCGCAGACCCGGCGCGCCACCCGAAGAGGGCTGACCAGCCCGCGCGGCCCGCCCGGCGTTTCATCAAATATGCTTCACATCGGGGTGGATTTTCAGCGTTTCATTGAAATGTTACCCGCCGGTTGCTAAATTTAGAACATCCCTGGCGCCGGGGGCGAGCGGCGCGCAGCAAGGAGGAGGCTCTCCTGACAAGATTTGCAGAAGCGGTTTTAACCGCTGACGACCGGGGCGCCATGCTTGCGTCCCCATCCGAGCCGAGCAGCGAGGAGTTGCTGGCCCGTATCCTGACCTCCCTCGACGATGACAAGGCCGAAGATGTCGTGCAGATCGACCTGCGCGGCAAGACTGCCATTGGCGATTACATGGTGATTGCCTCGGGTCGGTCGACGCGGCAGGTGTCGTCGATGGCGGACAAGCTGGTGGAGCGGCTGAAACAGGATTTCGGCCGGCTTTCGCGTGTCGAAGGCAAGGATGCCGGCGACTGGGTGCTGATCGATACCGGCGATGTGATCGTCCATATCTTCCGCCCCGACGTGCGCGAGTTCTACCAGCTCGAAAAGATGTGGCAGCCGGCGGCGCCGGCGAACTGATCCACCAACGGGTCTCGCGGCCGGATATAAAAAGCTGATGCGCATACATATCTGCGCCGTGGGCCGGCTGCGTGCCGGGCCCGAGGCAGAATTGATCGATGACTACCTCTCTCGCTTCGACCGCACCGGGCGCGCCCTGGGCTTGGGGCCCGCGGCGGTCAGCGAGGTTGACGACCGCAAGGGGGGTGGTATGGCGGCCGAGGCGGCGCTGCTGCGCCGCGCGGTGCCGAAAGGTGCGGTGATCTGCGCGCTGGACGAGCGCGGCCGCACCCTGACATCTCCAAAATTTGCCGAGCGGCTGGCCGGCTGGCGCGATGCCGGGCGCAGCGACGTGGCCTTTGTCATCGGCGGCGCCGATGGAATCGCCCCGGACCTGCGGGACGAGGCCGATTTCCTGCTGTCCTTCGGCCAGATGGTCTGGCCGCATATGCTGGCCCGGGTGATGCTGACCGAACAGCTGTATCGCGCGGCAACCATATTGGCCGGCGGCCCCTATCATCGGGCCTGAACCGGCGGCGCAGCTGTTGCCCCGGCGCTTGGGCGTCTTCTAAAATTTTACCGACAAGAAGGCAGGCTCAGTCGAGCGGAACAGTGGTGTAGCGGCCGCTCCATCCGTCGGTGAGGCAGCGCGCTTCGATCCTCACCTCGGTGATGCCGGGCGGGATGTGGACATTGCCGAGCGCGCGGGTGAACGGCTGTTCGTCGACATGCGGATGGGCCAGCACGCGCAGGCCCAGCTGGGTGCCGTCGGGCGCCAGCACGCGCCAGGCATCGGCATAATGGTCCCAACCGCTGTCGGGGTGGGACAGGGTAACTTCGAACCGCCAGCTGTCGCCGCTGCGGCTGGCCGTCGCAGCGGTGATCACCGGCGCATCGGCCAGCGCGACGGAGGCGAAAAGGCAAAGCAAAACGGGCAGGGCGCATCGCATGGCGCCAACCTAGCCCCGGCGCGCGCGGGCGGTGATCACATCTGCGTGGGACGCCGTGGTGCCCGGCGGGCAGCGCAGCAGCGCGGCGCGCGACTGCGAGGCAAATTCGCGGCGCCACAGCACCGCGACGGTGGCCAGCGTTGCCAGGATCAACGGCACGGGGCCGAGGATCCAGGCCGCGGCGGAGAGGGCGAAATAGATGGCGCGCATGGCGCGGTTAAAGCTGCGGGCGGCGGAAATATTGATCTCGGCCGCCTGTTCGGCGCGAATATAGGCCAGCGGTTCTTGTGGCGAATTGGGCACCGCCGCCATCAGCACCGAGCAATAGCCAAACAGCCGGTGCGCCCAGACGAATTTCAGGAAGGCATTGGACAGGAACAACAGGATCACCAGCAGCTTGATCTCCCAGACCTGCGCCGGGGTATCGGCCAGCGCAAGATCGGCGACCAGGCTTTCCAGCGGTTCGGTATTGCCGATCAGTGCCAGTCCGCCACCGATTGCGATCATCGAGGCCGAGGCAAAAAACGCGGTGCCCTGGCGCAGGTTGCCCAGAAGCTGCGCATCGAAGATGCGCGGATTGCGGTCGACCATCTGGGTCATCCAGTCGCGCCGGAACCCTTCCATCAGCAGCGCCACCGAGACCCGCCGGGCCGAGGGGTGTTCGATGCGCCAGCCGATGCCGAGCCAAAGCAGCAACAGCAGCGCCAGTGCGGCGTAATCGAGGGGCGTGAAAATGCCGAGGCGGGAAATCAGGGTCATGTGCTATTCTAGGTGCACCGTTGTGGCATTGCCCATGGGGCAAATTGGTAATATAAACTTACCAAAAGGAGGATGAACATGGAGATGCCCCCGCCCGACCCCGCGGTCCTGGCGCAAAAACCGCGGCTGGTGGAACGGCTGCGCACGGTGTTGCCCGCCGATGCGGTGATCTCGGATGTCGCCGAAACCCGCGCCTATGAATGTGACGCGCTGACCGCCTATCGCTGTCCGCCGATGGCGGTGGTGCTGCCCGGCTCGACCGAGGAGGTGGCGCAGGTGCTGCGGATCTGCCACGAGATGGGGGTTCCGGTGGTGCCGCGCGGTTCGGGCACCTCGCTGGCCGGCGGCGCGCTTCCCACCGGCGATTGCGTGATCCTGGGCGTGGCGCGGATGAATGACGTGCTGGAGACCGATTACGCCAACCGGGTGATCCGGGTGCAGACCGGGCGCACCAACCTGTCGGTCACCGGCGCGGTGGAGGAGGAAGAGTTCTTTTACGCCCCCGACCCGTCGTCGCAGCTGGCCTGTGCCATTGCCGGCAATATCGCGATGAATTCCGGTGGCGCGCATTGTCTGAAATACGGTGTGACCACCAACAACCTGCTGGGTGTCACCCTGGTGCTGATGGATGGCACCGTGGTCGAGATCGGCGGCGCCCATCTGGATGCGCCGGGTCTGGACCTGCTGGGGGTGATCTGCGGCTCGGAAGGGCAACTGGGCGTGGTGACCGAGGCCACCCTACGCATCCTGCGCAAGCCCGAGGGCGCCCGGCCGGTGCTGATCGGGTTCGATTCGAACGAGGTGGCGGGCGCCTGCGTGAGCGACATCATCCAGGCCGGGGTGCTGCCGGTGGCGATCGAATTCATGGACCGGCCCTGTATCGAGGCCTGCGAGGCCTTTGCCCAGGCCGGCTATCCGATGTGCGAGGCGCTGCTGATTGTCGAGGTCGAGGGCTCGGAAGACGAGATTGCCCACCAGCTGGGGTTGATCACCGCGATTGCCCGCACCCATGACCCGGTGGAGCTGCGCGAGGCGCAGGACGCGGAAGAGGCCGCGCGGATCTGGCTGGGGCGCAAATCGGCCTTCGGGGCGATGGGGCAGATCAACGATTACATGTGCCTGGACGGCACCATCCCGGTCAGCGCCCTGCCCAAGGTGCTGCGCCGCATCGGCGCGCTGTCGCAGGACTATGGGTTGAAGGTGGCCAATGTGTTCCATGCCGGCGACGGCAATATGCATCCGCTGATCCTGTTCGACGCCAACAAGCCGGGCGACCTGGAAACCTGCGAGGCGCTGGGGGCGGAGATCCTGAAGCTCTGTGTCGAGGTGGGCGGCTGTCTGACCGGCGAACATGGCGTTGGCATCGAGAAGCGCGATCTGATGCTGCACCAGTATACTGAGGCAGATCTGGAGGCGCAGATGGCGGTGAAGGACGTGTTCGATCCCGCCTGGCTGCTGAACCCGGCCAAGGTGTTTCCGCTGGCGGTGTCGGCGGACCGGCGCGCGGCACGGATGGCGGCGGAATAGCGGCGCTGCCGCTTTCGGACCTGACCCGGGAAATCCCGACGTATTGGAAAGAGAAAAAGATGCAGGCACCAGCGAGCGAGGCGGATCTTTGTAAATTTGTGCAAGCTGCAGGCGGGCCGCTGGCGATCCGTGGCGGCGGCACGCGCGGGGTGCAGGCCGAGGGCGCGGTGCTGAGCACGCAGGAGCTGACCGGTATCCAGCTGTACGAGCCGGGCGCGCTGACATTGGTGGCGGCGGCGGGCACGCCGCTGGCCGAGATCGAGGCGGCGCTGGCGGCAGAAAACCAGCGGCTGGCTTTCGAGCCGATGGATCATCGCGGGTTGCTGGGCACCCAGGGCGAGCCGACAATTGGCGGTGTGGTGGCGGCCAATGTCAGCGGGCCGCGCCGGGTGGCGGCAGGGGCCTGCCGCGATTTCCTGCTGGGCGTGCGGTTTGTCGACGGGCAGGGCCAGGCGATTTCCAATGGCGGCCGGGTGATGAAGAACGTCACCGGCTATGACCTGGTCAAGCTGCTCTGCGGCAGTCACGGCACGCTGGGCGTGCTGAGCGAGGTGTCGCTGAAGGTGCTGCCGCGGGCCGAGACCGCGGCGACCCTGTTGCTGCCCGGGCTGGACACCGGGGCGGCGGTGGCGGCGCTGTCGGCGGCGCTGGGCTCGCCCTTCGACGTCACCGGTGCGGCCTATGGCGATCTGGGCGATGGGCCGGCGGCGATGATCCGGATCGAGGGTTTTGCCGATTCGGTGACTTATCGCGCCGGGCGGCTGGCCGATCTTCTGGGCCGGTTCGGCGCGGTCGAGCCGGTACCTTCGGCCGAACAATCCGCGGCGATCTGGCGCGCGGTGCGCGACGTGGCGCCGTTTCAGGGGCAGCCGGGCGATCTCTGGCGGATCTCGGTCAAGCCGGGCGATGCGCCCGGCCTGGCGGCGCAGCTGGGGGCCGAGCAGCTGCTGTTCGACTGGGGCGGCGGGCTGATCTGGGCGCGCATGGCCGAGGGCAGCGATCTGCGCGCGCGGATGACCGTGCCGGGCCATGCCACGCTGATGCGCGCATCGGCAGACACCGTTGCCCGGCTGGGCCGGTTCCACCCCGAGTCAGAACCGCTGGCCCGGATCAGTGCCGGCCTGCGCGCCCGGTTCGACCCGCGCGGCATATTCAACCGCGGGCTGATGGGCGCCGACGCCGCCTTGCAGGAGTAAGCATGCAAACCACCTTTACCGACGAACAGCTGGCCGATCCCGGCACCGCGCGGGCCAACGAGATTCTGCGCGCCTGCGTGCATTGCGGCTTTTGCACCGCCACCTGTCCGACCTACCAGGTGCTGGGTGACGAGTTGGACAGCCCGCGCGGCCGCATCTACCTGATCAAGGACATGCTGGAGAACGAGCGGGTGCCGGATGAAAAGACGGTGCGCCATATCGACCGCTGCCTGTCCTGCCTGGCCTGCATGACCACCTGCCCCAGCGGCGTGCATTACATGCACCTGGTCGATCATGCGCGCGACTATATCGAACGGCACTACAACCGGCCGTTTTCGGACCGGGCGCTGCGCTGGCTGCTGGCGCGGATCCTGCCCTATCCGGGCCGGTTCCGGCTGGCGCTGCTGGGGGCCAAGCTGGCGAAACCGTTTAAGGGCTTTCTGCCGGACGCGCGGCTGCGGGCGATGCTGGACATGGCGCCGGCCAGGATCCCGCCGGTCAGCCGCAATGACACCCCGCAGAGTTTCCCGGCGCAGGGGGCGCGGAAGATGCGGGTGGCGCTGATGACCGGCTGCGCCCAGCGGGCGCTGAACACCGATATCAACGACGCCACCATCCGCCTGCTGACCCGGCTGGGTTGCGAGGTGGTGGTGGCCCGGGGTGCCGGCTGCTGCGGCGCGCTGACCCATCACATGGGCAAGACGCAGGAGAGCCATGCCACCGCCGAGAAGAACATCCGCGCCTGGACGCGCGAGATGGCGGGCGCGGGGCTGGATGCGATTGTCATCAACACCTCGGGCTGCGGCACCACGGTGAAGGATTACGGCCACATGTTCCGCACCGGACCGCTGGCCCAGCAGGCGGCGCAGGTCTCGGCCATCGCCATGGATGTCAGCGAGGTTCTGACCCGGCTGGACCTGCCGGAAGGCGCCGACCAGGGGCTGACGGTGGCCTATCACGCCGCCTGTTCGCTGCAGCACGGGCAGAAGATCAAGACACATCCCAAAGCCCTGCTGAAACGGGCGGGGTTCAAAGTGGTGGAGCCAGCCGACAGCCACCTGTGCTGTGGCTCCGCCGGGACCTATAACCTGATGCAGCCCGAAATCTCGGGGCAGTTGAAAGCGCGCAAGATCCGCACGCTGGAGGCCAAGGCGCCGGATCTGATCGCCGCGGGCAATATCGGCTGCATGATGCAGATCGGCTCGGGGACCGCGCTGCCGGTGGTGCATACCGTCGAATTGCTCGATTGGGCGACGGGTGGGCCGAAACCGCCCGCGCTTGCCCTTGGCGTCGCCGCACAGACGCCCTAATTTCGCCCAAGCGCGCGCCTAGACCAGCGCCAGGGAACAGTTACGGGAGCAGGCGGTGCGGCGCTGGGCAGGTATCATCTTGGCATTTCTTCTGCCGGTCGCGGCATCGGCGCAGGACGCCCGCCTGCAGCGGCTGGATACCACCGATGACGGCCGCGCCTGGGAAGGGGTTGGCCGTCTGGACATCAACGGCGCGGGGTTCTGCACCGGCGCGCTGATCGCCCCCAACCTGGTGCTGACCGCGGCGCATTGCCTGTATGACCGGAAGACCCGAACCCGCATCGATGCCGAAACCATCGAATTTCTCGCTGGCTGGCGCAACGGCCGCGCCTCGGCCTATCGCTTTGTGCGCCGGGCGGTGGTGCATCCCGATTACAGGTATGAGGAAAACCTGGCGCCCGAGCGGGTGAAGAACGATGTCGCGCTGCTGGAATTGCAGCACCCGATCCGAAACACCACCGTGGTGCCGTTCAAGACCGCGACCCGCCCGCGCAAGGGCGAGGAGATCGGCATCGTTTCCTACGCCCATGACCGCGCCGAGGCGCCCTCGCTGCAAGAGGTCTGCCGGGTGATGGCCCGCCAGCAGGGGGTGCTGGTGATGTCCTGCAACGTCGATTACGGCTCGTCCGGGGCGCCGGTGTTTTCCTTTGCCGACGGCACCCCACGCATCGTGTCGGTGGTCTCGGCCAAGGCCGAGGTCGGCGGCAGCCGGGTGGCCTTGGGCACCGATCTGGACGAACCGCTGGCGCTGCTGCTGGCCGGGCTGGCGCGCGATGACAGCGCCGGCGCGGCGACGCGGGTGATCGTCGGCGGCGAACGCCACGATACCGGCGCCAAGTTCATCAAACCATGAGCCTGCGCGGCCTGACCCTGGCTTTGATTGCCGGGCTGTGGGCCACAACCGCCGCGGCCCAGACCGCCTCGGGCCTAATCCGGCTGGGTGATCGCGACGACCTGCTGGGCTGGGAGGCGGTGGGCCGGCTTGACCATGCAAGCGGCGGGTTCTGCACCGGCACGCTGATCGCGCCCGATCTGGTGCTGACCGCCGCGCATTGTGTCTATGGTCCGGACCGGCGCAGCATGGCCGCGCCGTCCAGCCTGACCTTCAGGGCCGGGTTCAGCCACGGTAGCGCGATTGCCGAACGCCGGGTGGCCCGCATCGCCGTGCCGCCGGAATATCAACCCGGGCCGCGCGCCACCACCGCGCGCGCCCGCCATGATGTGGCACTGCTGGAACTGGAGCAGCCGATCCCGGTTTCCGAGGTCGATCCCTTCGCGCTGCACAGCGGGGAAACCAAGGGCCTGCCGGTCAGCGTGGTGTCCTACGGCAAGGGCCGGGCCGAGGCGCTGTCGCGGCAGCGCAGCTGCAACATGCTGTACCGGAACCAGGCGCTGCTGGTGTTTGACTGCGACGTGACCTTTGGTTCGTCCGGGTCGCCGGTCTTTGTCAAAACCGGCAACCGGGTGCGGATCCTGTCGGTGGTTTCGCAGATGGCGCGCACCGGTGATGGCAAGGTGGCGCTAGGCATGGAACTGCCCGCGCTGGTCGACAGTCTCAAGGCCACCCTGCGCGCCACCCGCCAGGCGCCGCAGGCCAGCCTGCGCCGGATCACCGTGGGCGGGGATCGCAGCGGGACCGGGGCGAAATTTGTAAAGCCCTGAACCGGGGGCTTGAATCCCGGTTTTCGCTTCCCATCTGATCAGCACCGGGATGCCAATACGGGTTCCGGTGATACGTGAAACGCCCGTCCCAAGCGGAGGGCCGTCGTAAATCGCTCAAGACTGAGGATGAACAAAATGCGTCACTTTGATTTTGCACCGCTGCACCGTGCAACCGTTGGCTTTGACCAGATGGCCGACATGCTGGACCGGCTGATGAGCAATGATGTCAGCCAGCCCACCTATCCCCCGTATAACATCGAGAAAATTGATGCCGATGCCTATCGCATTTCGATCGCCGTTGCCGGTTTCTCGGCCGATGACCTGAATGTCGAGCTGAAGGAAAACGGGCTGGTCGTGTCGGGCCGCAAGGCGGATGAGGACGACAAGGAACGGACCTATCTGCATCGCGGCATTGCCACCCGCGCCTTTGAACGCCGCTTCCAGCTGGCCGATCATGTGCGCGTGACCGGTGCCTCCCATGCCGATGGCATGCTGCATATCGAATTGCAGCGGGAGGTGCCCGAGGCGCTGAAACCCCGCCGGATCGAGATCACCAGCCAGAAGGCGGTCGAGACCGACGTGGTCGATGCCAAGGCCGTGAACTGAGCCTGACCCTCTGACACCCATACCGGCGCGGGGCATTTGCCCCGCGCTTTGTTTTTGGGGTTCAGATCATTCGGCGGCGGTCTGGTCGGTGCTGGCGGCGCGGGTGCGGCTGGTCAGGTCGCGCAGCAATCGGGCGCCATCCTCCCGCAGCACGGCGCTGCCCTCGGGGGCGTAAAGCCCGACGCCCACCAGGTGGCCGTTCAGCGCGAAGGCGCCGCGCCAATGCACCGGGCTGACCCCTTCCAGACCATGCGCGCCCTGGCCGAACCGGATCAGCGACAGCCCGTCGCGCGATTGCCGGTCCAGCACCTCGGCGCCATCGGCCGAACGCGCCACCGCCTCGGTATCCGGCGCGGCGGCGCCGGGAGCCTGCGGTGCGGTGGTCACGGTGATGATCGCCAGGTCATGGGCGCCGAAGAACCCGCGCACCCCCAGGGTGTCACACCGGGCCATCACCGCAAAACCGGCCTTGGGTGTGCGATGCAGCGTTCGGCGGTCGATGCAATAGCCCTCGGGCGCGCTGAGGATCACCGCACCGCCGGCCAGAGAGACCGTGACCATGCGCGCACGGCCGGGCGCCTCGGAGAGGGCGCCGAGATCGGCGGCGAAGGGCAGGCCCGTCGCCGCGTCGCATCCCGACAATGCTGCCGCCAGCAAGCCGGCGGTGGCGATCCTAGAGGTCCATGTAGACATGCTTCTCGGCGTTTCCTCCCGGATGGGTGACCGCGCCCTTGTTGGTCGCGCCCACAAGCTGCGCGTATTTCCACAGCGCACCCGAAGCATAGATCGTCTCGCGCGGGCCTTTCCAGTTCTTCTTGCGCTCGGCCAGCACCTCGTCGGTCAGATCCACCGAAATTTCGCCCTTGATCGCGTCGATGGTGATCATGTCGCCGTTTTCGACCAGCCCGATCGGCCCGCCCAGCGCCGCCTCGGGGCCAACATGGCCCACGCAGAAGCCGCGGGTCGCGCCCGAGAATCGGCCATCGGTGATCAGGGCGATCTTCTTGCCCATGCCCTGGCCCGACAGCGCCGCGGTGGTGGCCAGCATCTCGCGCATGCCCGGGCCGCCGGCGGGGCCCTCGTTGCGGATCACGATGACCTCGCCTTCCTTATAGCCGCGCGCCTTGACCGCTTCGAAGGCTTCCTCTTCGCATTCGAACACCCGCGCCGGGCCGGTGAACACCTGTTCCTCGGCGGTCATGCCGGCAACTTTCACGATGGCACCCTCGGGGGCCAGGTTGCCGATCAGGCCGACCACGCCACCGGTTTTCGAGATCGGCGTCGCGACCGAGTGGATCACCTTGCCGTCGACTTCGCGGGTGATCTTGTCCAGCTCCTCGCCGATGCTGTGGCCCGATGCGGTCATGCAATCCTCGTGGATCAGACCGGCCTTGCGCAGTTCGCGCAGGACCACCGGCACGCCGCCGGCCTCGTAGAGATCCTTGGCGACATATTCGCCGCCGGGCTTGAGGTTCACGAAATAGGGCGTGTCGCGGAAGATGTCGCAGACATCCATCAGGTCGAAATCGATTCCGGCCTCATGTGCAATGGCGGGCAGGTGCAGGCCACCATTGGTCGAGCCGCCGGTGCAGGCCACGACGCGGGCCGCGTTTTCCAGCGATTGCCGGGTCACCACGTCACGGGCGCGGATGTTTTTCTCCAGCAGGTTCATCACCGCGACGCCCGAAGCCTCGCCATATTGGTCGCGGCTTTCGTAGGGCGCGGGCATGCCCGAGGAATTCATCAGCGCCAGCCCGATCGCCTCGGACACGCAGGCCATGGTATTGGCGGTGTATTGGCCGCCACAGGCGCCGGCCGAGGGGCAGGCGATGCGTTCAAGCACGTCCAGCTCGGCATCCGACATATTGCCGGCCTGATGCTGGCCCACCGCCTCGAACACGTCCTGAACCACCACGTCCTTGCCGTTCAGCCGGCCCGGCAGGATCGATCCGCCATAGATGAAGACCGACGGCACGTTCAGCCGCACCATTGCCATCATCATCCCGGGCAGCGACTTGTCGCAGCCGGCCAGCCCGACGATGGCGTCATAGCAATGGCCGCGCATCGTCAGTTCCACGGTATCGGCAATCGCCTCGCGCGAGGCGAGCGAGCTGCGCATGCCTTCGTGGCCCATCGCCATGCCGTCGGTGACGGTGATGGTGGTGAATTCGCGCGGCGTACCGCTGGCCGCCTTTACCCCCATCTTGACCGACTGTGCCTGGCGGTTCAGGGCGATATTGCAGGGTGCGGCCTCGTTCCAGCAGGTGGCCACGCCGACCAGAGGCTGGTGAATTTCCTCGTCGCTTAGCCCCATCGCGTAAAGATAGGACCGGTGCGGCGCCCGTTCCGGCCCTTCGGTAACGTGGCGACTGGGCAATTTCGACTTGTTGAACTGACGCTTAAGCATGGCTGCACTCCCCGTGACGTATGGCTTGCTTCGCAATAAACCTGCGCAAATGCTTGCACAAGGGGCAGGGCCGGTGTGCAGGAATGAACCTTGCAAACCGAATTTCTGGGCCATACCTCAGGTGCCTGTTTCGGATTTAAGACATTTCGCATTCTGAAAGGCCGGCAGCGCATTTCCGGGAGACGGGCATGGAACGTTCGATATTCGCTTTCATCTGGAAGCATTCCAAGCGCCAGCAGCTGTGGTTGCTGGCGCTGACCGTGCTGACCTTTCCGTTTCTCTATGCCTCGCTGGAATTGCCTAAGCGGATCGTCAACGATGCCATCGGCGCCAGCGAGTCCAGTATCGACCTGTTCGGTGTCACTCTCAGCCAGGTGCAATATTTGCTGCTGCTATGCGTGGCCTTCCTGGCGACGGTGCTGATCGGCGGGCTGATGAAGATGCAACTGAACACCCTGAAAGGGGTGTTGTC
Source organism: Pseudooceanicola lipolyticus (assembly GCF_002786325.1). Lineage (GTDB taxonomy): Bacteria > Pseudomonadota > Alphaproteobacteria > Rhodobacterales > Rhodobacteraceae > Pseudooceanicola_C > Pseudooceanicola_C lipolyticus. The sequence goes on along the minus strand of NZ_PGTB01000046.1, from coordinate 5,597 downwards.
CGAACGGCTGTTGCGGCGGCTGCGCTATCAGCTGATCAACCGGATGATGCGGTTTCCGGCGCCCTATTTCCGCACCACCAGCCAGGGCGAGCTGGTGTCGATGATCACCTCCGAGGCCGAACCGATGGGCGGGCTGATGGGCGATGCGGTGGCCCAGCCCGCCTTCCAGTTCGGCCAGATGATGACCATCCTGTTCTTCCTGTTCATGCAGAGCGTCTGGTTCGGGCTGGCCTCGGTGGCGCTGATCCCGCTGCAGGCCTGGCTGATCCCGATGTTGCAGCGCGAGATCAACCAGTTGAACAAGGCGCGGATTCAGGAGATTCGCCATCTGTCGTCGGAAATCGGCGAAAGCGCGGCGGGCATCAGCGACCTGCGCGCCAATGGCGGCTGGCGGTATCGGTTGGCGCAATTCACCGACCGGCTGGGGCTGCTGTTCGAGATTCGGTTCAGGATCTATCAGAAGAAATTCTTCATGAAGTTCCTGAACAACATGATCGGCCACCTCACGCCCTTCTTCTTCTACGCGGTCGGCGGCTATCTGGCCATTCGCGGCGACATCACCGTCGGGGCGCTGGTGGCGGCGCTGGCCGCCTACAAGGACCTGTCGGCGCCGTGGAAAGAGCTTTTGTATTTCTACAATCAGGTGCAGGACATGTCGCTGCGCTGGCAGGTGGTGACCGAGCGGTTTGCCCCCCGTGGCATGATCCGCGAACAGCTGTTCGAGGGCGATCCCGCCTCGATCCCGCATCTGAACGGTCCGATCGAGTTTCACAATGTCACCGTGCACGATGCCGAGGGCAACGCGGTGCTGGAAGATCTGAACCTGACGATCCCGCGCGATGCGCGGGTCGCGATCAAAAGCCTGCGACCCTCGGAGCGGGCCGCGCTGGCGCAGTTGCTGACCCGTGAACTGGTGCCCTCGCGCGGCCATATCACCGTGTCGGGCCATCGCCTGGACGACCTGCACCAGGCGGTGATCGCCGCCCGGATCGGCTATGCCAATTCCCGCCCCTACCTGTTCGACGGCTCGCTGGGTGACAACATCCTGCTGCCGCTCAGGATGCGGCCGCTCCAGGACCGGTGGGATCCCAAGGGCCACGACGTCAAGGCGGCCGAGGCGCTGAGATCGGGCAACAGCACCGATGCGCTGGACGTGGATTGGGTCAATCCCGAACTGGCCGGGTTGACCGACGGCTCGGAAATTCGCGAATGGTGGTTCAAGCTGCTGGAAGCGATGGGCATCGACGAAGAGATGTTCCGCCGCACCCTGCGATCGCAGTTCGACCCCATGCTGCACCGCAAGCTGGCCGACCGCATCGTCGCACTGCGCCCCGAGATCCGCGAGCGGCTGCAGCAAAAGGGGCTGGCCGACGAGGTGTATCGCTTTGACCCCGACAGGTTTAACCCGGCGGTGCCGCTGGGCGGCAACCTGCTCTATGCGGTGCCGATCAAGCGCATCTCGCAGCAGAACCTGGCTGGCAAGTCGCGCTTTATCCAGACGCTGCATGATCTGGGGCTGGCCGAAGAGGCGCTCAAGATCGCGCAGGGGGTGATCGACACGCTGGCGCATACCTTCGGCCGCGATGACACCGACCACCCGCTGTTCCGGCGCCTGGGGATCGAAGAAGACGTTTACCGCCGGCTGACCGAGATCGCCGCCAAGCGCACCCGCCTGGGCGATGCCGGCCTGTCGCGGAGCGAGGCAGCGCTGATGCTGACCGTGCCGTTCCTGCTGACCGCCGAGCAGATCGGCCCCAGCTTTCCCGAGGAGTTCAAGAAGAAAATCCTCGACCTGCGCAAGTCCCGGTTGAACGAATTGCGCGGCATGGCCGGTGACATGTTCATGGCGGTCACCGAAGACGCCTATCTGCCGCGGCTGACGGTGACCGAAAACGCGATTTTCGGGCGCATCTCGATCATGGCCGGCGCCAAGGCCGAGGCGGTCGAGGATGTCGTGGCCGAGGTATTGGCCGAACACGGTCTGCGCGATCGCCTCGCCGCGGTCATCTATGACATGCAGGCGGGGCTGGGCGGCGCCAACCTGCCAACGGTGATCCAGGAACGCGCCGGGTTCTGCCGGGCGGCGATCAAGCGGCCCGATATCCTGATCATCGACAATGCGCTGGCCAGCCATGACGCCAAAAGCCGCCACCACGCGCGCGAGGCGCTGCGCGAACTGTTGCCGCAGACCACCATCATCTTCATGGAGGACCGGTTCGAAAATCCCGACCGCTATGACCTGTACCTGGAAATCCAAGACGGCCGGATCGATGGCGGCGCCTCCGCCAAGGCCGGGCCCGAAGAGGACCGGGCCTCGCCGGATCTGCGCAAGAAGATGAAGATCATTGCCGGAACGGAACTTTTCAGCCGGTTGAGCCAGCGCAACCAGCGTCTGCTTGCCTTTTCGGCGCAATGGTACGATGCCCTTCCCGGCCAGGTGATCTTTTCCGAAGGAGCCCGACCCGATGCCGTCTACCTGTGCCTGGAAGGCGAGGCCGAGATGCGCTGGCCAGACAGCGGCCCCGAGGTGCGGCCGTTGACCGTGATCCGACCCGGCCGGCTGATCGGCGACCTGTCGATCATCCTGAACCGCGACCGCCATACCGACCTGGTGGTCACCGCACCCAGCCGGTTCCTGCGCATCGGTGCCGAGGAATTCCGCGCGGTGATTGAATCGGATTCGGCGGTGGCGATGCGCCTGCTGGAAGCGGTCAGCGAAAACCTCGCCCAGGCCGCCAACATGGCGCATGAGATGAACGCGGTGCCGGGTGTCCGCCCGGCGATGCGCGGTTTCGATTCGGTGGGTGCCCATGCCGGGCCGTGACCACGCCTATGCCGCGCATGAATCCCTGGTGGCGCCGTCACGCCGGCTGCCGCAGCTGTGGCGGCTGCTTGCCGGGCTGGTGCTGGTCGCGGTGATCCTGTTCACGGTCAGCACCACGCTGACATCCGTGGCCCGGATGCTGGCGCCCGAACTGTTCCGCAGCGGGCTGCGCGGCCCCGGCGCCATCGGCACCACTCCGGCCTCGCTGCTGGTGCTGCTCTATGGCTTTGCCATCCTGACCGGTGCCACATTGCTGGCGGCGCGGCTGTTGCAGGACCGCGCGCCGCTCAGCCTGATCGGCGATCCCGGGCTGGCGCTGCGCCAGTTCTGGCGGGTGTTGCGGGTGCTGGTGCTGTTGGCGGTGCTGGTGCTGATGCTGCCGCCCTATGACATGGGGCTCGAGCTGGAGCGCAATCTGGATATGCGCACCTGGCTGGCGCTGCTGCCGCTGTCGCTGGGCGCGGTGCTGGTGCAGACCAGCAGCGAGGAACTGCTGTTCCGCGGCTATATCCAGCAGAGCCTGGCGGCACGTTTTTCCAGCCCGCTGATCTGGATGGGCGTGCCCGCGCTGCTGTTCGGGCTGGGCCATTACACCCCGGCCGTGGCCGGTGCCAATGCGCCGCTGATCCTGATCTGGGCGGTGTTGTTCGGGCTGCTGACCGCCGACCTGACGGCGCGGGCCGGCACCCTGGGCCCGGCGATCGCGCTGCATTTCGTCAACAACCTGTCGCCGCTGCTGCTGATCGCGGTGCCCGGCTCGATGAGCGGCCTGTCCCTGGCGGTGGCGCCCTATGCGATGTCGGATACCGAGGAAATGCGGATCTGGCTGGTCATCGACTTTGCCCTGATGCTGGTCAGCTGGCTGGCCGCGCGGCTGGCGATCCGGCGTTGATTGCATTTCCGGCGACCTGCCCTTATGTCGAGCCCCGAGCACCGGCGATGAAAGTCACGCACAGATGAACTGGATCACCAATTTCGTGCGGCCGAGGATCAACTCGATCTTCTCGCGCCGCGAGACGCCCGAGAATCTCTGGCAGAAATGCGACGATTGCGGCACGATGCTGTTTCACCGCGAACTCAGCGACAATCTGAATGTCTGCACCAATTGCGGACATCACATGGCGATCACCCCGCGCGCCCGGTTCCGGGCCTTGTTCGACGGCGGCGTGTTCAGCGAAATCAAAGTCCCCGACCCGATCGCCGATCCGCTGCATTTCCGCGACCAGAAACGCTATCCCGAGCGGATGAAGAGCGCGCAGCGCGAAACCGGCGAGAAAGAGGCGATGCTGGTCGCCGCGGGCGAGATCGGCCGCACCCCGATCATCGCCGCGGCGCAGGATTTCTCCTTCATGGCCGGGTCGATGGGCATGTATGTCGGCAACGCCATCATCGCCGCCGCCGAAGAGGCGGTGAAGTTGAAACGCCCGCTGGTGCTGTTCTCGGCCGCCGGCGGCGCGCGCATGCAGGAAGGCATCCTCAGCCTGATGCAGATGCCGCGCACCACCGTGGCGATCCAGATGCTGAAAGAGGCCGGGTTGCCCTATATCGTGGTGCTGACCCATCCCACCACCGGCGGCGTCACCGCGTCATATGCGATGCTGGGCGACATTCACATCGCCGAGCCCAATGCGCTGATCTGCTTTGCCGGGCCACGGGTGATCGAACAGACGATCCGCGAAAAGCTGCCCGAAGGCTTTCAGCGCGCCGAATACCTGCTGGATCACGGCATGCTGGACCGGGTGACCAAGCGGACCGAGCTGCGCGAGGAACTGATCACCATCGTGCGGATGCTGCTGAACATGCCGCCCGCGGTGCGCGGCGACCTGCCGGCACCGGACCCGGCGGAAACCGCGCCGCCCGCCGACAAACCCGCCGAAAAATCCGGTCAGGGGGCCGCATCCGGGACATGACCACCGGTTCCGACCTCATCCTCGAACGGATGATGGCCCTGCATCCCAAGATCATCGATCTGACGCTGGACCGGGTGTGGCGCCTGCTGGAGGCGCTGGGCAATCCCCAGGATCGCCTGCCGCCGATCATCCATTTGGCCGGGACCAACGGCAAGGGCTCGACTCAGGCGATGATCCGCGCCGGGATCGAGGGCGCGGGGCTCACCGCCCATGCCTATACCTCGCCGCATCTGGCCCGGTTTCACGAGCGCATCCGCCTGGCCGGCGCGCTGATCTCGGAACCCGAACTGGCGGCGGTGCTGGACGAATGTTACGCCGCCAATGGCGGTGCGCCGATCACCTATTTCGAGATCACCACCTGCGCCGCGCTGTTGGCGTTTTCGCGGGTGCCGGCGGATTACACCCTGCTCGAGGTCGGGCTGGGCGGGCGGCTGGATGCCACCAATGTGCCGGCCGCGCCGCGGCTGACGGTGATCACCCCGATCTCGCTCGATCACGAGCAATATCTGGGCGACACGCTGGCTAAGATCGCCTTTGAAAAGGCCGGCATCCTGAAACGTGGCGTGACCTGTATTGTCGGGCCGCAGCCCGAGCCGGCGCTGGAGGCGATCGAGGCGCAGGCCGCCCGCGTCGGCGCGCCGCTGCTGGTACATGGCCAGCACTGGCATGTGCAATCCGAAGCCGGGCGGCTGGTTTATCGTGACGAAACCGGGCTGCGCGATCTGCCGCTGCCGAATCTGCCGGGTCCGCATCAGGTGGAAAATGCCGGTGCGGCGGTGGCGGCGCTGCGGCATATGGGGCTGGGCGACGCCGCTTTCGAGGCGGCGGTGACGCGGGCGGACTGGCCGGCGCGGATGCAGCGG
>NZ_PGTB01000398.1 GCF_002786325.1 Pseudooceanicola lipolyticus | reverse complement strand
AGGCCGGTTTCAGCCGCCCGAAGGCCTCGAACAGCACCGGCGCGGCCAGATCGCCGCCAAAGGCGCCGGGCACCGGGGTGCCGTCGGGCCGGCCGATCCACACGCCGATCACGTGCCGGCCGTCATAACCCACCGCCCAGGCGTCGCGGTGGCCATAGGAGGTGCCGGTCTTGTAAGCCAGCCTGCCGGCCTGTGCCCCCGGTGGCGGCGGCAGCCCGGCCAGGATATTGCCGACCTGCCAGGCGGCCTCGGGCGACAGCACGCGGTTGGTTTCGCTGCGCGGCGCGGTTTTCTCGCTGCGCAGCGAAACCCCCTGCCCGCCGGCGGCAAGTGCCGCATAAAGCTGCACAATATCCTGCAGGCGCATCCCCATGCCGCCCAGCGCAATCGCCAGTCCGGGGCGGCCGCCGGGGATCCGGGCCTGTACGCCGCTGCGTTGCAGCGCGGCGATGACGCGGGCGGGGCCCAGCGCCTCGGTCAGCCGGACCACCGGGATGTTCAGCGATTGCTGCAAGGCCGCGCGCACCCGGATATCGCCACGATAGGCGCCGTCGAAATTGCGCGGCGCGTAGCCGTCGAAATCGACAGGGCCGTCATGGATCAGGGTTTCGGGATGGGCCAGCCCCTGGTCGAAGGCCAGCCCGTAGATCAGCGGTTTCAGCAGCGAGCCGGGCGAGCGCAGCGCCGTGGTCATATCGACAAAGCCGTCGCGCGCCGCGCCGTAACCGGGCGACCCGACCGCGGCGAGGATCTCGCCGCTGCGGTGGTCGGCCACCAGCAGTGCCAGCGACAGATCCGGCCCGGCGCGGCGGGC
>NZ_PGTB01000397.1 GCF_002786325.1 Pseudooceanicola lipolyticus | reverse complement strand
GTCACCGCCCGCGCCTTTGCGCGGCGCGGCCTGCCGATGCAGCTGGGCCGGGCGCGGCATCGCGGTGCCGCCTACAGCGCGGTTCTGGCCGGGCCGTTCCCTTCGGAAAACCAGGCGCAACAAGCATTGGCAACGCTGCGGCAGGCGGGGTTCGAAGCGGCGCGCATCCTGCGGTAAGCGGGCTCGTTCCGGTCAGGAACTGGGCAAAAGGGATCGATCCCCCGTGCGCCTGCGGCAGCGCCGGGTGCCGGCGCAACTCAGGTCTCGCAGATGCTTTGCAGCAGCAGCCAGTCGCGGTCGCGCAGCACCGGCGGAACCGCCTGGCCGCGCATCGGGTCGGCCTCGATCAGGCCCAGCACCGACTCGCCGGTGATGTCGCGGGCATAGGCATAGGGGGCGGCGGGTATCTCGGCCGCGGCGAAGGCGGCCAGCAGATCTTCGGAGGGCACCGGCGGCCGGGGGGCCAGCAGCATCCGCTCGGCATAGCGGTCCAGCATGCCCATCGTCAGGTCGCCGGTGGTCAACAGCCGGAACGAGGTCATCGGCGCACCATCGGCCAGCAGCTGCGCGAAGGGGTTGTGCAGGGTGGCGCGGACACGTTCGGCCAGGATATAGCCGGCGACCACCGCCGGATCCTCGTGATCCTCGATCAGCGCGCGGTTCAACAGGATGATCCCGCCGGGAATCTGCAGGGTGTCGCGCACTCCGCCGGCCAATACCACCACGCGGCGGGCACCGGTGCGGCGCGCCAGACGGGTCAGCGCCGGCAGCGCCTCGGCCCGGTTGCAGGTGCGCCCGGCAATGCGCTCGACCCAGTCCA
>NZ_PGTB01000396.1 GCF_002786325.1 Pseudooceanicola lipolyticus | reverse complement strand
GCGCGGCGCCGCGATCACCGAAATCGGCTGTTCCGAGACCGGCTTGCCGGCGGCGCGGCTGGAGGGCGAGCGCGGGCGCACCGTGGGCCAGCTGCGGCTGTTTGCCAGCCATATCCGCGACGGCGCCTATCGCGACTTGCGCCACGATCCGGCGCTGCCCGAACGGCAGCCGCTGCCGCGCCCGGATCTGAAGATGGTCCAGCGCCCGATCGGCCCGGTGGCGGTGTTCGGCGCTTCGAATTTCCCGCTGGCCTTCTCCACCGCCGGCGGCGACACCGCCGCGGCGCTGGCCGCCGGCTGCCCGGTGGTGGTCAAGGGCCATTCCGCCCATCCCGGCACCGGCGAGATCGTCGCCGAGGCGATCCATGCCGCGATCCAGAGATGCGATATGCCCGCCGGCGTGTTTTCCCTGATCCAGGGCGGCAAGCGCGATGTCGGCCAGGCGCTGGTACAGCACCCGCTGATCAAGGCGGTGGGCTTCACCGGCTCGCTGGGCGGCGGCCGGGCGCTGTTCGACCTTTGCGCCGCGCGCCCCGAACCGATCCCGTTTTTCGGCGAGTTGGGCAGCGTCAACCCGATGTTCATCCTGCCCGGGGCATGTTCGGCCCGCGGCGACGAGATCGGCACCGGCTGGGCCGGGTCGCTGAGCCTGGGCGCCGGCCAGTTCTGTACCAATCCCGGCATCGCCGTAGTCGAAAAGGGCGCGGAAGGCGATGCCTTTGTGCAGGCGGCCGCCGCGGCGCTGCAGCAGGTGGCACCGCAGGTGATGCTGACCGAGGGCATCGCCGCCGCCTATCGCGCCGGCAAGGCCCGGTTCGACGGCCGCAACGCGGT
>NZ_PGTB01000045.1 GCF_002786325.1 Pseudooceanicola lipolyticus | reverse complement strand
CCGCCGGCTCGCCCCTGTTTCCCGGCGCGCGCGAGGTGCTGACGCAGCTGGGCCGCGCGCCCGATCTGCTGCTGGGCGTGGCAACGGGCAAGTCGCGGCGCGGGCTGGATGCGCTGATCGCCGGGCACGGGCTGGACCATGTGTTCGTCACCCGGCAGGTGGCCGATGATCACCCGTCCAAGCCGCACCCGTCGATGATCCTGACCGCGCTGGCCGAAACCGGCTGCGCCCCCGAAAACGCGGTGATGATCGGCGATACCACCTTCGACATGGAGATGGCGGTGGCCGCCGGGATCGCCGGCATCGGCGTCGGCTGGGGCTATCACCCGCGCGACAGCCTGCACCGCCATGCACGGCAGGTAGTCGACGATTTCGCCGCCCTGCCGGCGGCGCTGGACTCGCTGTGGAAGGTCGGCGCATGAGCGAATGGAAACAACGCCGGTTCTGGACCGAGGTGACCGTGCGCGAGGCCGAGGGCGGCTTTGCCATCGCGCTGGACGGGCGGCCGGTCCGGACGCCGGGCAAGGCGTTGTTGTGCCTGCCCACCGAGGCGATGGCGCAGGAAACCGCCGCCGAATGGCAGGCGCAGGAGGGCACGGTAAACCCGCTGACCATGCCGTTCACCCGCTCGGCCAATACCGCGATCGACAAGGTCGCGCATCAGCATGGCGAAGTTGCCGACATGCTGGCCGATTACGGCGATAGCGATCTGCTGTGCTATCGCGCCGATGCCCCCGAAGAACTGGTGCGGCGGCAGGCCGAAACCTGGGATCCGGCGCTGGACTGGGCCGCCACCGAACTGGAGGCCCGGCTGGAATCACGCGTCGGCGTGATCCACGCCGCACAGGCGCCCGAGCCGCTCGGCCGGCTGCGGGCGCGGGTCCATGCGCTGACGGCGTTCCAGCTGGTCGGATTTCACGATCTGGTCAGCCTGTCCGGATCGCTGATCCTGGGCTTTGCCGCAGCGCAGAACTGGCGTGATCCCGAAACCCTGTGGCAGATGTCGCGCCTGGATGAAACCTGGCAGGAAGAGCAATGGGGCGAAGATGACGAGGCGCGCGCCGCCGCCGAAATCAAGCGGTTGGCCTTCCATCACGCCAAGCGCTTTTTCGATCTGTCCTGAGTTCCAGCCGCGCTGCCTCACTTTGGGTCAATGCGCGGGGTGACACATTGATTTGTTTGATCAAACGCTTGACGTTTGTCGAGGAATCCGCCCACACTTGAGGCCACTGAGGGGGAGTTTCCCTGTATCGGTGTTTCTCATGGCATATCATATGCCGGAAAAGTCGCCCGCAACGAGGCGGAAAATCAGGAAGAGGTTCTCATGAATAAAACCGTATTATTTGGCGCGCTTACCGTCGCAAGCCTGTCTGCCGGTGCGGCAGCAGCTGCCACGTTGGACGACGTCAAGGCGCGTGGCACGCTGAACTGCGGTGTGACCACTGGTCTGGTCGGTTTTGCCGCGCCGGACGCGAACGGGGAGTGGAAAGGGTTTGACGTGGCCGTGTGCCGGGCGGTTGCCGCTGCGGTTCTCGGCGACCCGACCGCTGTCGAATTTGTTCCCACCACCGGCAAAACGCGCTTTACCGCGCTGGCATCGGGCGAAATCGACATGCTCGCCCGGAACACCACCTGGACCTTCAGCCGCGACGTCGACCTCAAGTTCACCTTCGTCGGCGTGAACTATTATGACGGCCAGGGCTTCATGGTGCCCAAGGCGCTGGGGGTATCCTCGGCCAAGGAACTGGACGGTGCCACCGTCTGCATCCAGACCGGCACCACCACCGAGCTGAACCTGGCGGATTTCTTCCGCTCCAACAACATCAGCTACGAGCCGGTGCCGATCGAAACCAATGCCGAGGCACAGCAGCAGTACCTGGCCGGTGCCTGCGACGTCTACACCACCGACGCTTCGGGTCTGGCGGCCACCCGCGCCACCTTTGAAACCCCGGGCGATCACGTGCTGCTGCCCGAGATCATCTCGAAAGAGCCGCTGGGTCCGCTGGTCCGGCACGGCGATGACGATTGGGGCGACGTGGTGCGCTGGACGCTGAACGCGCTGATCTCGGCGGAAGAGCTGGGCATTTCCTCGGCCAATATCGAGGAACTGTCGAAAGGCACCAACAACCCGGAAATCAACCGGATGCTCGGCACCGAGGGCACCCTGGGCGAGATGCTGGGCCTGGATGCCGATTGGGCCAAACGCGCGATCATGGCGGGTGGCAACTATGGCGAAATCTTCGAGACCAATATCGGTGAATCCACGCCGATCGGTCTGGCCCGCGGGCTGAACGCCCAGTGGACCGATGGCGGCCTGCTGTACTCGCCGCCGTTCCGCTAAACCAAAGCGGGGAAGGGCGCAGGGCAACCTGCGCCCTTTTCCAAACCTATAAACGCCCGATCTTCGGCGAGCTGGGAAAAACCCGGCCGTAGAACAGGAGCGGGCAGTCAACAGGGGCGTCAGCTATGACGATACTCACCGATCCGCCCGGGGGCAGCTTCCGCGTATCCATGCTATTGAACGATACGCGTTATCGTTCGATGACACTTCAGGTCATCGCGGCGCTGCTGCTGGCATTGGCATTGGCATATCTTTACGGCAACCTGGCGAGCAATCTCAGAGAAGCCGGACTCAAAATATCCTTCGAGTTTCTGAGCAGCCCCGCGGGCTATGACATCAATCAGACCTTGATTGACTACAACAGCCAGTCGAGCAACGTTCGGGCCGCTGTTGTCGGGGTGTTGAACACCCTGCTGGTCGCCTTCCTGGCATGTATCACCGCCACCGTGTTCGGGGTGATCGCCGGGGTGCTGCGCCTGTCCAACAACTGGCTCGTGCGCAAGCTCATGTCCGTCTATGTGGAAGTGTTCCGCAACATTCCTGTTCTGATCTGGATCATCATCATCTTCACCATCATGACGGCGGTGATGCCCAGCCCCAGCGCGTTCAGGGGCGACGATCCGGCTTCGACGATGCTGTTTGATCTGTTTGCCTTCACCAACCGCGGCGTTTACGTCCCCGGCCCCTACTTTACGCGGGGCATCGGTGGCGAAGAGGGCGCGGCGCTGAACTGGCTGCTGGTCATCGCGGTTCTGGTGGGATCCTATTTCGCAACCCGGGCTGTCACCACCCGGGCGAACGACACGCAGGCAAAAACCGGCATCCGGCCAAAGACGTTCTGGTTGAACCTTGGCATCTGGATCCTTCCCGTCTGCGCAGTCTGCCTGATCATGGGGCTAAGCTGGGACGTCCCGGAATTACGCGGCTTCAACTTCGGCGGAGGCCTGAAAATCGGCGGGCCCCTCATCGCGCTGTGGTTTGCCCTGTCCATCTATACCGGCGCATTTATCGCCGAAAACGTGCGGGCGGGTATTCAAGCGATAACCAAGGGCCAGACCGAAGCTGCCTCGGCACTTGGCCTGCGGCCCGGTCGTGTCATGAGTCTGGTGGTGCTGCCGCAGGCGTTGCGGGTGATCATCCCGCCGCTGATCTCGCAGTATCTGAACATCACCAAGAACTCCTCTCTCGCCATTGCAGTGGGCTATGCGGATATCACCGCCACGCTGGGCGGCATCACCCTGAACCAGACCGGGCGCGCCATCGAATGCGTCCTGCTGCTGATGTTGTTTTACCTGGTCATTTCGCTGCTGATCTCGGCGGGGATGAACGTGTACAACAACGCCGTCCGGCTGAAGGAGCGCTGACATGTCCGATACACATGCAGAGTCGGTTGCCTATGTGCGGGAAACCGCGATTCCGGCCTCGCCGGCTCCGGCAAATGAAACCGGACCGATCAAGTGGCTGCGCGACAACCTCTTCGCGACCTGGGCAAACGCCCTGCTGACGGTTGCTGCGCTCTACGTCATCTACCTGGTGCTGTCTTCCACGCTCCCCTGGATTTTGGGAGGGATCTGGACAACGTCATCTCTCTCCGAATGCCGGGATGTTTTGGCAGGTCGGGTCGGTGCCTGCTTCTCGGTTCTGACCGAGCGTTGGTCGCAGTTGCTGTTCGGGTTCAAATATCCCCCCGACCTGTATTGGCGCCCGACTCTGGCGTTGATCCTTTTGTTTGTGGCGGCGGCGCCGGTGCTGTTTTTTGATCTGCCGCGCAAGCTTTTGATCATTACCGCCCTCTATCCCTTCATCACCTACTGGCTGATCTGGGGGGGAAGCGTCCTGGTCCCGATCATGGCGCTGCTGGGTTTTGTCGGGGCCTATGTGGCCTATAGCCGGCTGGTTACCCAGAGCTTCGCGATTGGCTTTTTCGGCGGAATCGCGGCGGCCCTCGTGATCTGGTATCTCGGCGGTATGATCACCGCTGCATTGGCGCCGGCCAACCCCATCCTCACGGCCGTGCCTTCCCGCGATCTGGGCGGGTTCATGTTGAACCTGATGCTCGGGGTCACCTGCGTTTCCCTCTCGATCCCTCTGGGGATTGCCCTGGCGCTGGGGCGTCAGAGCTCGATGCCCCTGATCAAGGCGATCTGTGTGATCTTTATCGAGTTCATTCGCGGGGTGCCGCTGATCACGCTGCTATTCGTTGCAAGCGTGATGCTGGCATATTTCTTCCCGCCGGAAGCGAATGTCGATCTGTTTCTTCGGGTCGTGATCATGATCACCATGTTCTCGGCGGCCTATATCGCCGAGGTCATTCGCGGGGGTCTGGCCGCCTTGTCCAAGGGGCAATACGAGGCCGCTGATAGCCTCGGCCTCGACTACGCCCAGTCCATGCGGCTGATCATCCTGCCGCAGGCGCTGAAAATCTCCATCCCCGGCATCGTCAACATCGCCGTGGGGCTGTTCAAGGATACCACCCTCGTTTCGGTGATTTCGATGTTCGATCTTGTCGGAATGATCCGCGGCCCGATCCTGGCCTCGACCGAGTGGAACGGTGTCTATTGGGAATTGCTGGGCTTTGCCGCCTTGCTGTTTTTCATCGTCTGCTACGGTATCTCGCAATATTCGCAATGGCTTGAACGCCGACTTGCAACCGATCATCGTTAAGGAAGTCAATCATGTCTGAAACCGCAGAACCCCGGGCGATCGAGACCTCCAAGATGAAGGTATCGGACGAGGTTGCCATCTCGATCCAGAGTATGAACAAATGGTACGGGCAGTTTCACGTATTGCGTGACATCGACCTGACCGTCTATCGCGGCGAGCGGATCGTGATTTGCGGGCCTTCGGGCTCGGGCAAGTCCACGCTGATCCGCTGCATCAACGCGCTGGAGGAACATCAGAAAGGGTCGATCACCGTGGATGGCACCCTGCTGTCTTCGGATCTAAAGAATATCGACAAGATCCGCTCCGAAGTCGGCATGTGCTTTCAGCACTTCAACCTGTTCCCGCATCTGACGATCCTGGAGAATTGCACGCTGGCGCCGATCTGGGTCCGCAAGACCCCCAAGAAAGAGGCCGAGGCGACGGCGATGCATTTCCTTGAGAAGGTGAAGATCCCGGATCAGGCGAACAAGTATCCCGGCCAGCTTTCGGGCGGGCAGCAGCAGCGCGTGGCGATCGCCCGGTCGCTGTGCATGAGGCCGCGGATCATGCTGTTCGACGAACCGACCTCGGCACTGGACCCGGAGATGATCAAAGAGGTGCTGGACACCATGATCGAACTGGCCGAGGAGGGGATGACGATGCTCTGCGTCACCCACGAGATGGGCTTTGCCCGTCAGGTGGCCAATCGCGTGATCTTCATGGATGCCGGCCAGATCGTCGAGCAGAACGAGCCGGAAGAGTTCTTCAACAACCCGCAAAGCCCGCGCACCCAGCTGTTCCTCAGCCAGATCCTCGGGCACTGATACCGGGGACGAGGAGGTCCCGGATCAGGTCCGGGACCGCGACGCGCATGAGACACCCCGGCCGTCGTGCCGGGGTTCGTTGTTTCTGTACCGGGGACGGGGAGGGGGGGCGCTCGGCCAGGACCCGCGATCGCGGCGCGGTTCACACCCCCGGCAGATCACGCGGCACCACGAAATCCAGCGTATTGGCCTCATGCCAGTTGGCCTGCGCCCAGGTCTCCGCCGAAAACCCGGCAACCAGGGTCGCGCCGGTCGGATAATCGGCAAAGCGGGGATGCGACGGCGGCGCGCTGACGATCTGGGCGGCAAAGGCGGCAATGCCGGGATTATGCCCGATCATCAGCACCCGTGTGCCGCCGGCCCTGCGCAGACAGGCCAGCATCTCTTCTTCCCCGGCATGGTAGAGCGCGTCGAGATATTCCGCGCCCGCCTCCAGCCGCAGCCCGTCCAGGGTTTCGCGGGTGCGTCGCGCGGACGAGCAGAGCACCCGGTCAGGCAGCCAGCCCCGCTGCCGCAGCCAATGGCCCAGCGCCTTGGCCGAGCGCCGGCCGCGCCCGTTCAGCGGGCGGTCGAAATCCGCTGCCACAGGATCGTCCCAGCTCGATTTCGCGTGGCGCATCAGGATCAGTTGCAGGGTCATCGCGGGTGAAACGCCTTCATGTGATGCGCCGATTGCGCCGCTTGGCGTCCCGCCCCGGCGCTGACCGGGCAGGCGCGTCGGGCGGCACAGCCATTCTCCATGCAATCGCGCCCCGGCGCGGTGTCGAGATAGCTGTGGCAGGCTTCCAGATGATAGGGCTGACCGGCGCGCAGCGCACCGACCGGGCAGGCGGTGGTGCAGGGCTTGTCGGCGCAGCTGGCACAGGGGCTGCTGCCGGTGGCGGCGGGAAAGGCGATGCGGCCCGGCAGCAGCAGCGCGCCGCGATAGGAAATCATCAGCCCCACCGTGTCATGCACCAGCATACCTACCGGGCTTTTGAAGGCACGTCCCGAGGCTTCGGCCCAGCGGATGAAGGGCGCATAGGGCGGCCCGCCAAACGGAAACACCGCCTGCGCCCCGACATCGCCGGCCAGGGCGCCGATCACGCGCAGCGACCAGCGGTCCACCGGGTCGGGCTGGCGATCCGAAGCTTCGGGCGAGGCGGCAAATACCGGCCAGAAGGCCGGCCCGGCCCCCAACAGGATCAGCGTGCCGATTTCGTCCTCGGGGTTCAACGCCCCCATCACGATCAGCCCGGCGCCCGCTGCCGCGGCCTCGATCCGCTGATAGCTGGCGCCGCGCAAGGACATCGGACCTAATCGGCCCGGATCATCGACCCGGCGCCTTGTTCGGTGAACAGCTCCAGCAGGCAGGCATTGCGCTCGCGCCCGTCGATGATCACCGCCGCGCGCACGCCGCCCTCGACCGCGTCCAGCGCGGTCTGGGTCTTGGGGATCATGCCGCCCGAGATCACGCCCTCGGCGGTCAGTTCGCGGATTTCATGCGCCTTCAGCTCGGTCAGCAATTCGCCCGCCGCGTTCTTGACCCCGGCCACGTCGGTCAGCAGCAGCAGCCGGTCGGCCTTGAGCGCCTTGGCATAGGCACCGGCGGCGGTGTCGCCGTTGACATTATAGGTCTCGCCATTGCGGCCGGCGCCGATCGGGGCGATCACCGGAATGATCTCTTTCTCGAACAGCAGGTTCAGCAGGGTCATGTCCATCGCCGTCGGCGTGCCCACCAGCCCCAGCGCAGGATCCTCGGGATCGCAGACCATCAGATTGGCATCCTTGCCCGACAGGCCCACCGCCTTGCCGCCCTGGCCCTGGATCGCCTGCACGATCTTCTTGTTGACGGTCCCGGACAGCACCATTTCAACCACGTCGACGGTGGCGGCATCGGTGACCCGCTTGCCGTTGACGAATTCCGATTTGATCTCAAGCTTGTCCAGCAGCTTGTTGATCTGCGGGCCGCCGCCATGCACCACCACCGGATTGACGCCGCACAGGCGCAGCAGCACCACGTCGCGGGCGAATTCGGCCAGCGCCTCGTCACTGCCCATGGCATGGCCGCCCAGCTTGATCACCACGATGGCATCGTCATAGCGCTGCAACAGCGGCACCGCGCGGGACAGCGTTTCGGCTGTGGCCTTGCGGTCGGTCAGGGTGTCCTGTGTTTTCATGATCTCTCCTCTACCCGCGGCCTTATCCAGAATGGGGGCCATCGCGCAAGTGTCTTCGCGCCGGGTCATTCCAGCCCCGCGATGATCGCCCGCAGCGTGCCGATGCCTTCGCCCTTTTCCGACGAGGTCAGCACGATCTCGGGATAGGCGGCGGGATGTTTGGACAGCGCGCCGCGCACCTGCGCCAGCATCTTGTCCATCTCCTTGCCCTTGACCTTGTCGGCCTTGGTCAGCACCGCCTGGAAAGTCACCGCCGAGGTGTCGAGCAGCTTGAGGATCTCTTCGTCCACCGGCTTGATGCCGTGCCGCGCATCGATCAGCACGAAGGCGCGGCGCAGGGTGGGGCGG
Source organism: Pseudooceanicola lipolyticus (assembly GCF_002786325.1). Classification (GTDB taxonomy): domain Bacteria; phylum Pseudomonadota; class Alphaproteobacteria; order Rhodobacterales; family Rhodobacteraceae; genus Pseudooceanicola_C; species Pseudooceanicola_C lipolyticus. Next base: position 19,027 of record NZ_PGTB01000045.1, on the reverse strand, counting down.
CCCGACAGGTACTGTTTCAGCAGGCGCTGCCATTTCTGCACCTTGTCCAGCGGCGCATTGGCATAGCCATAGCCGGGCAGGTCGACCAGATACAGGTCGGGGCCCTGGGTAAAATAGTTGATCTCCTGGGTCCGGCCCGGCGTGTTCGAGGCGCGGGCCAGCGCCTTGGTTCCGGTCAGGGCGTTGATCAGGGTCGACTTGCCGACATTCGAGCGCCCGGCAAAACAGACCTCCAGCCGGTCGGCCGGGGGCAGGCCGGCCATGGCGACCACGCCTTTCAGGAATTCGGACTGGCCGGCAAACAGCAGCCGCCCGCGTTCGCCCGCGGCGGGCTCGGGCGCGTCGGCCAGGGGGAAGGGCAGCGGTGTCACAACAGCTCCAGCGGCGCGCCGGTGGCGATGTCGCCGCCGGAAATTACCCGCGCCTTCACCCCGAAATCGATATGCCCCCAGTTCTGGCGCAGGCTGCGCAGCGTCTGGCAATCCTCTTCGCCGGTCTCCGGGTTCACCTGGGTGGCACGGCAGCGGTCGATGCGTTCGACCACCTCCAGCACCGCTTCGCCGATGCGCAGGCGGCGGCCGGGCCAGTCCAGCTCGGTGAAGGGCTCGGGCCCGTCGACCCACAGGTTGCCGCGAAAGCGGCGCGGGTCGAGATCTTGGCCGCAGGCCTCGGTCAGCGCCGCCAGCGAAGCGGTGCCCAGGACCGACAGGCAGGCATAACCGGCGTCCGACATGCCTTCCTCGGGGGCGGCGATCAGGCGGCCCAGCGGCGGCCGTTCGGCCGGCCAGAGCGGTGCCAGCCAATCGGCCAGCTTTTGCCCGTCACGGTCGGGATTTATGTCGATGCGGCCGGCGCGCGGATGGGCCAGATGCAGTGTGTCACCGTCGGTTTCGGCGGTGATCGCCATCAGCTCCGGCCCATAGCAGCCCCGCGCGAAGTTCGAGCAGGGCTGCCAGGTTCCGGTATCGGTGTTGTTTCCGGTCAACAGGGCCCAGGCCCGGTCGCCCGGCAGCGGGCGCCCGGCGGTCAGCGTGACCGCCTCCAGACGCTCAGCCCCGATGCCCTTGATCGGATGGCGCCAGATCTGGGCAACCCGGCTCACCTATTTCTTTTCCTTCGCCTCGGCCGCGGCCTTCTTGCGCGAGAACCCGGCCCGGATGTTGCCGAAGACGTCGGGGGTATAACCCTGGCTGCGCATGATCAGGTACTGCTGGGTGAAGGTGATGGTGTTGTTGGCAATCCAGTACACCACCAGCCCGCTGGCAAAGCCGCCCAGCATGAACATGAAGATCCAGGGCATCCAGGCAAAGATCATCTGCTGGGTCGGGTCGGCAGGGGCCGGGTTCAGCTTTTGCTGCAGCCACATCGAGATGCCCAGCAGCAGCGGCAGGATGCCGATGAAGATCAGCGCCAGGATGCTGCCCGGTTCGGGAGCGGCAATCGGCAGCAGGCCGAACAGGTTCATCAGCGTCGTCGGATCCGGTGCCGACAGGTCCTGGAACGGGCCGAACCAGGGCGCGTGGCGCAGTTCGATTGTGACGAAGATCACCTTGTAGAGCGAGAAGAAGATCGGGATCTGCAGCAGGATCGGCAGACAGCCCGCGGCCGGGTTCACCTTTTCCTTCTTGTACAGCTCCATCATGCCTTGCTGCATCTTCTGGCGGTCGTCGCCGGCGCTTTCCTTCAGCTTCTCCATCTGCGGCTGAAGCTCTTTCATCTTCGCCATCGAGACGTAGGACTTGTAGGCCAGCGGGAACAGCAGCGCCTTGATGATGAAGGTCAGCGCGATGATCGACCAACCCATATTGCCGATCAGCTGGTTGATATTGTGCAGCAGCCAGAAGATCGGCTTGGTCAGGAAAAAGAACCAGCCCCAGTCGATCGAATCGATAAAGCCTTCGACCCCGGCCTGCTGGTAGCCGCGGATGGTCTCCCATTCCTTGGCGCCGGCGAACAGCTGGGTGGTGACGCTGGTTTCGCTGCCATCGGCGATGGTGCGGGTGGGCAGCACCGCCTCGGTCTGGAAGATGTCGCGGCGTTCGTCATATTTCGCCACCGACTTGAAGGCGCTGCCCGGCTGCGGAATCAGCGTGGTCATCCAGAAATGGTCGGTAAAGCCGATCCAGCCGTCCTGGGCCACTTGCACCACCTCGGCGCGGGCGCCTTCATTGGGGTCAACTTCCAGGTCGGGCAGGTTCTTGTATTTGGTTTCCTCCAGCGTGCCGTCGGACATCCGCACCAGGCCTTCATGCAGGATAAAGAAATTCTTGGCATCCGGCGGCGTGCCGTGGCGGGCGATCACGCCGTAAGGCGCCAGGCTGACCGGCGCGCCCGAGGCGTTTTCGACCGATTGGGTGATGGTGAACATGTAATCTTCGTCCACCGCCAGCGTGCGCCGGAAGGTCAGCCCGCTGCCATTTTCCCAGACCAGGGTGACCGGGCTGTCCACGGCCAGGGTCTCGCCACTTTCGATCTGCCATTCGGTCCGCGCGCCGGGCACGTCCTCGACGGTGGCACCGGCCCCCGGCGCCCAGCCATACAGCGCGTAATAGGCGTTGGGGGTGCCCACCGGCTTCAGCAGTTCGACGATGTCGGAATTATCGTCCAGGCTGACGCGGTAATCCTTCAGGAACAGCTCGTCGATGCGGCCGCCCAGCAGCGAGACACTGCCGCTCAGCCGCGGCGTGTCGATGGCGATGCGCGGGGTGTCGGCCACCGGCTCGGCCCCGGTGCCAACCTGCGCATCCGCACTCAGCGGCGCGCTGCCATCGGCAATCGGCGCGCCTGCGGTCGGGGCGCCGTCGCTCTGTTCCACCGCGCTGGTCTCGGGCATCGGTTCCGGTTCCGGGGGCGGAAACAGCAGAAACCAGACCAGGATCACCAGGAAGCTGAGGGCAGTTGCCAGGATGAGGTTTTTGTTCTGATCGTCCATGTGGGACCGGCACCTTGATAACGGGAATGACACCCGGGGGTTCAACAGAGTGCGCACCCAAAGGTCAAGTGCAATCGGGGCGTCACAGGGTCACGATCGCCGATGCCGGGCGGATCGGCGGGCGGCGAGGCCCCGGATCGAAGTCCGGGGCAGGCTCCATATCAGCCGCAGGGAAGCCCCGGAGCAAATCCGGGGCAGGGGCGTGTCAGCGAAAAAAGGCGCGGCGGGCATCGCGCGCCATGTCATAGCGCATCTGCAAATCGGCGATGCGGGCCATCGCGGCTTTCTTAGCCGCGGCGCCTTCCGCCTGTTGCCAGGCGCGCCGCGCCGCCTCCAGCTCGGCCTTGATGCGGAATTCCTCCGGCAGCGCCCCAGCCTCGGCCATGATCCGGTGGCCGGCGGCCAGCGCCGGATCGACCAGCGCCTCGCCGGCGCGGTCGGGCAAAGGCCGGCCCTCGCCGGCCAGCCCCGACAGCTGGCCCTGCGCGGCGGCTTTGCCGATCTGCCGCTCGACAAGGGTGCGGAAGGCGCGCGTCATGGCAGCAGCATAAGACTCCAACCCCCGGCGCGGCAAGGGCGCCGGGGGTCGGATTAGTCTATTCCTCGAAGAGGAGAAGATCAGGCGATTTCGGCCAGACGCGCCAGCGCCTCGGTCAGGCGGGCGGCTTCCTCTTCGCGGGCGGCGAGGTTGCCGCGGGTCTCTTCCACCACCTCTTCGGGGGCGGATGCGACAAACTTCGGGTTGTTCAGCCGGCCGCGCAGGCCGCCCAGTTCCTTTTCCAGCTTGCCCAGGGTCTTTTCCAGCCGGGCCTTTTCCTCGGCGATGTCGATGACATCGGCCAGCGGCAGGCCAAAGGTGCCGCCCGGCACCGGAATGGTCACGGTGCCCTTGGGAAAGCTTTCGACCTCCTGCAGGTCGGCCAGGCGGGCGAGGCGGGTGATCAGCGCCGCGTTGCGCGCCCAGGCGGCCTGGCCGGCCGCGTCCAGCCCGTTGACGACGATCGGGATATGCAGCCCCGCCGGCACATGCATCTGGGCCCGGGCCGAGCGGATCCCTTCGATCAGGCCGATCACCCAGGTCATCTCGCGGTCGGCCTCGGCCTCGACCAGTTCCGGGCCATAGGTCGGCCAGTCGGCATGGACCAGCAGCGTTTCGCGGCTTCCGGACAGCGCCCAGAGCTCTTCGGTGATGAAGGGCATGATCGGGTGCAGCAGCACCAGGCACTGGTCCAGCACCCATTTCATCGTCGCCTGGGTCTCCGCCCGCGCCGGATTGTCCTCTTGTAGCAGCGGTTTGGAGAATTCGACATACCAGTCGCAGACCTTGCCCCAGACAAAGCGGTACAGCGCGCTGGCGGCGTCGTCGAAGCGGAAATTCTCCAGCGCCTCGTCGACCTCGGCCCGGACCTTGCCGGTTTCACCGATGATCCACTTGTTCAGCGTTTCCTGTGCCGCCGGGATGTCCTGCGCCGCGGTGTCGAACACGCCGTTCATCTCGGCGAACCGGGCGAAGTTCCACAGCTTGGTGCCGAAATTGCGATAGCCGGCGATGCGGCTGGTCGACAGTTTCAGATCGCGGCCCATGGCGGCCATCGCGGTGAGGGTAAAGCGCACCGCATCGGCGCCGAATTCGTCGATCAGCTCCAGCGGGTCCAGCACGTTGCCCAGCGATTTCGACATTTTCTTGCCCTTCTCGTCGCGCACCAGCGCGTGGACATAGACGGTGTCGAAGGGTTTCTGGCCGACCACGGCATATTGCATCATCATCATCCGGGCGACCCAGAAGAAGATGATGTCAAAGCCGGTGATCAGCACTGAGGTGGGGAAGTATTTCTGCAATTCCGGCGTCTGCTCGGGCCAGCCCAGCGTGCCGATCGGCCAAAGACCAGAGGAGAACCAGGTGTCCAGCACGTCGGGGTCGCGCCAGACCGGATAGATCAGGCGGGTCGGGTCCTGGTCCAGCTCGTATTGCGCCAGGCTCTGGGCAAAGGCGTGGATCGCCGCGTTGCGGTCGGCCACCTCGACGATGCGGGCATCGGCCAGCGGATGCGGCGTGTCGGCCAGGGCGTCGCGGAAGGCGGGCAGGACGCCGTCGAGACTGGCGGCGCAGTGATGCAGGTCGCCGGCATGGACCAGCCCGTCCAGCAGCAGCCGGCCCAGTTCCACCAGGTCCAGCACGCCATCGCCATCCTCGTCCTGAAAGCCGGGCGCCGACAGGTCCAGCCCGTACCAGACCGGGATCTGATGCCCCCACCACAGTTGGCGCGAGATGCACCAGGGCTCGATATTCTCCAGCCAGTGGAAATAGACCTTGGCGTCGCGCTCGGGCAGGATCTGGGTGTCGCCCTGTTTCACCGCATCGATGGCGGGGCCAACGATCTGCGCGGTGTCGACGAACCACTGATCGGTCAGCATCGGCTCGATCACCACTTTCGAGCGGTCGCCAAAGGGCTGCATGATCGGCTTGTTCTCGACCAGCGGCACCATGCCGGTGTCGAAACAGACCTTGCCGTCGCTGTCATCGGGCTCGCCCGGGATCATCACCGCCAACCCCTCGGCGGTGATCTGCTCGACCACCTTCTTGCGCGCCTCGAACCGGTCCAGCCCGCGCAGGTCGTCGGGCACCAGGTTCAGCGTGTCGACCTCGGTCTCGGTGAACTCGCTGCCCTGGGCGATTTCCTGCGCGCGGGCGGCGCAGCTGGCATAGGCCTCGCCGTCGTCGCGCATCTGCCCCTTGGTATCCATCAGCCGGTACATCGGGATGGCGTTGCGGCTGGCCACCGCATAGTCGTTGAAATCATGCGCGCCGGTGATCTTCACCGCGCCCGAACCAAAGTTTGGATCCGGGTAGTCGTCGGTGATGATCGGGATCTGGCGGCGATGTTCCTTCGGGCCCACCGGGATCTCGCAGAGCTTGCCGACAATCGGCGCGTACCGTTCATCCGAGGGGTGAACCGCCACCGCACCGTCGCCCAGCATGGTTTCGGGCCGGGTGGTGGCAATCGAGATATAATCGCGGGTTTCGCGCAGGGTGACGTTGCCGTCCTCGTCCTTCTCGACATATTCATAGGTCTCGCCGCCGGCCAGCGGGTATTTGAAATGCCACATATGGCCCGAGACCTCGATATTCTCGACCTCGAGATCGGAAATCGCGGTTTCGAAATGCGGGTCCCAGTTGACCAGCCGCTTGCCGCGATAGATCAGGCCCTTGTTGTACATCTCCACAAAGACCTTGATCACGGCATCGTGGAAATTGCCCTCTTCCCCCTCGGGCGCGCCGGGGCCACCCGACATGGTAAAGGCCTCGCGGCTCCAGTCGCAGGAGGCGCCCAGCCGCTTGAGCTGGCCGATGATATTGCCGCGCGACTTCTTCTTCTGCGCCCAAACCAGGCCGATGAAGTCCTCGCGGCTCATGTCGGTGCGGCGGCGGTTCGACGCGGCCAGTTCCCGTTCAACCACCATCTGCGTGGCAATGCCGGCATGGTCGGTGCCCGGCTGCCACAGCGTGTCAAAGCCCTGCATCCGCTTCCAGCGGATCAGGATGTCCTGCAGGGTGTTGTTGAAGGCGTGGCCCATATGCAGCGAACCGGTCACGTTCGGCGGCGGGATCATGATGCTGAAGGTGTCGGGCCGCGAGGCATTGGCGCCGGCCGCGAAACAGCCGGCCTTTTCCCAGGCCTCGTACAGCCGGGCTTCGGCCTTGTCCGCGTCGAATGTCTTTTCCATCGCCATGCCTGATCGTCCTTGAGGTTTCGCGCACGGTCTACCCAAAGGCGCGGCCAAGGGAAAGACCCGGCTAAAGCGTCACGTCGGCGGCACCAGATGCTTAACCCGTACAGAAATTTTTGCGATCTGGCGCATTCCAGGCGTATCGGGCGCCGGCGCGTCTGGACATTGCGGGTTCGGGGGTTAGTGTCTGGCCGGCACCCAGGCAAGAGGCAAGATTCATGGAAAAATTCGGACGCAGCCAACCGGTGAAGCGGGTCGAGGACCTGCGCTTTGTAACCGGGCAGGGGCGCTATGTGGACGATATCGCGCCCGAGGGCGCGCTGTTCGCCTATTTCCTGCGCAGCCCGGTGGCCCATGCCGAAATCACCGGGCTTGACCTGGACGCGGCGCGGCAGGCCGAGGGCGTGCACCTGGTGCTGACGGTGGAGGATCTGGAAGCGGCGGGAATCGATGTGGCCCTGCCGGGGGTGGTGGTGAAAAATCGCGACGGCTCGTCCGCCGTGGATGCCCGCCGCCCGGCGCTGGCCAAGGGGCGGGTGCGCTTCGTGGGCGAGGCGATTGCCTGCGTGGTGGCCGAAACCCTGGATCAGGCGCGTGACGCCGCCGAACTGATCGAATTCGACTATGACGAGTTGCCGGCCAAGCTGGATATCGGGCCCGGCGGCGAGACCCTGCATGATGCGGCGCCCGACAACCTGGCCTATGATTTCGGCATCGGCGACGAGGCCGCGACCCAGGCCGCCTTCGAGGCGGCGGCGCGGACCGTCAGCCTCGAGGTCGGTGACAACCGCATCATCGTCAACGCGATGGAGCCGCGCGGCTGTTACGCCGAATGGGACGGCACGCGGCTGCACCTGGCCTTCGGCGGGCAGGGGGTCTGGGGCGGCAAGTCGATGCTCTCCGCGGCTTTCGGGCTGGACCCGGAAAACGTGCGGGTGACCAACCCGGATGTCGGCGGCGGCTTTGGGATGAAGGCGATGGTCTATCCCGAATATATCCCGGTGGCCCAGGCCGCGCGCGCGCTGGGCCGCCCGGTGCGCTGGATGGCCGACCGCACCGAATCGATGCTCAGCGACAATGGCGGGCGCGATCTGGTGTCGCTGGCCGAACTGGCCTTCGACGAAAACAACAAGATCACCGCCTATCGCGTCACCACGCGGTCGAATCTGGGGGCCTATAACTCGAACTTCGGCCAGATCATCCAATCGAACCTGTTCGCCCGCGTGCTGATGGGCACCTATGACGTGCAGACCGCCTGGCTGAATGCGCGCGGCTATTACACCAACACGGTGCAGGTCGATGCCTATCGCGGCGCCGGCCGCCCTGAGGCGATCTATGTGCTGGAACGGGTGATGGACCGTGCCGCGCGCGAGCTGGGCGTTGACCCGCTGGAACTGCACCGGATCAACTTCATCAAACCCGACAGCTTCCCTTACAAGACGGTCACCGGGGAAAATTACGATGTCGGCGATTTCAGCAAGGTCCTGGCCCGCGCCGAGGAAGAGGCCGATTGGTCCGGCTTTGCGGCGCGCGCCGCGGCGGATGCCGCCAAGGGCCTGCTGCGCGGGCGCGGCCTGAGCTATTACATCGAAAGCATCCTGGGCGATCCCTCGGAAGGCGCCAAGGTGGAGTTCCACGACGACGGCACGGTCAGCATCTATGTCGGCACCCAGTCGAACGGGCAGGGGCATGAAACCGTCTATGCCAAGTTCCTCAGCGACCAGACCGGTATCCCCGTCGAGATGATCCAGGTGGTGCAGGGCGACAGCGACCTGATCGCACAGGGCGGCGGCACCGGCGGGTCACGGTCGGTCACCACCCAGACCAATGCAACCCTGGCCACGGTCAGCACCATGGTCGAGGCCTTCGCACCCTACCTGGCCGACAAGATGGGGGTCGAGGCCGACAGCATCACGTTTGACGAAGAGGGGTTCCGCGCGCCGGGGTCGAACCTGGCGCCGACCTTGCTGGAGGCGGCCGACATGGCCCGCACCGACGGCCGCACCGACCTGCTGGTGCACGAGGCGCGGGCGACGCTGCCGGGCCGGTCCTATCCCAACGGCGCCCATATCGCCGAGGTGGTGATCGACCCCGACACCGGGATGGTGCGCGTCGATCGCTATACGGTGGTGGATGATTTCGGCAACCTGATCAACCCGATGCTGGCCGAGGGCCAGGTGCATGGCGGCGTGGTGCAGGGGATCGGCCAGGCGCTGACCGAACACGTGGTTTATGATGCCGACGGCCAGCTTTTGACCGCGACCTTCATGGATTACGCCATTCCGCGGGCCGACAATGTGCCGATGATCGGCTTTACCTCCGAACCGGTGCCCTCCACCGCCAACCCGATGGGAATGAAGGGCTGTGGCGAAGCCGGGACCGTCGGCGCACTGGCGGCGATCTCGAATGCAGTGCAGGATGCGGTTTGGGAGCGAGGCAACCGGCAGGTCGACATGCCCTTCACGCCGGCACGAATTTGGGAACTGCTGAGGGATGAACCTATCGCGGCTGAGTAAGAGGCTACTGGGCTGGCTGGGCCGGCCGCTCAGGACGGCCCATTCGCCCGAGGCGCCGCTGCGCGGCCCGCGCACCCATGTGATCATCCTGGACGGCACGCTCTCCAGCCTCGAACAGGGCTATGAGACCCACGCCGGCATCGCCTACCGGCTGTGCCGGGAAATGGGCGCCGATGTTTCGGTCTATTACGAGGCCGGCGTGCAATGGGAGAATTGGCACGCCACCCTGGACGTGCTGATGGGGCGCGGCATCAACCGCCAGATCCGCCGCGCCTATGGCTATCTCGCCTCGCGCTACCGGCCCGGTGACAAGGTGATGTTCTTGGGCTATTCGCGCGGCGCCTATGCGGTGCGCTCGCTGGCCGGGGCGATCGACCTTGTCGGGCTGCTCAAGCCGGAACATGCAACCGAGCGCAACATCCGCACCGCCTATCGCCATTACCAGTACGCCCCGGATTCGGACAGCGCCCGCGCCTTTGCCCGCGCCTATTGCCACCCGGTGCTGCCGATCGAGATGGTCGGCGTCTGGGACACGGTCAAGGCGCTGGGGCTGCGGCTGCCCTATTTCTGGCAGCGTGCCGAGGCGGAACATTCTTTTCACAACCACCATTTGGGCCGGTCGATCCGCAACGGGTTTCATGCCCTCGCGCTGCATGAAACCCGCGAGGTCTATGCGCCGATCCTGTGGAGCACGCCGCAGGACTGGCCCGGCCGGGTCGAGCAGGTGTGGTTCCGCGGCACCCATGGCGATATCGGCGGCCAGCTGGGCGGCTTCGAGGCGGCGCGGCCGCTGGCCAATATCTCGCTGGTCTGGATGCTGGACCGGGCCGAGGAATGCGGCCTGCCGCTGCCCGCCGGATGGCGGGCACGGTTCTATACCGACCGCGACGCGCCCTCGGTCGGGACCTGGCGTGCCTGGGGCAAGATCTTCATTCTGCGCAAGCCGCGGGTGGTCGGGCAGGATTGGACCGAACACCTGCACGAGTCGGTGCGCCCCGACGATCTGCCCGACTGGCTGGGCGATACCGGAACGGTGCGCGCGGAAAGCGCCCAGTGACCAGGCCTATTCCATCGCCAGGATCATGTTGCGCACCACCGGGTAGATCTCCTGTTCCCACCGGCGGCCGTTGAACACGCCGTAATGGCCGACATTGGCCTGAAGATGGTGGCGTTTCAGATGCGGCCGCAATGACCGGCACAGGTCATGCGCGGCTGAGGTCTGCCCCAGCGAACAGATGTCGTCGCGCCCGCCTTCGACGGTCAGCAACGCGGTTTTGCGGATGGCGCCGGGATCGACCAGTTCGCCGCGATAGGTGAAGGTGCCTTCCGCCAGCTCGGGGCGCTGGAAGATCCGGTCGATGGTTTCGACGTAGAATTCTTCGGTCAGGTCCAGCACGGCGAAATATTCGTCGTAGAAATCCTTGATCTTCTGGGCATCCCTGGTCTCGCCACGGGCCAGGTGGCGGTACAGTTTCTGATGCTGGGCGCGGTGGCGGTCCATGTTCATCAGCATGAAGGCGAACAGCTGCACAAATCCCGGATAGACCCGGCGCCCGCCGCCGGGATAGCGGGCCGGTACGGTGCCGATCACCGCGGTTTCGAACCAGCTGAGCGGCTTGTCATTGGCCAGGTCATTTACTGCGGTGGGGCTTTCACGCACGTCGATGGGGCCCGCCATCAATGTCATCGTGCGCGGCGTGGCCGGGTTGTTCGCGCTCGACATCACCGAAACCGCGATCAGCGTCTGCACGCAGGGCTGGCACACCGCCAGCACATTGCCGCCGGGGCCGATCTCTTCCAGGAAGCGGATGACGTAGTCGACATATTCCTCGACGCCGAAACGCCCGGCCGACTGCGGCACGTCGCGGGCATTCACCCAGTCGGTGATATAGACGTCGTGATCGCGCAGCATCACGCGCACGGTGCCGGCCAGTAGGGTGGCAAAATGGCCCGATAGCGGCGCCACGATCAGCACCGGCGGCTGTGCGGTGTCGATATCCTTCTTGAAATGCAGCAGCTTGCCAAAGGGCAGATCCAGCGCGATCTCTTCGGTGACCTCGACCTCGCGGTTGCCGACGCGGACCGAGTCGATGCCGAAGTCGGGGCGGGTATGGGTCAGCTTGAACCGGGTGATCATTTCCATCAGCGCATCGACATGAAACGCGCTGCCGTTCATCAGCCCGGTGCCGGGCAGGTCGGTGAAACGTCCAAGACCAGCAGCCATTCGAAACGGGGCGATCAGATCGTCCTGAAACTGGTACATCTGGTAGAGCATAAAGCTGTCCTTCCGGCCGTTCCCAAAAAAATTAGTGCAATTTATGCTGCAGTGCGACAAAATTATCTGCGACGCAGAAAAATATCCACGGAGTCGGCATGGCACGGGCGACACTCACGATTTCTTCTAAAAATTACTCGTCCTGGTCGCTGCGCGGTTGGCTGCTGTGCAAGATGGCGGGCATCGAGTTCGACGAGAAGCCGGTCGATCTGGACGATCCGGAGAACCGCCAGGAACTGCTGCTGCTGGCGCCATCGGTGCGGGTGCCGCGGCTGAGCCATCGCGGCGTCGAGGTCTGGGACACCCTGGCAATCGCGGAATATCTGCACGAGGTCGCGCCCAAGGCCGGGTTGCTGCCCTCGACCCGCAAGGCCCGCGCCCATTGCCGGGCGGTGTCGGGCGAGATCCATTCAGGCTTTTACAACCTGCGTTCGGCCCTGCCGATGAACCTCAAGGCCAGGCATGAAAGCTTCAAGATCTTCTCGGGCGCTCGGCCGGACGTGCAGCGGATCAAGGAGATCTGGACCGATTGCCTGGACACCTATGGCGGGCCGTTCCTGTTTGGCAAGCCGACCCTGGCCGATGCGATGTACGCCCCGGTCTGTACCCGGTTCCGCACCTATGCGGTCGAACTGGAGCCCGATTTGGCCACCTATTGCGACACCATCTTCGGCTGGGCGCCGATGCAGGAATGGATCGCCGCCGCGCTGGAAGAACCCGACGAGGTCGAGGAACTGGAAGTCGAATTCTGATTGCGCCTGTCCCGGTCCCCGATCCCGCCCGCACGGTCTCGGGTCACGCCAGCGCCATGATGATGCAGGTGGTCGATCCGGTGGCATATAGCTTGCCGTCTTCGACCCCGCGGATCTCGCCATGCGCCACGCCGGTCGAACGCCCGGCATGATCGGTGAGGCCGACGCAATCGATCAGCATGCCCAGCGGGATCGGCCGGATGATGTTGATCTTGTATTCCAGCGTTGTGTAAACCGACCCTTTCGGCACCTTGGTCATCACCGCGCAGGCCATCGAACTGTCCAGCAGGGTGCCGTACCAGCCGCCATGCACCGTGCCCATCGGGTTGGTGGTTTCAAAGCCGGGCGCGCCGCGGAACACCACGCGGCCGTCATCCACCGCGTGCAGGGTATAGCCCATGGTCGCCGCGATCGGCGGCCCGGGCAGGCGGCCCTCCAGAATGCCCTGCATGAATTCCAGCCCCGAAAGGCCCAGCAGCTCCGCCCGACTCAGCAGGTCGGAGGGCGATTTGGCAATGTTCTCCGCAACGGTCATGACTGCGCCTCCCAACTGGCAGGACGCTATCAGCCCGTGCGGGCCAGGCAAGTCTTACGCGACGTTCTGCAGCGTCGTCTTCGGCGTGACACCCAGCGCATGGCAGACATCGCGGGTCAGTTCCGGACGATTCAGCGTGTAGAAATGCAGCCGGTCGACACCTTCGTCGATCAGGGTGCTGCACAGCTCGGTGCAGACCGCGGTGGCCAGCAGATCCTCGCGCCCGTCGCGGGTGGCCTTTTCAAAGGCCTCGGACAGCCAGGCGGGGATCTTGGTGCCGCAGCTGCGGGCAAATTTCGACGCGCCCTTCCAGTTCTCGATCGGCAGGATGCCCGGCGTCACCGCCTTGTCGATCCCGGCCTTGGCGCAGGCATCGCGGAACCGCAGGAAGGTGTCGGCTTCGAAGAAGAACTGGGTCAGCGCCTCGTCGGCGCCGGCATCCAGCTTGGCTTTCAGCCAGTCGATATCGGCCTGCCCGCTTGCCGCCTCGGGATGCACGTCGGGATAGGCGCCGACGCGGATGGTGAAATCACCGGTTTCGGCCAGGGCCGAGATCAGCTCGACCGAATTGGCAAAGCCACCGGGATGCTGTTTGAACGCGCCGGTGCCCTTCGGTGGGTCGCCCCGCAGCGCCACCAGCTCTTTCACGCCGGCCTCGGCGAAACCGCGGGCGATCTCCAGGGTTTCTTCCTTGGTGGCGCTGACGCAGGTCAGGTGCGCCGCGACATTCAGCCCCGAGGATTTGTGCAACGTCGCCACCGCCTCGCGGGTCAGGTCGCGGGTGGTGCCGCCGGCCCCATAGGTGACGGACACAAACCGCGGACCCAGCGGCGCAAGCGATTGCACGGTGTCCCACAGCCGGAACGAGGCCTGGAGGGTCTGCGGCGGAAAGAATTCAAAGGAAATGGTTGGCGCGGACATGACAGGTGAATCCTTTTGCAATTGGTCCCTTGTCGCATATCGGCGAATGTGAGACAAACTCATATTACTCAAGAACAACATGAGTAGCGCGATATGATGCATCTTGAGTTCCGCCACTTGCGCACCATCAAGGCCATTCACGATGCCGGTGGTCTGGCCCGGGCGGCGGATCAGCTGAACATCACCCAAAGCGCCCTGAGCCATCAGATCAAGGGGCTGGAAGACCAGGCGGGTGTTGAACTTTTTGTCCGCCGGTCCAAGCCGATGACGCTGTCGGCGGCCGGCTTCCGGCTGCTGCGGCTGGCCGAACAGGTGCTGCCCCAGGTCGAGGCCACCCTGGCCGAGTTCTCCGGCCTGCGCGAGGGCAAGGCCGGGCGGATGCATATCGCCATCGAATGCCACGCCTGTTTCGAATGGCTGTTTCCGGTGCTGGAAGAGTTCCGCAAGGACTGGCCCGATGTCGATGTCGATATCCGCCCCGGCTTGGCCTTTGACGCGCTGCCGGCGCTGCAGAAGGAAGAGGTCGACCTGGTGGTGTCGTCCGATCCCGAGGAATTGCCGGGGGTCGAGTTCATCCCTCTGTTCGACTATGCGCCGGTTTTCGTCGCCGCCGCCGCGCATCCCCTGGCGGCCAAACCCTATGTCGAAGCGGCCGATTTCCGCGACCAGACGCTGATCACCTATCCGGTCGAACGCACCCGGCTGGACGTGTTCAGCCAGTTGCTGATTCCGGCCAAGGTGGAACCGGCGGCGGTGCGCCAGGCCGAGCTGACCGCGGTGATCCTGCTGCTGGTCGCCTCCAACCGGGGGGTGTCGGTGCTGCCCGACTGGGTGGTGCGCGAAGTGAAATACAGCTCCGACTATGTCACGCGACCGTTGACCAAGCGTGGTATCACGCGTCGGCTTTATGCCGCGGTGCGCAGCGAAGACCGGGAAAAACCCTTTGTGCGGCGGCTGATCGAACTGGCGCGCGTCGAGGCGCGTAAATTGCAGGACAGGTGAGGGAACAGAGCGGATGAGAGTGATTGTACACGGCATCGGTGCCATCGGCGGCACCGTGGCGGCAACCCTTGCACTGGCCGGGCACGAGGTGGTCGGCATCGCCCGTGGTGCCCAGCTGGCGGCGATCCGTGCCCAGGGCATGGTGGTGCGCACGCCCGACAGGGTGCTGACAGCACGCTTCGATTGTGTCGCCGATCCCTCCGAGATCACCTTCCGCCCCGATGACGCGATCCTGCTGACGGTCAAGTCGCAGCAGACCGAGGCGGCGCTGGACCAGCTGGCGCGCGCCGGTGTCACCGACCAGCCGCTGTTCTGCGCCCAGAACGGCGTCGCCAATGAGCGCCGCGCGCTGCGGCGGTTTCCCAATGTACATGGCGTCACGGTGATGATGCCGGCGGACTATCTCACCCCGGGCGAGGCGGTCTGCTACGGCACCCCGCGCCACGGGATCTTCGACATCGGCTGCTATCCCGGCGGCACGGATGCGGCGGACACGGCGCTGGCGGCGGTGCTGAACACCGCCGGCATCGCGGCCTTTGCCGACCCGAGCGTGATGGAAAGCAAGTACGGCAAGCTGCTGATGAACCTGCAGAACATCGTCGAGACCGCGATCGGCGCGGGCGAAGCGGCGCGCCGGCTGCACGCGCTGCTGGAGGCAGAGGCCAAAACGGTGCTGACCGCCGCCGGCATCACCTGGCGCGACGTCGGCGCCAGCGATCCGCGACGCGCGGAGCTTATGCGGATGGGCAAGGTGGCCGGGGTGCAGCGAGCCGGCAGTTCCACGGCACAAAGCCTGGCGCGGCAGACCGGATCGCTGGAGACCGATTTCCTCAATGGCGAGATCGCGCTGCTGGGCCGGCTGCACGGCGTGCCCGCACCGTTGAATACCGGCGCCCTGCGGCTTGCCGCGCGGCTGCTGCGCGAGGGGCTGGCACCGGGCGCGCTGCCGGTATCCGAAGTCGAGGCGATGCTGGGAATCCAGCCCGCCTGACGCGGCCGCGGCTGCCTTCGATCGGGACCGCGACCGCCCCGGCGGTTCAGACCAGCTTGACGATCTGCTTGCCGGTATTGCCGCCCTTCAGCATCGACATGAAGGCCGCCGGCGCGTTTTCCAGCCCTTCGGCCACGTCCTCGGCATAAGCGATCTCGCCCGCCGCAACCTTGGGGGCGATTTCGGCCAGGAAGTCGGGAAAGCGGTTCCAGTGATTGGAGATGATGAATCCGTTCACCGACAGGAACCTGACCAGGATGTTGCGCCACAGCGCCGGGGCGCTGGGTTCTGCAACCTGGGCGCCGCTGCCCAGACCGCCGGCATTGTACCAGGCGATCATGCCACAGATCGGGATCCGGCCATGCGGGTTCATCAGCGGCAGCACTGCGGCCAGCACCCGGCCGCCGACATTTTCGAAATAGATGTCGATGCCGTTGGGGCATTGGTCGGCCAGCGCCTTGCGCAGATCCGAGGCGCTGTCATAGGCGCGGTGATCCAGGCAGGCGTCAAAACCGAACTTGTCGACCGCCATCGCGCATTTCTCGGCGCCGCCGGCAATGCCCACCGCGCGCAGGCCCAGCGCCTTGGCCACCTGGCCCACCATCGAGCCGACCGGCCCGGTGGCGGCCGCCACCACCAGCGTCTCGCCGCGCTGCGGCCGGCCATGTTGCATCAGCCCGTACCAGCCGGTGAAGCCGGGCATGCCCAGCACCCCCAAGGAGGTGGTCAGCGGCGCCTGCGCCGGGTCGACCCTGCGCAGCATCTTGCCGGGCAGACAGCCATGGCTGGCCCAGCCGAACATGCCGAAGGCAAAATCGCCGGGTTTGAACTTCGGATCGTTCGAGGCGATCACCTCGCCGACGCCGCCGGCCTCCATGGTGCCGCCGATCGGCACCGGCGCGGCATAGGATTTGGCGTCATCCATGCGGCCGCGCATATAGGGGTCCAGCGACATGTAATGCACCCGGACCAGCACCTCGCCCTCGCCCGGGGTGGGCAGGGCCTTGGGTTCATGGCGGAAATTCGCGGGCTCGGGCGCGCCTTCGGGGCGGCTGGCCAGCGCGATGTGATACATCTGTTCGGTCATGGGGCTCCTCCTTCGGATGGTGGCGACCGTGACCGCTCGGGCGGGCCTTGGCAAGAGGGGCGGCGGCGCGTATAGCGCGCCCTGATCCCGAAGGAGCCAGCAAATGATAGGCAGCGCCAATCTCAACATCATGATCAAGGCCGCACGCAAGGCGGGCCGGTCCCTGGTCAAGGACTTCCGCGAGGTGGAGAACCTGCAAGTGTCGATGAAGGGCGCCGGCGATTTCGTCAGCCGCGCCGACATCGCCGCCGAGGCGATCCTGAAGGAAGAGCTGATGGGGGCGCGGCCCACCTATGGCTGGCTGGGCGAGGAAGGCGGCGGCGAGGACGGCAAGGACCCGACCCGGCGCTGGATCGTCGATCCGCTGGACGGCACCACCAATTTCCTGCACGGCCTGCCGCATTGGGCGGTCTCCATCGCGCTGGAACACAAGGGGCAGGTGGTGGCCGGGGTGGTCTTCGACCCGGCGAAGGACGAGATGTTCTTTGCCGAGAAGGGCGCGGGCGCCTGGATGAATGACAGCCGCCTGCGGGTGTCGGGCCGCAACAAGATGATCGAAAGCATCTTTGCCACCGGCGTGCCCTTTGGCACGCGCCGCGACCTGCCGGAAACTTTCAAGGACCTGGCGCAGCTGATGCCGGTCTGCGCCGGGGTGCGGCGCTGGGGGGCGGCGGCGCTGGATCTCGCCTATGTGGCGGCGGGCCGCTACGAGGGGTTCTGGGAACGGAATCTGAACGCCTGGGACCTCGCCGCCGGGCTGGTCATCGTGCGCGAGGCGGGCGGCCTGGTCGAAACGCTGCGCAAGGGCGGCAATATCCTGGAAGATGGCGAGGTGGTCGCCGCCAACGAGGCGATCTTCAGCCAGTTTGCCGGGGTGCTGCGCGACCGCGGCTGAGGCCGGGATCGCGCCGCGCTAGCGGTCAGAGGGGTGGTTGATGCCGTCGGTCCACGGGATCGGCTCGAAATCGCGCGGGTTCACCCCCTCGATACAGCCCAGGTTGACGCCGCATTGGCTGACATCCGACCGCCGCCGGTGATGGGTGTAGATGCCGCAGGTCTTGCAGAAATAATGCCGCGCGGTATGGCTGCCCCAGCTGTAGCAGCCAAGATTGTCGGCCCCCTGCAGCACCTTCAGCGTGTCGGCCCGCGCGGTCACCGCTGCCGCCTGCCGCCGGCGGCAGAAGGAACAGTCGCAGCGCGCCGCATCGCTCAGGCCATATGGCAGCTCGGCTGCGATCACCACCGTGCCACAATGACAGCTGGCGCGGATATGCAGCGGCGCGGCACTCATTTGCGCCGCACTTTCGGGATGCTGGAGCGGGCAAAGGCGTAATCGGCCTCGGGATGCGGCGGGTGTCCCTCGGTGCGCCGCCAGAACCGGGCGCCGCCACGCCGCGCCAGCAACGGCAGGGTCAGCAGCAGCCCAAGCACAAAGCCGCCGATATGCGCCCAATAGGCCACCCCACCCATATCCGGGTCGGAGGCGACGCCGCCCAGCAGCTGCATGCCGAACCACAGGCCCAGCATCAGCCAGGCGGGCAGCGGGAAGATGCGGAAGAAGACGATGAAGATGATCAGGATATCGACCTTGGCCTTCGGGAACAGCAGCAGATAGCCGCCCAATACCCCGGCAATGGCGCCCGAGGCGCCAACCGTGGGCACCAGCGAGTCGGGGCCGCTGACCACGTGGATCAGCCCGGCGCCGATGCCGCAGGCGAGGTAGAACAGCAGATAGGGCAGGTGCCCCATCTCGTCTTCCAGGTTGTCGCCGAAGATCCACAAAAACAGCATGTTGCCGCCCAGGTGCATGAAGCTGGCATGCAGGAACAGCGAAGACAGCAGGGTGTAGACATGCCGCCCCTCGCTCAGCCAGGCCGGGACGATGGCCCAGTCGGCATAGAATTGCAGCAGCGCGCGCTCGTCCCCCATCAGGCCGAAATAGCCGAGGTAGGCCAGCAGGTTCGCCGCGATCAGCGCGTAGGTGACATAGGGCGTGCGCCCGGAGGGGTTGTGATCGCGGATCGGAAACATGGGCCGCACGCTGCGCACAAAGCGCCCGGGCGTCAAGCGCGCAATGCGCCGCCGGCCGGGTCACGGCCGGCGTCTGATCCGCGTCCGTTTGTACATACGCAACCGGTCTTGACCGCACGCGCCCCCGTTCAGCGGTCAGGCGCGCCCGCCCAGCAGCGCCGCATTGCCGCCGGCGGCGGTGGTGTCGACGCAGATATGCCGCTCGGTCCGCACATGGGCCAGGTCAGGCCGGCCCCTGAGCAGCGGCACAAGCGGG
>NZ_PGTB01000395.1 GCF_002786325.1 Pseudooceanicola lipolyticus | reverse complement strand
CTCGGCAGTCGGCACGCAGGCTAGCAGCACAGCAGCAGCCAGAGCCATCCCCTCTCCTCGCTACGCTTCGCTTCCTCGGCGCCGATTCCTCCTCCTCCTCCTCCACCCTCGTCCGTCCCGTTCCGGCGCGCGAGCTCGCCCGAGATGGCGAACGCGAGATCGGGTGTCGCTGTGAACGATGAGTGCATGCTGAAGTTTGGCGAGCTGCAGTCGAAGAGGCTGCACCGCTTCATAACTTTCAAGATGGACGACAAGTTCAAGGAGATAGTTGTGGACCAGGTCGGGGATCGCGCTACCAGCTACGATGACTTCACAAACAGCCTCCCTGAGAATGACTGCCGATACGCGATCTATGATTTCGACTTTGTTACTGCAGAGGATGTCCAGAAGAGCAGGATCTTCTATATCCTATGGTCCCCATCCTCCGCCAAGGTGAAGAGCAAGATGCTTTACGCAATCTCAAACCAGAAATTCAAGAGTGGCCTCAATGGCATTCAGGTTGAACTCCAGGCCACAGATGCGAGTGAAATCAGCCTCGATGAGATCAAGGATCGGGCACGCTAGGCGCACCGCCATCGCGAGTTTCATGATCACGCATCATGGACTCGCCTACTACTGTGGATTTGTATGCCATTATAGACTTGGTGCTGCGAAAGACTGCTTTGGTGATTTGTGGGTTTGTTGCTGTGTAAAAAGATCCTCATGGCTCCCAGAAGACCATGAAGGTTTGGATCTATCATGTAATTCCTTGTTATCTGCCAATTATGTATGGACTATGGACATGTGTTGCGCTGTTCAACTTACTACTACAAATAAGTAATCGATAATGTTCCCTTCCCAA
>NZ_PGTB01000394.1 GCF_002786325.1 Pseudooceanicola lipolyticus | reverse complement strand
GGGCCAGCAGCGCGGAGATTTCCGCCACCGGGCGGGCATGTTCGGGGCCGAGGCCCTGGCCCAGATGCACGCTCATCACCTCGCGGCGCAGGGCGCTGTCGTCGCGGTGCCGGTTGAGCAGGGTGCGCACCAGCAGGCGCAGCGGCTCGGCATCGTCGGTGTCCAACGCGGCGCGCAGGGCGGCGGTGTCCTCGTCGATCATGCGGCGGGCCAGCGCGATCAGGATCGCCTCCTTGTCGGGGAAATAGCCATAGAGCGTGCCGATTCCGATCCCGGCGCGTTCGGCCACCAGATTGGTGGTCAGGGCGGCGCGCCCATCCTCGCGCAGAATCCGAGCCGCGGCCTCGAGGATGAAGCCCATGGTCGCCCGCGACCGCGCCTGCCGGGGGACACGCCGTTGATGCGAGGGGATTTTTTCCGGCGGCGCCATGGCGGGGCAGATCCGAGTATGAGAATGCGAGTAATCCTCGTATTTTGCTCGCGACACCGCGCCCTGCAAGCAGAATGGAGATCCGCGACGTGAAACCTGCCCTTGCCCTGGCCCTGCTGGCCGGTCTGGCCGGATGTGCCCCCGGCCAGCCGTTTCGCACCGCAACCGGTTTTACCGCCCATGTGCTGTGTTCCGAGACCTTCGTGACCGGGCAGGATCCGGACCGGTCCTTTGCCGAATACGTGGCGCCGTCGATCGGGCGGGTGGCGGCATTGGCCACCCGCTATCGCGTCGACCGGGACGGGCAGGCGGTGGAGGCACGGTTTGCCGGGCTGTTCCCGGCGCGGGCGGTGAACCGGGCCGGGCGCGGCTGTACCCTGGTGCAGGGCGGCCAGATGCCGGCGCCGCTGGA
>NZ_PGTB01000393.1 GCF_002786325.1 Pseudooceanicola lipolyticus | reverse complement strand
CCGGCGCCGGCGGGCACCGACACACCGGCGCCGCCGCTGCTGCGGCTGACGCCAAGCGCGACTGACCCGCTCAGCCGCAGGCTCAGCGGCCCGGCCTCGACCGTCGGTAGGCGGCCACCCTCATAGCCGCTTTGCGCACGCGCAATCCGGTCGCAGCGGGAATCGATGGCAGTGGTCTGCGCCGCGGCGGGCACCACCAGAACCAGGGAAATGAAAACAGGCAAGGCAAGCTTCACGGCGAATCCTTTCGACACGGCCCGCAACTGCCCCGGATATAATCCGCTTTGCCAGCGGCGCCAATGGCCGCGCGGCGGATCGGCAAAGCTGGACACCGCCGGCATTTGCGCCATGTTTGGCCGACGGAACAGGGCGCCGGCCGCGGCGCGGCCACAGGGATTTGCGCGTGCTGCTGGACATCTGCGAGGTAAGCAAAACCTATCCCGGCGCCGAACGGCCGGTGCTGGACCGGGTGTCGCTGCAACTGGCGGCGGGCGAAACGCTGGCGCTGACCGGGGAAAGCGGCAGCGGCAAAAGCACCCTGCTGCATCTGGCCGGCACGCTGGACGGCTTTGACGCGGGCGAGATCACCCTGGCCGGACAGGCGCTGTCGGCGCTGGACGATGCCGGCCGCGCGGCGCTGCGCCGCAAGGTGGTGGCGGTGGTGTTCCAGCAGTTCAACCTGATCCCGTCGCTGACCGTGGCGCAGAACCTGTCGCTGCACGCGCGATTTGCCGGGCGCGCCGACCCCGGCTGGACCGGCGACCTGGCGCGACGGCTGGGGTTAGAGGCGGTGCTGGCACGCTATCCCGAACAGCTCTCGGGCGGCCAGCAGCAGCGGGTGGCGATCGGTCGGGCGCTGG
>NZ_PGTB01000392.1 GCF_002786325.1 Pseudooceanicola lipolyticus | reverse complement strand
TGGCGGAAGAGATCGCCGGGCGCAGCCCCTCGGCCATCCGCGCCGCCAAGCGGCTGATCGAGGTGGCCGAGGCGGCGCCGCGCGATGCGGTGCTGCTGGCGGAATCGCGCGAGCAGGCGGCGCTGATCGGCAAGCCCGACCAGATGGAGGTGATCGCCGCGCAGATGCAGGGGCGCGCGCCGGTCTTCAAATAGAGGCCGATCCGGCGCATGGTTTCCCGGCAAGCTGGGGAGGACCATCATGACCGAATCCGCCATTGCCGACCGGGTCGGCACCTTCTGCGAAACCTATGGGCTGCAATTGCCGATCCTGTTGGCGCCGATGGCCGGGGCCTGCCCGGTGGCGCTGTCGGCGGCGGTGGCGACGGCCGGCGGCATGGGCGCCTGCGGCGCGTTGCTGATGCCGCCCGAGGCGATTGCCGCCTGGGCGCGCGAGTTGCGGGCACAAAGCAACGGCGCCTTCCAGATGAACCTGTGGATCCCCGATCCCGACCCGGTGCGCGACCTGGCGCACGAGGCGGCGGTGCGGCAGTTCCTGGCCGGATGGGGGCCGGAGGTGCCGGAAACGGCGACCGAGGCCGAGCTGCATGATTTCGCCGCGCAATGCGACGCGCTGATCGCCGCCCGGCCGCGCGCGGTCTCTTCGATCATGGGGCTCTATCCGCCCGATGTGGTGGCGCGGTTGAAAGCGCAGGGCATCGCCTGGTTCGCCACCGCAACCACGGTGGCGGAGGCGCTGGCCGCCGAGGACGCCGGCGCCGATGTGATCGTGGCGCAGGGGATGGAGGCGGGCGGCCATCGCGGCGCGTTTGACGCGGCGCAGGCGGCGGACCGACTGGTGGGGCTGTTCGCGCTGGTGCCGGCGG
>NZ_PGTB01000044.1 GCF_002786325.1 Pseudooceanicola lipolyticus | reverse complement strand
GGCCAACACCTCGCCGTCGCGCAGCCCGTCTTCGGGCATCAGCCCGTTATAGCGGGCCAGTTCGTCTGCGGTCATGCCGATGCGGCCGGCCACGGCGGCAACCGTGTCGCCCCGCTGCGCCACCACCACCTGGTAATTCGGGTAAGAGATCACGCCGCGCGCATCCGGCGCGGGCCGCGCGGTGACCGCCTGCTGTGCCGCCGGCGCGGTGGAAAATCCGCCCATGCGGCCGCGCAGGTCGAAATCGAGCGGCTCGTCACAGGCCGCAAGCAGCGCAAGCAGGGCCACCGAGGCGCAAAGACGGGCGGGGAGGGAACCGGCTGAATGGGTCATCGCGTCTTCCTCAATTCGCGTCCCCCAAATCTGCGGCGGGGGTTGGCGGGTCTGCTCTCAGCCTCTAGCCGTCCCGGCCGAGGCCTTCAAGAAGCGGTACGAACCGAACCGGCAGAATCTCGTCATAATCGAACCCGCGCTCGTCGCGGCGCACGCGGATCAGCGTCTGTACTGCCTCGGCCTGTCCGACCGGCACCACCATGATACCGCCGATTTTCAGTTGCGCCAAGAGCGGGCCGGGCGGGTCTTCGGCCGCGGCGGTCACGATGATCCGGTCGAACGGCGCCTGTTCCGGCAGCCCGTGCGAGCCATCCGCCGTCATCGCGGTGATATTGGCCAGCCCCAGCGCGTCGAAGATCTGTCCGGCCTCGCGCACCAGCCTTGCGTGGCGGTCGACGGTATAGACCCTGCGCGCCAGCTTGCTGAGGATCGCCGCCTGATAGCCCGAGCCGGTGCCGACCTCCAGCACCTTGTCGCGCGGCGTCACTTGCAGCGCCTGGGTCATCAGCCCGACCACCGTGGGTTGCGAGATGGTCTGGCCGCAGGCAATCGGCAGCGGCGTGTCGTCATAGGCACGGGTGGAGAACAGCCCGGTGATGAACCGGCCGCGGTCGATCGCCTCCATCGCCTCCAGCACCCGCTTGTCACGCACGCCGCCGGTGCGCAGCGCGAACAGAAGGCGCATGGTGTTTTCTGCCGCCGCGTCGCTCATTCGATGGCTTTCAGCGCGTTCAGCGCGTCATGGGCGGTCAGGTCGGCGCGCATCGGCGTGACCGAGATATAACCGTCTATATTGGCGCGAGCATCGGTGCCGGGGGCGGTCTGAACATGTTGCTCACCGCCCTTGATCCACAGGAACCGGCGCCCCGAGGGCGAGCTGTGCGGTTCGACGCTGAAATGGGTGCCGCGGCGGAATCCCTGCGTGACCGCGCGCAGGCCCTTGACCTCGTCCGCCGGGACCGGCGGGAAATTCACGTTGTAAAACAGCCGATAGTCGCTGTCGGTCTCGGGGCAGGCGGCCAGGATCTTGCGGACCACCTCGGCACCATGCACCGCGGCGGCCTCGAACGGGTTGTCGGCGTCAAAGATGCGCGGCCCAAGATACTGCGACAGCGCAATCGCCGGCAGCCCCTGCAGCGCCGCTTCCATGGCGCCGCCCAGGGTGCCGGAATACAGCGCGTTCTCGGCCGAGTTGTTGCCCCGGTTCACGCCGGACAGCACCAGGTCGGGCCGCTGGTCCTTCAGCACTTCGTGCAGGCCCGCCAGCACGCAATCGGCGGGCGAGCCTTCGGCGGCAAAGCGGCGTTCGCCCATCTCGATCAGCATCATCGGATGGGTATAGCTGATGCAATGGGCCACACCCGATTGTTCAAAGGCGGGGGCAACGGTCCAGACCTCGCCCTCGTCGCCCGCCAGCTCGGCCGCGATCTGCTGCAGCACCGCCAGTCCGGGCGCATTGATCCCGTCGTCATTTGTGATCAGAATTCGCATACGGCCGCCCCTTTGAGTCTTGATAGGCGAGGGGGAAAGCCGGGGCAAGGGAGGCGGGGTACCGCCAGGCTCCGGCGCTGCAATTTGGTGTCAGAGGCCCAGTTCGGCCAGCAACCGTTTCGCTTCGGCGGCGGGCTGGGTCAGCGCGGCGCGGTCTTCGCCGGGGAAGAACCGGGCACGGGGGGCGGTGGGCATCGGCACGGGGGTCAGGATATGCACCGGCGGCCCGGTGCGCTCGCTCTCGGCCGCCCAGGACCGGGCCAGGGCGATCTGCGCCGCCTTGGTGGCGCCGTAGCTGCCAAAGAACTTCTGCCCGGCGCGCGGGTCGTCGAAAAACACCGCTTGGCCGGCCTCGCCCAGCAGTGGCGCGACAAAGCCGATCAGCGTGGCGGTGGCATTGGCATTGACGGCGACCGAGCGCTCCCAGTCGCGGGCATCAACAAATTGCGCCGGGGTCAGCGGCGCGGCGTGAATCGCCGTATGCAGCCACAGATCCAGCCGGCCCCAGCGGTCATGGATACCGCGGCACAGCTGCGCCATGGCATCGGTATTGGTGACATCCATCGGCGCCAGCGTGGCATGACCGCCTTTGGCCTGGATGCGGTCGTCCAGCTCTTCCAGCGCGCCGGTGGTGCGGGCCACGGCAACAATGTGATGGCTGGTGCACAGCGCTTCGGCCAGGGCGGCGCCCAGGCCGCGGGAGGCACCGGTGATCAGGGCAAGTTTGGTCATGGCTCAGCGTGTGGCGCGGCAGGCGGGCAAGGTCAAGCGGGTCGTTTCACCGCAGTGGCCGGGCGGCGCCGCCTTCAGGTCAACGGGGCGGATCAACAGCGCGAGGTCGGGACCCGAGAAGAGGTGCGATCTATTCCGCCGCCTTCATCTCGAAGCCCTGTTCCAGCATATCGGCGGGCCGAACCGGGTATTCCCCCGAGAAACAGGCGTCGCAATATTGCGGGTGCAGGTCATTGCGCCCGCCGGCTTCGCCGACGGCGCGGTAGAGGCCGTTCAGCGAGATAAAGCGCAGGCTGTCGACCTGCAGATGATCGCGCATTTCCTCTTCCGACATGGTGGCGGCCAGCAGCTTTTCGCGCTGCGGCGTGTCGACGCCATAGAAACACGGCCAGGCGGTCGGCGGGCTGGCGATGCGGAAATGCACCTCGCTGGCGCCGGCATCCAAGATCATTTCCTTGATCTTGCGGCTGGTGGTGCCGCGCACAACGGAATCGTCGACCAGGATCACCCGCTTGCCCTTGATCAATGCGCGGTTGACGTTCAGCTTCAGCCGCACACCCATATTGCGGATCTGTTCGGTCGGCTCGATAAACGTGCGGCCCATATACTGGTTGCGGATGATCCCCATGCCATAGGGAATTCCCGATTCGTGGGCATAGCCGATCGCCGCCGGGGTGCCGCTGTCGGGCACCGGGCAGACCAGGTCGGCCTCGACCGGGGCCTCGCGTGCCAGTTCCACGCCGATCTGGCGCCGCGTCTCATAGACCGAGCGGCCACCCAAAATGCTGTCGGGGCGCGAGAAATAGACATGTTCGAAGATGCAGAAACGCGGCTTGCGCTGGCGGAAGGGGAAATGGCTTTCCACCCCGTTCTTTTCGCTGATCACCACCATTTCGCCGGGGTCGATCTCGCGCACGAAATCGGCGCCGATGATGTCCAGCGCGCAGGTTTCCGAGGACAGGATCCAGCCATCGCCCAACTGGCCCAGCACCAGCGGCCGCACGCCCAGCGGATCGCGCACGCCGATCAGCTTGGTGCGGGTCATCGCAACGACGGAAAAGGCGCCTTCGACCTTGCGCAGCGCCTCTTCCATCCGGTCCGGAATGCTGCGCGCCATCGAACGCGCCATCAGGTGGATGATACATTCGCTGTCCGAAGACGACTGGAAGATCGAGCCGCGCTCAATCAGCTCGCGGCGCAGGGCATTGGCATTGGTGATATTGCCGTTATGGGCCACCGCCGCGCCGCCCAGGGAAAATTCACCGAAAAACGGCTGCACGTCGCGAATCGCCGTGTTGCCCTTCGACCCGGTGGTGGAATAGCGCACATGCCCGATGGCCAGCGGGCCGGGCAGGGTTTCCATCAGGCTTTGCGAGGTGAAATTGTCGCGGACATAGCCGAAACGGCGGGCCGAGTTGAAGCCCTGGTCGCGGTCGTGAGAGACGATGCCGCCGGCCTCCTGGCCCCGGTGCTGCAACGCGTGCAGGCCGAGGGCGACAAAATTGGCGGCATCCGTGATGCCGACGACGCCAAAAATGCCGCATTCCTCTCGCAGCTTGTCGTCGTCGAAAGGATGGGCAGGCGGTAGTTGCGGCGTGGACAAGGGGGCAGCTCCGAATCCGATGGCTCGTCTGACCCTCACATAGTCGCTCCACCTGCCGGTGTCACGAAAGGATCACATTTTGTTGCGTTCTGGGCGGCAAGCGTGTCGGGGATGCCTGCCGCGCGGGCCAGACCGCCCAGGGTCTGACGCGCCGTCACATAGGCGGTGTGTGGCGCGGGTGCAAGGTTTGCATCGCCGATGCGGCGCGGACAGGCGGGGTCTTACTGCTGCGCCGGGGCGTTGCAGGCGCCGACCAGGCTTTCATATTGCGCGGTGATCCAGCCCAGCGCCTGTTCCGGGTTGCGCTCTTCGATCTGGCTGGTGACGCGCGAGAACACCTCGGCAGAGCGGCTGTCATCGACCATGGTGAATTCCTGTGCGGTGATCACGGTGTCGTAGACAAAGAAGGCCACCGCCACCAGCAGGATGCCGCGCGCCACGCCGAACAGGAAGCCCAGCCCCTGGTCGATGCCACCGGCGGCCGAACGGCGCACGATGGTGGAAAACAGCGGCGTGAAGAAGGACACCACGATCAGCGCCAGGGCAAACACCGCGGCAAAGGCGGCGATGATCGACAATTCGCAACTGTCTGCGATAAATTCCCCGACCACCGGCAATTCCCGGATCATCGGCTCGACCTGCGGCGCGAACAGAAAGGCCAGCACCGCGGCGGCGATCCAGCCGACAATGGCCATGGCTTCGCGCACGAAGCCGCGCGAATAGGCCAGAAGCGCAGACAGCACGATAACCAGCGCGACGATCCCGTCGATGAGGGTGAAACCTTCCATATATTTCTGCCTCTGTTCTTGCCTGCGGCGCGACCTTAACCGGCTCCGAATACTTCGCCAACAAAACCTGTCAAATCCGTGGCCCGGGTAAGCGACAAGCTGGCATCTGTGCCGGTTTTGCCACCCGCCGGGGCGATTGCGGCCGTAAAACCAAGCTTTTGCGCCTCTTTCAAGCGGCTTTCTGTCTGCGGCGCCGGGCGCAGCGCCCCGGAGAGGCTGATTTCGCCGAAAACCACGGTTTCGGCGGGCAGCGCCGCGTCTTCGCGCGCCGAAAGCAGCGCTGCGGCCACGGCGAGATCGGCGGCGGGTTCGGAAATCTTCAACCCGCCGGCGACGTTGAGATAGACATCCAGCCCGGCAAAGGGGATGCCGCAACGCGCCTCGAGCACCGCCAGGATCATCGCCAACCGGCCGCCATCCCAGCCGACCACGGTGCGCCGGGGCTGCGAATGCGGCGTCGGCGCCACCAGCGCCTGGATCTCGACCAGCACCGGGCGCGTGCCCTCGATTCCGGCAAACACCACCGAGCCGGGCGAGGGCGTACCGCGTTCGGACAGGAACAGCGCCGAGGGGTTCACCACCTCTGCCAGGCCGGCGCCGGTCATCTCGAAGACGCCGATCTCGTCCGCCGGGCCGAAACGGTTCTTGACCGCGCGCAGGATGCGAAACTGATGGCCGCGTTCGCCCTCGAAATACAGCACCGTGTCGACCATGTGTTCCACCAC
Source organism: Pseudooceanicola lipolyticus (assembly GCF_002786325.1). GTDB lineage: Bacteria > Pseudomonadota > Alphaproteobacteria > Rhodobacterales > Rhodobacteraceae > Pseudooceanicola_C > Pseudooceanicola_C lipolyticus. The sequence continues at coordinate 22,360 of NZ_PGTB01000044.1, read as the reverse complement.
GCGAGGGCCGGCGATTTGGCCCTCCTTGGTGACATGGCCGACCAGGATCACCGAGGTGCCGCGACGCTTGGCAAAGGCGGTCAGCTCATGTGCGGCGGCGCGCACCTGGCTGACCGAGCCCGGCGCGCTGTCGACATTGTCGGCCCACATGGTCTGGATCGAATCGATGATCGCCAGCTGTGGCCGTTCGGCTTCCAGCGTGGTGAGGATATCGCGCAAGTTGGTTTCGGCGCCGAGTTTCACCGGCGCCTCGGCCAGGCCCAGGCGGCGGGCACGCATCCGCACCTGCGCGGCGGCTTCCTCCCCCGAGATATACAGCGTTTTCAACCCGTTCGAGGCGAACCGTGCCGCGCCCTGCAACAGCAGGGTGGATTTGCCGATGCCGGGATCGCCGCCGACCAGGATCGCCGAGGCCGGGACCAGCCCGCCACCCAGCACCCGGTCCAGCTCGTCCAGACCCGACACGGTGCGCGGCGGCGGCACCTCGGTGCCGGCCAGATCGCTCAGCGCGATGGAACTGCCGCGTTTCGCGCCCAGGCTTTTCGACGCCGGACCGGCCGACAGCGGCGCCTCTTCGATGATGGTGTTCCAATCGCCACAGGATTCGCAGCGGCCGGACCATTTGGTGTAGGACGCGCCGCAGGCGGTACAGGTGAAGGACGCGGTTTTTGCCATGCCGCCTTATCCGCCGGAAGTGCCGGAAACCTCAAGCCCCTGTGCGCGGCGCCGGCCCGACAGGTGGCTGATGGCGATCGAGGCCAGCACGCAGCCGGTGAACAGGTACAGCCCCCAGGCGGTGTCGACCCGGGCATAGCCGACGCCCTTCACCACCACCACGTAAAGCGCGATCAGGAACACGTCGGCCATCGCCAGCTTGCCCAGGATTTCCAGCGCGGGCAGCACCTTGCGCCGCATCATGCCGAAATGGATCAGCGCCAGGCCGATGGTTTTCAGATAGGGCGCGAAGACGGCCAGGAAGGTCACCAGAAGCGCCAGCGCCACGTCGCTTTGCCACAGGCTTTGCAGGCCCGAGATCACCGAGATTTCAGACACCCCGAACAGCGGCAGGTCGATGCCCGCACGCAGCAGCGGGGCGAACCAGGAGACCGGGAAAAGGAGGAGCAGGGCGAGGTTGGCAAGTTTCAGCATCGGGGGTCCTGCGAACGGCAAGGTGATCAGCACCTAGTGACGGGGAAAGGGCTGCACAAGCCTGATTTTTCCAGAGTGTCCGACGCCGGATTTGTCTGCGCCAGATATAAAAAAGTTGATATCATCGGATGCTCCGGCCGGAGCGAGCGCCAATCATTGGTGCGGACGACCCAATAATTGACGCGCTGTTAAGAAAGTTGCGTGATAAGTTTGCCGAACCAGTCAGAGGCGTGAAACATGACAAACTGGGCAAACCGCAATGTGGGCGAAGTTGTGCTTGCCGGTTTCGGCGTGCTGGCGGCGGCGGCCATCGCCTTTGCCTTCAATGTCGGTCAAAATGCAACCACGCTCCAGCAGGTTCAGAATGAATTGAGGGCACAGGGCAATGTTCTGGCATCGCTGCGTCAGCATATCGACGACAGATTTGACCAGTTGGAAAGTCGCTTTGACATCACTCAAACCGATCTCAAGGCGATTTTGACAGCGACCGCCGCAGTGGACAGCGGCGATGTATTCTACGCTGCCATGATCAATGGAGCGGTCTGGGTGTTTCCCGACAAAACGCTCAGCGTCAAGTTGCGGGACCGAGGTTTGACGCCTGAGCCGGTGAACACCTTCCTTGTTGGATACAAGGTTGTTCCCGTCTTTCAACCTCGCTAGGCCACCCCGCAGGTCGGCGCTGGCGCGGCGTTTACCGCACCGCTTCGATCGGTCCTTCGGCACGGCCGTGGATGAACTGGTCGAGATAGGGATCGCCGGAATGGTCCATCTCGCTGACCGGGCCGGTCCACTGGATCACCCCGTCATGCAGCATCGCCACATTGTCGGCAATTGCCCGCACCGAGGACATGTCGTGGGTGATGGTCAGCGCGGTGGCGCCCATCTCGGTCACAATCTCGCGGATCAACTCGTTGATCACGCCCGCCATGATCGGGTCCAGCCCGGTGGTGGGCTCGTCGAAAAAGATGATCTCGGGATCGGCGGCGATGGCGCGGGCCAAGCCCACGCGTTTCTGCATCCCGCCGGAGAGTTCCGCCGGCAACAGATCGGCCACCTCGGGTTTCAGCCCGACGCGGCGCAGCTTTTCCACCGCCAGCGCCTTGGCCTCGTATTGCGGCCGCTTCAACGCCCCGCGCAGGTGGCGAAAGGCGACATTCTGCCAGACCGGCAGCGAATCGAACAGCGCACCACCCTGGAACAGCATGCCAAAGCGCGACAGAAACGCATCGCGGTCGCCCTCGGTGGCGTCGCGACCATCGACCAGGATGCGCCCCGAATCCGGCGTCACCAGCCCCAGCACGCATTTCAGTGTCACCGACTTGCCGGTGCCCGAGCCGCCGATGATCACCATCGAGGTGCCGCGCGGCACATGCAGGTTCAGGCCGCGCAGCACGCGGTTCTCACCGAAGGTCTTGCTGACGTTTTCCAGCCTGATCATACCGAAAAGAAGATCCCCGTAAGCACGAAATTCGCGGCAAGGATCAGCACCGCCGCCGCCTCGACGCTGTTCTTGGTGGCGCGGCCGACACCCTGTGCGCCGCGTTCGGATTTCATCCCGTAATAGCAGCCCATCAGCGCCGCGATGGTGCCGAAGGCGGCCCCCTTGACCACGCTGGAGATGATGTCGCGCAACTCCAGGAACTCGACGGTGTTTTTCAGATAGGCGGCGGGGTTGAAACCCAGGTTGCGCACCGCCACCGCATAGCCGCCGCCGATGCCGATGATATCGCCCAGCGCCACCAGCAGCGGCACGGTGATCAGCGCCGCCAGCACCCGCGGCACCACCAGGTATTTCATCGGATGGGTCGACAGCGTGACCAGCGCGTCAATCTGCTCGGTCACTTTCATGGTGGCAATCTCGGCGGCGATCGAAGACGTCACCCGCGCCGCGATCATCAGCCCCACCAGAACCGGGCCCAGTTCGCGCACCATGCCGATGGCGACGATCTGCGGCACCACCGCCTCGGCATCGAAACGGGCGCCGCCGGAATAGATCTGCAACGCCAGCGCCCCGCCGGTGAAGATCGCGGTCAGCCCGACCACCGGCAGCGACAGCCAGCCGATATTGATCAGCGCCACGCCCAGCTCGCGCGGGTAAAGCGGCGGCAGGAACACATGGCTGACGGTGCGCCCGGCGAAGATGGCAAACCGGCCCATCGCCGCGAACAGCAGCAGGGTCATTTCGCCGACAAATCCCAGAAAGCCAGCAATCGCGGTCATTCGGTATAGCTCCGGGTATAGCGCGCACCGAGGCTGGTCAGAATCTCATAGCCGATGGTGCCGACCGCATCGGCGATATCATCTACCGTCTGCTGCGGTCCGAACAGGGTCAGAAAGGCCGGATCGCCCTCAAGATCGGTGATGTCGACGGTGATCAGATCCATCGACACGCGGCCGACCGCGGGGCAGGGCGTGTCGCCGTCGTAAAGGGAAAATTTCGAACTCAGCCCGCGCAGGATGCCGTCGGCATAGCCGGCCGCGACCGTGGCGATGCGGCTGGGCCGCGTTGCGGTCCAGGTGTTGCCATAGCCCACGGTTTCGCCGACCTCGACCGCGCGCTGCTGGATCACCGGCAGGTCCAGGCGCACCACCGGCTGCGCCTCGGCAAAGGGCTGACCGCCATAGAGCCCGACACCGGGGCGGGCGAGGTCAAAGTGATAATCCGGCCCCAGCAGGATGCCCCCGGTGGCCGACAGCGACCGGGGCAGGTTGCAATCCTCGGTCATCTCGACAAAGGCGCGCAGCTGCTTGGGGTTCATCTCGTGCTCGGGTTCGTCGGCGCAGGCCAGGTGCGACATGATCAGCACCGGGTCCAGCGACAGTGCCACCTCGCGCAGTGCCGCCCATTCCGCCGGTTCCAGGCCCAGGCGGTTCATGCCGCTGTCCAGCTGGATGCCAAAGCGCTGGCCGGGCAGGGCCTCGGCATGGCGCAGCATCTGGTCGACGGTGTTCAGCATCGGCGTCAGGTCGTGATCGCGGATCAGGGCGGTGTCGCCCTCCATATGGCCGGAAAACACCCCGATCATCGGCCCCGGCCCGATGGCCTGGCGCAGGGTGGCGCCTTCTTCGGCGACGGCAACGAAAAACCGCCGCGCCCCGGCCTGTGCCAGCGCGGTGGCGGCGGGGCCGACGCCGATGCCATAGGCATCCGCCTTGACCACGGCGGCGGTTTCGCAGGCGGTTTTTGCGTCCAGCGCGCGCCAGTTCGCGGCGAGCGCGGCCAGGTCGATTGTCAGGTGTCCACTGCTCATTGCGCTCTTGTCTGCGGCGAGCCGCGGGGCGTCAAGGGGGAAAGGCCAGCCGGCGGGCGAAGGTCTGCGCATCCGGAGCGATGCCGCGGCGGAAGGGTGATTTTATTGCACCGCGTGCGATCCCGGGCCGGGACCACGCCACGCCAGTCTGCCGGGCCTGATCTTAGGGCGAAAAGAACTGCTGCTGATTGCGTCGCCAGATTTCCTCGCCGACCAGGCAGTTATAGCCCTCGGCCCGGTACAGGCTGGCAGTTTCGCGCCGTGGCAGCCCGGCGATTTCCAGCACCAGCTTGCGGCGCACCGCCTCGGCGAACTGGTCCCAGGTCTTGACCGGGATCATGAAAGAGCCCGGTCCACCGATCACGCATTCGCGGTAATAGACATCCAGATCGGAAATCCCCCAGCGCAGCGAAAACTCGTCCTGGGTCATCAGCGGCAGGCCGTTGATCACGATCCCGCGGCCCAGAACCTCGTTGCGGGCGGCCAGAACCGGGCGGCCCTGGTTGTTCGGCCCGTCGCCGGACACATCGATCACCCGGCGCAGCCCGCGAAAGGCATTGGTTTCGAAACTGTCGGCGGCATAGACCAGCGCCTCGGAGATCGAGGTGCGGCGCATGCCCCGATTGTAATATTCCACCAATCGTTGCGCCACCGCGTCGGCCTGCTCCGGCGTTTCGATCAGCGTCCAAGGCACGATCACCGTCTGCGAATGCGAGCCGGCCCATTCCACATAGGTCACCGCGATGCGGCCGATCATCCCGCCAGCAATAGTGCCCTTGACCTCTTCGCTGGCCAGGGCGGCGGAATAGCCCTTGCGCTGGATTTCCAGCTCGTAAGGCGACATCGAGCGCGACACATCGACGGCGAGGAACAGTTCGACATCGACCTCGGTGATTTCAATTTCGGATTGGGCCCAAACCGGGACAGCAAACAGGGAAAGCAGGAAAGCAATCAGATGGCGCATGTTACCATAGCGCCAAAGGCGGCTGGCTTTGTCTACTCACGTTTTGCGCGAGCATGCAGAATCCTGCCTTTTTGCGGCATTCGCGGTCTTGTCGGCGGGCTTTCGGGCGCGGGCAGGCGGCCGTGATTCGGCGATCAGAAGCTTTCGTCGCGGTCCTGCTGCCAGGGTTTGACCAGGTTGCCAAAGCGGGTAAAGCGGCCCTCAAAGCTCAGTTCGACGGTGCCGATCGGGCCGTGACGCTGCTTGCCGATGATGACTTCGGCCTTGCCATGCAGGCGTTCCATACGCTCTTGCCAGGCCGCCATTTCGTCCAGCCGGTCATCCGAGGGTTTTTCCCGCTCGGCGTAATATTCCTCGCGGAACACGAACATCACCACGTCGGCGTCCTGTTCGATCGAACCGGATTCACGCAGGTCCGACAGCTGCGGGCGCTTGTCGTCGCGGGATTCGACCTGGCGGCTCAGCTGTGACAGGGCGACCACCGGAATGTCGAGTTCCTTGGCGATGGCTTTCAACCCCTGGGTGATTTCCGACACCTCGTTCACCCGGCTGTCCTTGGCCGAGGCCGGGCGCACCAGCTGCAGGTAGTCGACGATCAGGCAGTCCAGCCCATGGGTCCGCTTCAGCCGTCGCGCCCGCGCCGCCAGCTGTGAAATCGGCAGCGCCGGGGTGTCGTCGATATAAAGCGGGCAAGCCTCCAGCGCCTTGGCGGCATCGACAAAGCGGCGGAACTCGGCCTCGGTCATGTCGCCGCGGCGGATTTGTTCCGAGGGAACTTCCGAGGCTTCCGACAGGATCCGTGCGGCCAGCTGCTCGGCGCTCATTTCCAGCGAATAGAACCCGACCACGCCGCCATCCACCGCGCCCTCGGCGCCGTCAGGCAGGCGGCCGCGCTTGTAAGCCTTGGCAATATTAAAGGCGATATTGGTCGCCAGCGAGGTTTTGCCCATCGACGGCCGCCCGGCCAGGATCAGCAGGTCGGACCGGTGGAGACCGCCCAGCTTCTTGTCCATATCGACCAGCCCGGTCGAGATCCCGGCCAGCCCGCCTTCGCGCTGATAGGCGGCGTTGGCGACGTTCACCGCATCGGTGACCGCCCGCAGGAAACTCTGGAACCCGGTCTCGCTCTGGCCCTGTTCCGACAGTTTATACAGCCGCTGTTCGGCTTCGACGATCTGCTCTTTCGGCTCGCTGGAGATCTCCACGCGTGCCGCCTTGTCCGAGATGTCGCGGCCCAGCGCGATCAGCTCGCGCCGGATCGCCAGATCATAGATCATCTGCGCGTAGTCGCGCACCGCAAAGGCGCTGATCGCGGTGCCGGCCAGCCGGGCCAGGTAGGCCGGGCCGCCCAGTTCCTTCAGCCCCTCGTCATCCTCCATGAACGCCTTCAGCGTCACCGGCGAGGCCAGCGCGTTCTTGGCGATCCGCGCAGCGGCGATCTCGTAGATGCGGGCATGCACCGGGTCGTAAAAATGTTGCGGCCCGATGATCGAGGCGATGCGGTCGTAAACGTCGTTATTGGTCAGGATCGCGCCCAGCAACTGCTGTTCAGCCTCGACCGAATGCGGCAGCGCGGTCGCCTGCGCTGTTTCGTCCTGCGAAGGATTGAAACTGGTAATTTCGTTCATTTTGCCCGCTGCCCAAATTCGGTCTTGTCTGCTGCCGTGGTGACGACCGGTTCTACAGAAGTTTTAACAGATTCCTATCTGGAAATCCCTGTGGATGAGCACGGGATAAGCCGGGTGGAACCCGCAAAACGGCATGATCTGGTAGAGCGCTGAACCGCTGCCACTGCATATTGCGGCGAGTGTAGCGAAGTCGCGCCGTGTTGAACAGGTGACAGATGGCAATTTTCCGCAGGCATTGCGCGCCGGCGCCGCAATAGGCGCCGGTCGCGAAACCGGGCCGGTCAGCTTTCCTGACGTGCCGCCTGCCAGCCGCGCGGGTCGGTGAGGAAGGTCTCGACCCCCGACAATGTTTCGACATCAAAAGCGCCCGAGTCGCGCGCTTCGGCCAGGACATCCCACCAGGTGCACAGGTGATGCAGCGCAACGCCGTGATCGCCCAGGGTTTTTACCGTCTCGGGGAAAATCCCGTAATAGAAGATCACCGCGGTATGGGCACAGGTGGCGCCGGTGTCGCGAATCGCGTCCACGAAGGACAGTTTTGATCCGCCATCGGTGGTCAGGTCCTCGACCAGCAGCACCCGGTCGTTTTCGCCCATGACGCCCTCGATCCGGGCGTTGCGGCCATAGCCCTTGGGCTTCTTGCGCACATAGGTCATCGGCAGGCCCATGCGCTCGGCGACCAGGGCGGCAAAGGGGATGCCCGCGGTCTCGCCCCCGGCGATGTTGGTAAACGCCTCGAACCCGGCCTGGCGCATCACCGTGACGGTCAGGAAATCCATCAGGGTCGAACGGATCCGCGGATACGAGATCAGCTTGCGGCAGTCGATATAGGTGGGCGAGGGCAGACCCGAGGCCAGGGTAAAGGGCTCGCGCGCGTTGAAATGCACCGCCTGGATCTCCAGCAGCATGCGCGCGCTGAGGCGGGCCATCTCTTTCTGATCGGGATAGGAGGTGGGGATCATCGCGCTGTCCTCTCTGGCCGGTTTTCCGGGGCATAGAGGAGCGGCGCGCAAATGAAAAGCCCGCACCGAAAGGCGCGGGCTTCACAGACAGATGAAAGGTTCAGAACAGGAAGTCGTTCGCGCTCAGGTCGCTGACCGACACATCGACCAGGCGGATCGAGTTGCCAATGCCGTCTTCGATCAGCGCGTCGCCATTTACCTCCGAGATGTGGTTGTTCTTCAGGTCCTTGAACGATTTGATCGTGTTGACGCCGGAGAGGTCGATCTTTTCGGCTTTCCCCTTGGTCTGGAAGTCATGGATGGTGTCGTCGCCGAACTTCCGGCCATCGAAGATGAACTTGTCATTTCCGCCGTCGCCGTAAAGGTCGTCGTTGCCATTGCCGCCATCCAGCTGGTCCTTGCCTTTGCCGCCCCACAGCGTGTCGCGGCCGCCAAGGCCGAACAGCTTGTCGTTGCCGCCTTCGCCTTCCAGCTCGTTCTTGCCGTTGTCACCGGTGATCCGGTCGGCATTGTCGGAACCGCGCACATTCTCGAAGTTGCGCAGCGTGTCGCTGTCGCCGAAGCCGTCGGTGGCGGTGCCTTTCTTGAGGTTCACGGTCACCCCGGCGTCGCCGCCGTAATTGGCGTCGCGGTCATAGCGCACCTCGTCGCGGCCGTTGGCGCCGTTCAACACATCGTCGCCGGCCAGGCCGCGAATGATATTGTCGCCGCCATCGCCGATCAGCGTGTCGTCATACAGCGACCCGCGCAGCATCTCGATGCTCACCAGCTTGTCGGTATTGCCCCAGCCATCGGTCGCGGTGCCGGTGCCCAGATTGGCGGTGACGCCGGCCGGGTCGTTGATGTGGAAGGCCACCTGGTCATAGCCCTTGCCGCCCTTGTAGGTGTCGGCGCCTTTGCTGCTGACGAAATAGTCATCGCCCTTGCCGCCGGACAAGACGTCCTTGCCGCTGGTGCCGTACAGCTCGTCATCTTCGGTCAGGCTGTGGCCGTCCAGCTCGGTCCAGCGGATGCTCTGGCCGGGCGCGAAGGGGTCGGTGGCTGCGCCGATGGCGGTGATGCTGTCGTCGAAATTGTTCCAATCTGCGACGGTGTTTATGGTCGGCAGCGGGGCGCCGTCCAGCACGAAGAAGAAATCGGTGTCGGACTCGTTGCCGGTTTCAAAAGCGACGCCCAGAACCGTTGTCGTGCCGCCCGACCAGGTGACCTTGGTCAGGATCGCCTCGTCGTTGCTGTTGTCGTCCAGGAACTGACCGTTGAAGGTGATTTGTTGCAGGTTCTCGTTGATCTCAACGATCGGAACCCCTTCGTCGTAGTAGTCGATCGTGTAGGTGAAGGACGATTTTTTGGAGGGCATCACCAGAACGGTTTCAACCGTGCCGACGGACACGGGATCGCGATCAAAATAGTCAATCTGAATGCCGGTGAGGGTAAGCGTCGTCATAAATAGTGCCTTTCACAGTCATAGTACCCGCCGGAACCGCACCCCCAGCGTTGGTGCCGGCCCAGTGGGAGTAGGTTGCGTGAGCGGTTCAGGCAAGCCTGCAGGTTCTGCGAAGCAGGATAAGCTCTTACGGGTTGCGAAAATGTGTCAGCTTGGCTGCCAGCGCAGATCAAAGCCGGGGTCGAACACGGTGACCGGCCCTTCTTCGGTTTCGATTTGCGCGGGAACACTGAAAACTTCGCCCTTGGTCAGGGTGATTGTTTCCTGGTTCACCGGCAGACCGTAAAAGGCCGGGCCGTGGCGCGAGGTGAACCCCTCCAGCCGGTCGAGCGCACCCTCGTCTTCGAAGACCTGGGCGAGAATCGCCAGCGTGTTGGTCGCGGTAAAGCAGCCGGCACAGCCGCAGGGCAGCAGCTTGTTCGCGTCGGTATGCGGCGCACTGTCGGTGCCCAGAAAAAACCGCGCCTCGCCCGAGGTGGCGGCGGCGCGCAGCGCCAGGCGGTGGGTTTCGCGCTTGGCCACCGGCAGGCAGTAGTAATGCGGCCGGATGCCACCGGCCAGGATGTGATTGCGGTTGATCACCAGGTGATGCGTGGTGATCGTGGCGCCCAGGTCGTCGCCCTGCGCACGGACATAGGCCACCGCGTCGGCGGTGGTGATATGTTCCATCACCACCCGCAACCCCGGCGTGGCGCGGCGGATCGGGTCCAAGATTCGGTCGATGAACACCGCCTCGCGGTCGAAGATATCCACCTCCGGGTCCACCACCTCGCCATGTACACACAGCGGCAGGCCGATCTCGGCCATCTGCTCCAGCACGCCGCGTACCTTGTCGAAATCGGTCACCCCCGAGGCCGAGTTGGTCGTCGCCCCGGCCGGGTAGAGCTTGACCGCCTTGACCAGCCCTGAGGCATGGGCGGCAGCCACATCCGCCGGGTCGGTCTCTTCGGTCAGGTACAGCGTCATCAGCGGCTCGAAGGCCATGCCGTCGGGCAGGGCGACGCGAATGCGGTCGCGATAGGCGGCGGCCTGCGCCCCGGTGACCACCGGCGGCACCAGGTTGGGCATCACGATCGCACGGGCGAAATGACGGGCGGTTTCGGGCAGCACGGCGCGCAGCATGGCGCCGTCGCGCAGATGCAGGTGCCAGTCATCGGGGCGGCGGATGGTGAGCGTCTGGGTCATGGCCGCTGCGCTAGCACAGCGCCGCGGGCGAGGCCAGTCTTCTCAGCCGCGCTCGGGCGGGAGCGGGAATTTCCCGGCGCGCGCGTCCTTTTCCAGCAGGTCTAGCCGCCGCCGGAACTTGGGCGCCTTCATCCGGGCGATCACGTTGCGGCACAACAAGGTGTTCAGATAGGGCCGGTCATCGGCATCCAGCCGCTGCATCAACGATCTGAGATAGCTGGGATTGTCGCGCCGCGCGCGATACAGCCGATAGAACGAGGCGCGGCTCAGCTTGCCGGCGCCGGCCATGAACAGCAACCGGTACAGCAGGTCCATTTCGATCAGGCGGGTCTGCAGCGCGCTGCCCATGAACGGCATCCGAAGCCGGGTGACATTCGAGCGCGCGAACAGCGCAGCGTGCATCGCGTCATGTTCCTCGCGCGGGTCATAAAGGATAAACGCCCGCTGCGCCGCGTCCAGCATGTCGGGGGCATAGCCATAGCGGTCGGTGAACGAGGTGCGGCGCATCTCGGTAAAGCGCGGATCCCATTCCGTCATCGCGGTTTCCAGCGTGGCCTGCGGCTGCACCGCAACCACGGTGGCGCCGGGCGCGGCCACCGAAAACGCCGCGGCGGCATAGCCGCAGGGCCCGGCGCCGTAAAACACCACCCGGTCGAATTCATCAAAGGTGCCGTTATCAACCAGGCTGTCGAAATAGGCATAGACCGCCGGGTCGCGGAACCAGGTATCGCCGTTCGAGATCAGCCCCAGATGCGACCAGCCCTGGGTGCGCACCAGGTCAAAGCCGAAGGGCTGCGCGGTCTCTGACAAGGCGCGGATGCCCTGGACGGTTTCGAACGTCACCAGCAAGGTGGATTTCTGGCGGATCAGGGTGGTGAAATGGCGTTTCCCAAGGTCGTGGAATTCCCCGAATTCCTGCGCCAGCGACACCAGCCGGTTCTTCCACATCGCTGCATCGAGGCCGGTGAGCGGCGCATCGATCTTGTCGGAAATATCTTGCATAGCCCCAATTCCCAGGTCCCGGACACACTTAAATCCAGCTCCCGAGTCTACGCCAGCAAAACCCGGCAAAACCGGGGCTGTTCCGGGGGAAAGGGGGGTTAATTTAAAGTCTTTTGCCGACAATGCCGCCCTCGGGGCGTTATTGTTTCCGATCCTCGCGCGCCTGGGTTGCAAAGCGCATCAGCGTGCGCGCCGCGCCCAGCTCGACCGGGCGGGATGGCGGGGTCATCATCAGCCGCCCCAACAGGGCGCGATAGGGCTCCTGCAACATCAATTCGCGGAACCGGCTGTGCCGCCACTGCACGGCCTGCTCATGCAGCGGGCCCAGCACCCGGTCACCCAGAAGATCCATCCGCATCGCATGGGACTGCATCGACAGCGCCTGGATGCTGGTGTCGATCTCGGTGCAGAAATTGCGTTCGACCCAGTAATCGACGTCCAGCAGGTGGTCGGAATGTACCGCGCGGCCGCGATCGGCCTTGAGCACGTAACTTTCCATCGCGCCCAGCGGATAGTGGTTCAGCTGTACCAGCCGGTAGTTCGGCCGCCCGTAGTTGGAGAAAATGCGGCGCGTCTTGAATTGATCGTCCAGCTCGCGCCCCTCGCCATCGAACCAGCGGGCCTGGTCCAGCCGCGACTCGTCAACATCGCGCGGGCGGTGCACCCCCAGTTTGCGATAGGTGCCGTCGTTGCGGTACAGCGTCTTGAACATCGCCGAGCGCCACGACCAGTACATCACCTCGGGCGCGCAACGGGTGAATACCTCGGTCACCGGCCGGTCCTCGAAACGGATCACGTCGGCATTGCCGAACAGCCGCCAGGTCAGGGTGATCGCCGTCGCCTCGGGCAGTTCCGCCAGCAACGCCGATACGCTGTGATCGCCGGCATGGATGTTGACGAACTCGTCGATGTCCAGCGGCAGGATCCAGTCCGCCTGTTTGACGATCTCAAGACCGCTGGCCGCCTTCAGCGCGGTGAACTGGATGCCGCCCTTGTCATAGGGGCCGTCATTGCGGTGGTGTTCCAGCCAGCCCAGCTCGGCCAGCCGGTCCAGCATGGTGTCGGTGCCGTCCTGGCAGTCGTTGGAAAACACCAGGAAATCGGTGAAGCCGCAGGCGCGGTGATGGGCCAGCCATTCCAGCAGGAAGGCGCCTTCGTTCCTGACCGTCAGCACCGCGAGGATTTTCTGACCCGTTTCAGGCACGGCGCGGGCTCAGCTTTCCATGTCCAGCGCCAGCGCATAGGCGGCGCGCTCGGTGCCGTTCAACCGGACTTTCAGGGCCTGCTCGTACAGTTCCTGGAACTCGGGCTGGGCGTGCAGCTCGGCCGCCTTGGCACGGTGCCAGTCCAACCCGCTGTCATGCCGGGCGCGCAGCACAGGATCCGACATCAGCCGGTCATATTCGGCGCGCAGGCGCGGGATGTTGCGCTTGATCGTCAGGTCGCGGTGATCGGACCAATCCATCCGGATCCAGTAGTTCAGCCCGATCGACCGGTCGACATGCAGGGCGCGGCCACGCTGGCGCTTGATCAGGAAACTTTCGGCGCTGCGCAACGCATAATGGTTCAACTGGACCAGGTCATAGCCGATCGACTTCTTCGAATTGCGCCAGCCGTTCTTCGCCGCTTCCTGGGTCATGTCGCGGCCCGAGCCGTTGACCCAGCGCACCTTGTCCTCGAACCCCTTGGCCAGCTTATTGGGCCGGTGGCACGAGATCTTTTCATAGGCGCCGATATTGCGGAACATGGTCTTGAAGCCCCAGACCGTATGCGGCTTGGGGCAGTATTTCGGCGCGCAGGTCTCGAACTGGTCGATGACGAAATCGTCGCGCAGCTCGCGAATGTCATTGTGGCCGAACAGGCGCCAGGTCATGGCGATATTGGTGGCCTGGGGGGCGCGGGCGAACAGATCGTCCAGGGTGCCATTGCCACAGCGCACATTGATGAACTCGTCGACATCGATATGGATGATCCAGTCGGCGGTCTTGATCACCGGTTCGTCCAGCGCCCGGTTCAGCGCGTGCTGCTGCGGCGAGTTGCCCTGCCAGTCATCGTTCAGCCGATGCTGGACCACGCCCATTTCCTGCAACCGGTCCAGGATCTGGTCAGTGCCGTCTTCGCAGCCATTGGTATAGATCAGGAAATTGTCGACGCCGATGGCGCGGTGATAGGCCACCCATTCGACGATATAGGGCGCCTCGTTCTTCATGCAGCCAACGATGACATTGCCCGAAGACCCCTCGGGCAACAGACGTGGCGGCGCCGGATCGAAGGCGGCGGCCAGATCCTCTTCGTTGACCCGGCCAAGGCGATTATGCGGGGCATAGGACGAGGTTTTCAGCGTCTCGTATTTGCGCATCGCCAGCGGCGGCATCACCGCCCGTGCGGCGGGCGAGGGCCGGGGTGGTTCGGGTTGACGCTCGGCCGGTGCGGGCTCGGCCGCAGCCTCGGCCGGGTTGCGCCCGCTTTCGGTGGCCCGGTCGATCCGGTACATATAGGCGACCAGGTATTGCGAGGCGCGAAACCCCATGCCGGGATCGGCCTCGGCCCAGGGCGCGCGGCGTTTCGGTGCGCGCAGCAGGGCCGGGGACAGGCCCGGATGCTCGTGCACCAGTTCGTCCAGATCGTTGCGGAACAGCGTGGAGATTGCCGCGAGGCTGCCGGGATCGATGGCATCGCCGCCGATCTCCAGCTCGCTCACGAAGGACCGCCACAGCTGGCGCGGCAGGCTGCGGTCGCCGCGCTTTAGCAGCCGCAGCAGCAGCGCGTTCAACTGCCGCCCGCGTGCCAGCCAGGCGGCCGAGGGGGCGGCGGCGATCTGTCCGGCATCGGCCAGGCCGATCTGGCCGTCGACCCCGAAGGCGGTGCAGATTTCATCGGTCACCGTGGGCGCGGCAAAGGCGGCGGCGTCATAGCTGCGTAGCGAGACCGAGCCCAGCCCGAACTCGCCCTCCCAGAATTCCACCAGGGCCGGATAGTCCAGCCAGAACGGCGCGCCCTGTACCTCTTCGAACTGGCCGGCGGCGGGATCGATCTGCGGCAGCCGTTCGATACAGTCCACCCACCAGTTGCCGCCGCGCGCCAGCGTCAGTTCCTGCTCCAGCGGCGTGGCGCGGCCTTCGAAGATCTGGTCGGCATAGATCCGGGTCAGCAGGCGGGCGGGTTCGTCGATATGGGCGACGATGCGGATATCGTCCGACAGCGGCATCAGCATCGCGTGCAGCCGCGCCAGTTCCGAGCGGCGGTGCAGCGAACTGCCCAGCTGTGCCGCCGACAGGATCAGCGTTTCCGGCCGATAGCGGTCGACCTCGCGGGCCAATTCCTCGGTTACCGTTTCGCGCAGCAAGGCCTGGCGGTCGGCGTGTTCGAAGCCCCGGTTGAACCGCAGCGGATCGACATGGTCGGGATCGGTCACCGCCATATACAGCCGGGTGTGATTGCGGCTGCCCGGCGCATGGGCATAGAGCACGCCCAGATCCAGCAGCGCCTCGCGCCGCGCGTCCATCACCTGTTGCAGGCGCGGTGCGCCGACATGGTCGGGGCCGATATGCAGGACGATCCGCATCAGGCGCGCTGCTGTACCGGATTGGCGTTCAACCGGCCCCACCAGGGCAGGTCGCGGCCCAGGAAGGCGCCGATCTTTTCCGGCGCCTGCGGATCGGCAATGTCGAATTCAAGGAAATCAGAGGCGCCGTCGAAAAACGCCGCCAGATTGCCGTAATGCCCGTCGATCCAATCCTCGCGTTCCTTGCTGGTCTCGCCGAAACCCGGCGGCAGGCCGGGCACGGCGCTTTCGGGCAGCCGGCGGGTGCCCAGGTTGGACCAGGCCAGCATCGATTGCGACAATTCGAACCGGTCGCGGCGCGAGGCAAGGAATTTGACCCCCGGATGATGCGCCCGGAGCGCGCGGATCAGCGCGAAATCGGTCTGCGGCCACAATGATTTGCTGCCACGCAACATGCTCATCTCGGAAATCGCCTCCACCTGCGGGATCAGCGCCGCGGGATCGCCGGTTTCGAAATAGCCGCGATACAGAACCTCGGCAACATAGGCGCCCTTCAGCGCCCCGTCGGCGCTGTGCCGTCCGCGCAGCCGATAATCCGCCACCCGCAACCCCG
Source organism: Pseudooceanicola lipolyticus (assembly GCF_002786325.1). Taxonomy (GTDB): domain Bacteria; phylum Pseudomonadota; class Alphaproteobacteria; order Rhodobacterales; family Rhodobacteraceae; genus Pseudooceanicola_C; species Pseudooceanicola_C lipolyticus. The sequence goes on along the minus strand of NZ_PGTB01000044.1, from coordinate 6,657 downwards.
ACAGGCGCAGCGCCCGCGCCAGGGTGGTGGTGCCGGTTTTCGGCAGTCCCAGATTGACCGCCACCAGGCTCATGAGGCGAGCCCGAGCCGGGTCAGCAATTCCGCCTCCTGCGGCGGTAAGGGGTGGGCGGCGCGCAGCTGATCGCGCATCGCGGCAATATCGGGCCGTTGCAGCAGCGCATCGCGATGAGCTTCGTGCGATGCCACAGCTTTATCGTGCAGGGCCTTGATTTCCGGATCAGATTTCAATTCGGTCAGGGCCGCCTGCAGCGCCGGCAGATAGCGCCGGATCGACTGGTCCTGATAGGCGCCGTCATTGCGCTCGCGCCAATAAGTGTCGTCAAAGGCTCGGTTTTCGCGATTCACGTCGCCGCGGTCGGTCTTGACCAGATAGCTGTCCAGGCTGCGCAGCGCGTAGTGGTTCAGCGTTGCAAAGGCGCGGCTGTCCTTGGCGCGGAACCGGCGGATACGGCGCGGGGTCGAGGCCATGACAAAGCGATGCTGAACCTGCCGCCCCGACGCGTCGGTCCAGAGCGGCCGTTCCTCAGCCGGCAGATCGCGCCGCAAAAAGGGCCGGTGGGCGCCGTAATAGCGCAGGGGAAAATCTTGCCGGACCAGGGTTTTCACCTCGATTGCCAATTCTCCGCACCAGATATCCGGATTGTGGCTGAGGTCAAACTGTTCGATCACCGGCCGGTCCTCGAACCGCTCGATCCCGCCATTTGCGAAGAACTGGAAATTGACCGAAATCGCCTGCGGGTCGCCGCAGGCCGCGATCAGCGCCGGGATGCTGTGATCGCCGGTATGAATGTTCAGGAACTCGTCGACATCGGCAATCCAGATCCAGTCGGCCTGTTTCACAACCGCCTGTTTCCGCGCGTCTTTCAGCGCCTCCATCTGGTAGTTGCGCCCCTGCGCCGGGTTCGGCAGGTGCTGCACCAGTCCGCGCGCCGCCAACGCATCCAGCAGCCGGTCGGTGCCGTCGCTGCAATCGTTGGAGTAGAACAGGAAATCGGTCACCCCGATCAGCCGGTTGAAGGCAATCCATTCCAGCAGGAACGGCCCTTCGTTTTTCACGCAGGTTACCGCGGTGATCCGCATGTCACCTTCTTTGCTGCTCATCCGTCTGCTCGCCCCGGTCCCCGTTTCCGCGTCGGCTCAGGGCGCCCTTTTGTTTACGCTGTCCTGACACTATCTCTGGATTCCGTCAACATTACGCCGATTTTCGGGTATTTGCGACAGGCCGGGCCGCAAGCGGTTGCTTGACAGTGACCGGCAGACATAAGCTGCCAGGGCGCAAAGGACGATGCCGATGACCACTCCCACCACCATCGACGCGGTACAGGACATGCTGGGGCGCCAGGGCTATGTCTGCGGCCGTGCGCTGGCCACCGTGGTGTTCCTGGCGCTGCGGCTGGGCCGCCCGCTGTTCCTGGAGGGCGAGGCCGGTGTCGGCAAGACCGAGATCGCCAAGGCGCTGTCCGCCGCGTTGGGGCGGCGGCTGATCCGGCTGCAATGTTACGAGGGGCTGGATGCCGGCGCCGCGGTGTATGAATGGAACTTCCCGGCCCAGATGATCGCCATTCGCACCGCCGAGGCGCAGGGCGGTGCCGATCGCGACCAGTTGCAGCAGGAACTGTTCGGCCCCGATTACCTGGTCGAACGGCCGCTGCTGCAGGCGATGCGCCCGGACGAGAACGGCGCGCCGGTGCTGCTGATCGACGAACTGGACCGCACCGACGAACCCTTCGAGGCCTTCCTGATGGAGGCGCTGTCGGATTTCCAGGTGACGATTCCCGAGCTTGGCACCATCAAGGCGCCGGAGCCGCCCATCGTGATCCTGACTTCGAACCGCACGCGCGAGGTGCATGACGCGCTGAAACGCCGCTGTCTGTATCACTGGGTCGATTACCCCGATTTCAGCCGCGAGCTGGAAATCCTGCACAGCCGCGCGCCCGAGGCGGCCGAAACCCTCAGCCGCCAGGTGGTGGCCTTTGTCCAGCAACTGCGCACCGAGGACCTGTTCAAGAAACCCGGCGTCGCCGAAACCATCGACTGGGCGAAATGCCTGCTGGCGCTGGACGTGATCGACCTGTCGCCCGAGGTGATCGCCGACACGCTGGGCGCGATCCTGAAATACCAGGACGACATCCAGAAATTGCAGGGCAGCGAGGCCAAGCGCATTCTCGACCAGGCGCGGGCCAGCCTCGAACCGGCATGATGCCGCGCTTGGTGACAAAAATGACGGGTGCGGGGCGGTTAGGCCGGCGAGGGCACAGCGGTGCCTGAATACGCTCCGCTCGACATCCCCGAACATCCGAAGCTGGCGCAGAACATCCTGCATTTCGCCCGCGCGCTGCGCAAGGCCGGGATGCCGGTGGGAACCGGGCGGGCGATCGATGCCATCCGCGCGGTCGAAATGGCGGGCTTCACCGAGAAACGCGATTTCTACTGGACGCTGCACGCCTGTTTCGTGTCGCGCCCCGAACATCGGGCGGTATTTGCCCAGATCTTCCGCCTCTATTGGCGCGACCCGCGCTATCTGGAACATATGATGGCGATGCTGCTGCCGGCGATGCGCGGCGTGCAGGAGGACCGCGCCGCCCAAGCCGGGGAAAAACGCGCGGCCGAGGCGCTGCTGGACGGCATCCAGCCCGATGTGCCGACACCGGAGTCCGGCCCCGAGGATGACATCCAGATCGAGATCGACGCCTCGCTGACGATGTCCTCGGAAGAACGGCTGCGCACGCTGGATTTCGAACAGATGAGCACCGAAGAGATCGCCCAGGCCAAGCGGATGCTGCAAACACTGGAGCTCCCGGTGGCGCCGATCCCGTCGCGGCGCGGGCAGCGGGCGCTGTCGGGCGGTTGGATCGATGGCCGCCGCACCCTGCGCGACGCGATGCGCCAAGGCGGCGAGATCCACGACCTGGCACGCCTGTCGCCGCGCCCGCGCTGGCCCAACCTGGTGGTGCTGTGCGACATTTCCGGCTCGATGAGCCAGTATTCGCGGATCATCCTGCATTTCCTGCACGCGGTGTCCAACGCCAAGGGGGCCGGCTGGGCCAGGGTGCATGCCTTCACCTTTGGCACCCGGCTGACCAATATCACCCGGCATCTGAACCAGCGCGACGTCGATCAGGCGCTGGCCGCCGCCGGCGCCGAGGCGCAGGACTGGGAAGGCGGCACCCGCATCGGCGCCTGCCTGCACAGTTTCAACCGCGACTGGTCGCGCCGGGTCATGGGGCAGGGCGCGGTGGTGCTGTTGATCACCGACGGGCTGGACCGCGACGATCCCGACAAGCTGGCCGGCGAAATGGAGCGCCTGCACCTCTCGGCCCGGAGGCTGATCTGGCTGAACCCGCTGCTGCGTTGGGATGGATTCGCCCCCAAGGCGCGCGGCATCGCCGCGATGCTGCCGCATGTCGACAGCTTTCGCGCCGGGCATTCCGTCGCCTCTCTGGAAGACCTGGCAAAGGTCATTTCCCGGCCCGAGGATGTGGGTGAGAAGGCGCGCCTTATCAGCATGTTATCGGAATAGTTGCATCCGGAAACGCAGTTGTGATGCAACCTTTCGACTGGCTCGGCGTTAAAGTGGCCAAGCCCGCGCGAGCGGCAGGAGAGAGGAAATCCTATGCGACAGTTATTGAAATCGACGACCGCCCTGGTGCTGGCCTCGGCCCTTGCCGTGCCCCAACCCCTGTGGGCACAAGGCGAGGCCGATCCGGAACTGGAGCGCAGGGACCAGCTCTTGCAGAACCAGGCCGACCAGGCGCATCAGCAGGCGCAGGAAGCCGCCGCCGAGGAAGCCCGGAAAGCGGCGGAAAAGGCCGAACGCCAGGCCGAGCGTAAGGCCGAACGCCAAGCCGAGCGCAAGGAAGAGCGCAAGGCGGAACGACAGGCCGAACGCCAGCAGCAGCGCCAGGAACAGAGCGAAGTTGATGCCGAGGCCGCGGCACATGCCGAGGCCGAGGCAGCGGCGAACGCCCAGGCCGATGCCGAAGCCAATGCCGAGGCGCAGGAGGAAGGTGAACTGCCCGATTCCGATCAGGCCGATGTTGATGCTGCAGAGATGGAGCGCCAGCAGCGGCGCGAACAGCGTCGGGCGGAACGCCAGGCCCGCCGTGCCGCCGAGGCCGAGGCCGAAGCGCAGGCTGCCGCCGCTGCCTCGGATGAGGCCGATGGCGAGGTGATCGAAGAGCGCATCACCGACGAGAACGTGCGCAGTTCCGACGAGGAATTTGCCGCGGCCCCGCAGGCCACCGCACCGGCCGCCGAAGAGGATGACGGCATTTCCGACCTCGGCAAGATCGCCATCCTGGGCCTGGGCGCCTTGGCCGTCGGCCAGATGCTGAAAAACGGTGACCGGGTGGTGTCGAACTCGGGCGACCGGGTGGTGGTGCAGACCGATGATGGCATGCGCGTGCTGAAAAACGACAACGTGCTGCTGCGCCAGCCCGGCGCCGATGTGCGCACCGAAACCTTCTCCGACGGATCCACCCGCAGCTATGTCACCTATGCCGACGGCACCCAGGTGGTGACCGTGCTGTCGGCCGAGGGCCGGATGCTGCGCCGCACCAAGATCCTGCCCAATGGCGAGCAGGTGGTGCTGTTTGACGACACCCGCACCGTCGAGCCGGTGGAATATACCGAACTGCCGCAGATGCGCGGTGACTCGATGCGCTATGAGGGCACGGCGGTCAGCGACGACAATTTGCGCCGCGCGCTGATGGCAACCCAGCCCGCCAATATCGATCGGCGCTTCTCGCTGTCCCAGATCCGCAATATCGACGCGGTGCGCTATCTGGTGCCGGAAATCGAGGTGGAAAGCGTCAAGTTCGCCACCGGCTCGTCGGCGATCGGCCGCGACCAGGCCCAGGAGCTGGCCGCCTTGGGCGGCGCGATGCGGGAAGCGATCCAGGCCAACCCCGCCGATATCTTCCTGATTGAAGGTCATACCGATGCGGTTGGTGCCGAGGATTACAATCTCATGCTGTCGGATCGGCGCGCCGAAACCGTGGCGCTGGCGCTGACCGAGTATTTCGATGTGCCGCCGGAAAACATGGTGGTGCAGGGCTATGGCGAATATGACCTGCGGGTGCAGACCCAGGACGCCGAACGCGCCAACCGCCGGGTGGCAGTGCGCCGCATCACGCCGCTGCTGAACGGCGGTACCTGATCCAAGCCGGCGAAACTACGCGCGTCGCCCCTTGCCTTAGGGGGGCGACGCTTCTTATGTCTGGTCCAGCTTGCACGCCCGGAGGCGGAGATGGACCGGTTCGACAACATTCCCGAAACGGCGCTGAGCTGGCACCGTGACGGTGCCGGGGCGGCGCTGGCCACGGTGGTGGAAACCTGGGGCAGCGCCCCGCGCCGCATCGGCGCGCAACTGGCTATCTCCGGCGATGGCCGCATCGAAGGCTCGGTGTCCGGCGGCTGCGTCGAAGGCGCGGTGATCGTCGAGGCGATGGAGGCGCTGGAAGAGGGCGCGCACCGGTTGCTGGAATTCGGCGTCAGCGACGATGACGCCTTTGCCGTCGGCCTGGCCTGCGGCGGCACCATCCGAATCCTGGTCGAACCCGTGGGCAGCGCGATGCCCGCAGCGCTGCTGGCCGATCTGGTGCGCGCGCGCGCCGATCGCAAGGCGATGGCCTATGCGGTGAATGTCGAAACCGGCGAGCGGCGGTTGGTCGGGCCCGAGGCGTTTCCAAACCGGATGCGGATGGACCGCTCGGGATTCGAGGAGGACGCGCAGACCTTTGTCGCCGTGCACAACCCGCCGCTGCGGCTGGTCGTGGTGGGCGCGGTGCATATCGCCCAGGCGCTGGTGCCGATGGCGCGCATTGCCGGCTATGACCCGGTGGTGATCGACCCGCGCGACACCTTTGCCTCGCCGGCACGCTTTCCCGACACCCGGCTGATGCATGACTGGCCCGACGAGGCGGTCGAAACGCTGGGCCTGGACGCGCGCACCGCGCTGGTGCTGCTGACGCATGACCCCAAGCTGGACGATCCGGCGATCATGGCGGCGCTGAAGGCGGATGTGTTCTATATCGGCGCGCTCGGCTCGACTCGGACCCATGCCAAGCGGGTGGCGCGGCTGGAAGACGCCGGGTTCACCGCGCGGCAGATCGGCCGCATCCGCGGACCGATCGGGCTGGACATCGGCGCGGCGGGACCGGCGGAAATCGCCGTGGCCACCCTGGCGCAGATGACCCAGGTTCTGCGCCAGGGATGAGGTTCGGCCCGGTTCCCGTGACCGAGGCGGCGGGCCATGTGCTGGCCCATTCCGTACAGCTGCCGCAGGGCCGGCTGCGCAAGGGCAAGCTGCTGAGCGCCGAAAACGTTGCCGCCCTGCGCGCCGCCGGCTGGGAACATATTACGGTTGCCCGGCTCGACCCCGACGACATCGCCGAAAACGCTGCCGCGCGGCAACTGGCCGCCGCGCTGCTGCCCGATCCGGCCGCGGCGGGGCTGCAGCTGAGCGAGGCGTTCACCGGCCGGGTCAACCTTTTGGCCGCGGGGCCGGGCCTTGCCCGCATCGACACCGCGCGCGTGAACGCGGTGAATCGGGTGCATCCGATGATCACGCTGGCCACCGTGCCGCGCTGGCAGCGGATGGATCCGGGGCACATGGTGGCGACGGTCAAGATCATC
>NZ_PGTB01000391.1 GCF_002786325.1 Pseudooceanicola lipolyticus | reverse complement strand
CAACCGGCGCCGCAGCGGCGGTTGTGCCGGTTCCGCCGCCAGCGTCAGGGCAGCGGCCTTTCGAATTGGCGCCGCGCCCGCACCGGCCGGGCCGGGTTGCCCTGGTTGACCCACCACGCTTTCAGGTTGCGAAAGGTGGCGCCGCGCGCCGCCAGAACCGCGCCCTCCCCGACGCTCACACCGGGGCCGACAAAGGCGCCGGAACAGATCCAGGCATTGGTGCCGATCTCGATCGGGCGGGTCAGCAGGCGGAACTCCGGGCTGTCGATCTCATGGGTACCGGTGCACAGGCAGGCATCCTGCGAAATCACCGCATAGGCGCCGATCCGGACCGGTCCCTGGCAGTAGCAATCCACGCGTGGCCCGATCACCGCACGCGGTCCGACGCTCAGGTTGGGCGGGTACCAGATGCGGGCCGAGGCGCGAATATCTGCGCTCGGGTGTACCTTTGCACCGAACAGCCGCAGCAGCAGCACCCGCCAGCCCCGCATCTGGCGCGGCGTCCAGCGCGCCAGCAGCAACCAGGCAAGGATCCACAGCGCCCGGAACAGCCGGTTGGCCAGCGAAAAACTGGCCCGCCCGGCAAACATGGTGTCGCGCATATCCGGGCTGGCGGGCCGCGGCACCTTCCCGGTTTCGGGGAGCGGAAATGGCGGGGGCGGCCGCTCGTGAAAGCCGGTGCCCGATGGCAGATACCTGTCGTTCAGAGCCATGTCAGCCCTCCCTGTGACCGTTTCATTTCGAAGTGCCGCCGCGCACCTGCGGCTGCGCCGGCCCGGTCCGCCAGCCCGCCGGCTGGCCGGTCATCCGCGTGACATCCACCGCAAATCGCCCGAGTATCCTGTCGCCGTCCCAGCGTTCGACGG
>NZ_PGTB01000390.1 GCF_002786325.1 Pseudooceanicola lipolyticus | reverse complement strand
CGGCCGCCCGGCGCTGCGCTGGGCGCTGGCGGCAATCTCGGGCCCCCGCGAAGGCGCCGCCTCGGTGGTGCTGTCGCTGGGGTTGGGCCTGTCGGTGCTGGCGGCGGTGGGCCAGATCGACGGCAACCTGCGCAACGCGATCTCGGGCGAATTGCCGGAAATCGCCCCCTCCTATTTCTTCGTCGACATCCAGAAAGACCAGATGCCGGGCTTTACCCGGCGGCTGGAAAACGACCCTGCCGTGCACCGCATCGACAGCGCGCCGATGCTGCGCGGCATCATCACCCGCATCAACGACCGCCCGGCCAACGAGGTCGCCGGCGGGCATTGGGTGCTGAACGGCGACCGCGGCGTGACCTATTCCGCCGAATTGCCGCCGCGCACCCGGCTGACCGCCGGCACCTGGTGGGGTCCGGAGTATGACGGCCCGCCCCAGATCAGCTTTGCCGCCGAAGAGGCAGAGGAGATGGGTCTGCAACTGGGCGACACCCTGACGGTCAACATCCTCGGCCGCGACATCACCGCCACCATCACCAGCTTTCGCGAGGTCGATTTCTCCACCGCCGGCATCGGCTTTATCCTGTCGATGAACCCAGGGGCGCTGGCCGGGGCGCCGCACAGCTTTATCTCGACGGTCTATGCCGACGAGGCGGCCGAGGCCGAGATCCTGCGCGATCTGGCCGGCGCCTATCCCAATATCACCGCGATCCGCGTGCGCGACGCCATCACCCGCGTGGCCGAGGTGCTGGACGGGCTGGCCGCCGCCACCTCCTACGGCGCGGCGGCAACGCTGCTGACCGGCTTTCTGGTGCTGATCGGCGCGGCGGCGGCGGGCGAAACCGCGCGCACCTACGAGGCCGCGGTGCTGAAGAC
>NZ_PGTB01000389.1 GCF_002786325.1 Pseudooceanicola lipolyticus | reverse complement strand
CCCAGCTCGGCGCCCGCCGGCAACAGCGGCGCCGCCTGGTCCAGCTGGGCGCGGGAATACAGCCGCGACGAGGCCAGCCGCGCCCGGGCATCCTCGGGCAGCGGCGTCAGCGGGCGATACCGCCAGTCCGGCTGCGACGACAGGAACACCACATCGTCGCGGTCGGTCACAGCTATATACTGCCCGGTCTCGGCCCAGGCCTTTTCGATCGGGCGCAGGTCGATCTTGACCACCATCACGCCGCTCAGCCCGGTGGCCGGATCGTCCACCCGGGTCGAGATGAAATAGCCCGGCTCGCCGGTGGTGACGCCGATGGCATAGACCGCGCCGCTGCCGGTGTCGCGCGCCTCGGTGAAATAGGGGCGAAAGCCGTAGTTATGCCCGACATAGCTGTCCGGCTCGCTCCAGTTCGACGCGGCCAGCGTCAGGCCGCTGTCGTCCATCAGGTACAGCTGTTCCGCCCCGGTCTGCGCGGTGATGCGCTCCAGGTAACGGTTGGCCGCCTCGATGGCCTGGGGCGCCTCGGGCCGGCTCAGCGCGGCGCGGATGCGGGCATCCTCGCCGGCGACCTGCGGCAAATAGCGAAACCGGTCGATCTCGGTCTGGATCGCGCGGTGGCTGACCAGAAGGCTCTGTTCCAGGTCCTGCCGCAACTGCCCCAGCATCACCTGCCAGGCCAGCGCGCCGCACAGCAGCGCGCCGATGGTGACCAGCACCAGCCGCAACCGCCAGGTTGGGCCGATGCGGCGCAGAAAGGCGGAACGGCGGAACATGGGCCGGGCTATCCCCTTTTTGCGCCGTCGGGGCAAGGCGCGATCTGCACCGGCCGGCCCGCCACCGCGCCAAGATCAACGCAGGTCTCGGCGCACAGCCGCCAGGCCGAGCCGGTCTGCCCCGAGGCGGCCA
>NZ_PGTB01000043.1 GCF_002786325.1 Pseudooceanicola lipolyticus | reverse complement strand
CACCCGAGCGAGGCGCACTCGGCCCTCGGCGCTGCGCGCATGGCGGTCGCGGACGTCGTCGTCGCCGCGCATCGCCGCCGCGAAGGCCTCGGCCGATTGCTCGTCGAGCGTGGCACGGTGCGAGGACCACAGCCGGTCACGCTCGGCGCGCGTTACGACGATCTCTTCGTCAGTTACGACGGACGCCACCAGCCCTTCGCCTTCCAGCTCGGCGTCGGAGCCCGCCAGCTTCTCCTGCGCCTCGTGAAGCCTGTCCGCCGCCGCGGAGACGTCATCCTCTGCCGCCTTCAACGCCCGCTCCGCCTCGCGCAATTCGGCGGCGGTCGGAAGCCCCGCATCCGCCAGATCACGCCAGCCGGACGGAAGTCCGGCCGCGCTGCGGCGCGCCTCCGCCTCGCGCTCTTTCAGATCGCGGGCCAGTGCCGCGGGATCGTCCGGCAGAGCGTCAAGCGCGCAGAGCGCATCGGCCAGCGCCTCTGCGCTCTCCGGCATTTCCTCCACCTCGCCGAGTTCGGCGCGCGCATCCTCGAGCGCCTTTTGCGCCTGATCCAGGGATCGGGCCGTCTCGCGAACATCCTGCCCCGCCTCACGGATCCCGTTTCGCACGTCCCGCGGCAAGACCACCTCGGCCGGTTCCGCGCCCTCCCCGGCAAGCGCGGAGGCAAGGCGGCGGGCCTCTGCTCGCGCATTGTCCCGTTCCTGCTTTCGTCGGCCGAGATCGGCATCGGCGAGGCTGGCGCGGGCGACGAGCGACTCGCCGTCGTCGAACCGGGCATCTTCGAGCCCCGCGAGCATTTCGCCGATGGCGATGCCTTCGGGGTCCGGCACGAGCTCGGAAAGCAGTTCGTCGGCATGCGCGATCGTGGCATCGGCCTCCGCTTTCGCTTCCTGCGCCTGCGCGGTCCGATCCACCGCCACACTCACGCGCGTCATTGCGTCCCGGGGCAGGTCGGGGCCGTCGGGAGAGCCCGCGAGCGCCGCCCGCGCCTCGTCGATGCGGCGGGCAAGCTCGCGGCGATGATCGGCGGCTTCCCGCAGGGCAAGTTGGCGCCTGGCATCGTCGCGGACCGCGGTGGCGTCGCGGCAATCTCTCTCCGCGATCTCGACCGCCTGCAGCAAGGCGTCGAACCGCCGTGGGTCCAGCCGCGCCGCGGCCAGCGCCGCGTCGATCTCCTTCAGCCGGTTGCGCCCTTCGGCGAGAAACGTCGTCCGCCCGCGCGGCTTGTGGAACGCCTCCACCTCTTCCTCTGCCTGTTTCAGCAGATCCGCGAAGCCCGAGAGTCCCGACGACCCGGCGTGGAGCAACTGGCCCAGGTCGCCCTTGGCGCGCGCGATCTCCTCCCCGCCCTGGCGGAGCACCGCGTCGTCGAGCGAGAAGCGCGTGCGATATGCGTCCCGATCGAGGCCATGGAGCAGCAGCGAGAGGCGCCGCTCGTCCACTGCGCGCCCGTTCTCATCAGTCAGCGACCCTTGCCGCTGGCCCGTGCGACGCGGGGTCAGAGGCCCCTCCTCCGTGTCGAGCGTAGCGCCCACCATGAGGTCTTTCCGGGCATAGATGAAATCGTAGGGATGCTGGAGCGGCAGGCCGAAGAGCAGATCGAGCCAGGCCGAAAACGCAGTGCTCTTGCCGGCCTCGTTCTCGCCGTAGACGATGGTGACGTCGCTCTCGCCGCCGCCGGGTCCGAAGTCCAGCCGCCGGTCGGTGAAGCGGCCGTACCGGATCAGGTCGAGGTGACGGAGTCTCATTGATCCGTCCTCCCCGTGCCGAGGCGAAGCGCCATCGTCTCCACGCCCGCCTCTATCAGCTTGTCCAGCCGGTCGTCGCCGAGCACGTCACGGATCTCGGCCGGCAGGGCAGCGCGGATTTCTTCCAGCTGCGCCTGCACCTCGTCGCGGAACCCGGGCGTGGCAGCATCGGCACGCATGAGCGTGGCGAGGTCGTCGGCCGCCTCCGCGTTAAACGCGGGTGCCTCTGGGCGCAGCTTCACGCGGTCCACGAACACCCCCGCCACGGCCTCCGCCGCCTCGCGCGCCTGCGCCTCCAGCATACGCGGGTCGCCCAGCTCGGTGGGGCTTCCCGTCGCGTCCAACCGCGCCGCGATCAACACGCCGCCCTCCGCCACCGCCTCCAGCGCCGCCCGCAGACGCGCGTCGCGCCCGCCCTGGTCCGCGACACCCGCGAAGTCCACCGGCACCCAGGCGAACCGCAGCAGTTCCAGCGGCAATTCACGCGCACGCACGCCTTGCAGGTCTATCTCAACCAGCGTGGCCGACCCGCCCTCCGTCTCGCGGATGCTGCGGCCTTGAGGGATACCCGGCATCACGACGAGCGACCCTTCGGCCTCATGCACCGCGCGCTTGTGGATGTGGCCGAGCGCCCAATAGTCGAAGCCGTGCCCGACAAGGTCGGCCAGCGCGCAGGGGGCGTAGGGATCGTGCCCGGGAGCGCCGTCAAGCGAGGTGTGCATGAGCCCGATGTTCCAGCGCCCCCGATCGGGGCGCGGGTAGCGGGGCAGCAGGCTTTCGGCCATGTGAGTCGCGGTAAAGCCCATGCCGTGGACCGAAGCCTCGCCGACACGGAATGTCGGCGCATCCGGCGTCAGCACCGTCAGCGCATCGGAAACCGGTCCGTAGCGGTCGAGGTCGAGCAGCGCGTCGTGGTTGCCCTGGATCAGGACCGCCGGGATGCCGGCGCGGGCGAGACGCGAAAGCTCTGTCGCCAACGCGGCCCGGCTCGCGACGTCGGCCACGTCGCTGTCGAAGGTGTCCCCAGCGAAGAGCACGGCATCCACGCCTTCGGACACGGCCGCATCGACAAGCCGCGCCAGCACCCGCCGCGACGCCGCGCGCAGGCTTTCTCCCATCGCGCTGTCGCGCGCCGCCTGGGTCCTGAGCGGCGAGTCGAGGTGGAGATCTGCCGCGTGCAGGAACTTCATGCTCTGGTCCTTTCGTTTTGCGGCTCCGACATGCAGCGGGGCACTCTCCGCATGACTATCAGTTCCGTCTATTCGCGACGCCCCAACGATTCGTTGACAGGGTCATTGAAACGAAAGAGGATGTCAAAACCTGTCACCCGTCGGGAGCCGCAAATGTCCTACAGCAAGGCCACCGACCTGCTTCGCCTCGCGGACATGGCCACGGCGCGTTTCGAAGGTGTTTCCTTGCAAGAGATCGCCGAGGAATTCGGGTGCGACCATCGCACGGCACAGCGGATGACACGCGCCTTCGAAGCCGCGTTTCCACAGATCGAAGTGAACGAAGATGCGGAACGCCGGCGACGCTGGCGCCTTCCCCGTTCCGACCCACGCTGGCTTCAGGCCCAAGGGATCCGCGACGGCGAACTGGCCGCGCTCGACATGGCGGCGCGGCGTGCAGAGCGCGACGGTGCGCCGGATGAAGCGAAGCGGCTGAACGCGCTCAGGGAAAGGCTGCTCGCGGCGATGCCGTCTTCGCAAGCCCGTCGGACCGAGGCCGACGCAGAGGCACTGCTCGAAGCGCAGGGCTTCGCCTCTCGCCCCGGGCCGCGCGTCGTGTCGGACCTGCGCCTGCTGGGGACGCTGACCGAGGCGCTGCGCGCGCCCTTCAGCGTCGAGATCAGCTATACTTCGGCCGATAGCCGGACGTCCGACCGGTTGCTGGAACCTTATGGGTTGTTACTGGGCATCCGGCGATACCTGGTGGCCCGGCCCGTCGCGGGCGACGGCAAGATGCGGCGCTTTCGGCTGGACCGCATTGGCAAGGCGCGGATCACCGGCCAGAGTTTTGCCCGCGACACGGCCTTCAACCTGAGCGAATTCGCATCTCAGGCCTTCGGATCGTTCCATTCCGACGCCGAATACGGACCCGTCGCCTGGCGCTTTTCGCCAGAGGCCGCACCTGTCGCAAGGCAGTTCGTCTTTCACCCGTCGCAGGAGGTGCGCGACGAAGCGGACGGATCGTTGATCGTGAGGTTTGAAGCCTCCGGGCACCTCGAAATGGCCTGGCATCTCTACCAATGGGGGGATGACGTCGAAGTGCTGGCCCCGGAGGCGCTACGCGACATTGTGGCCGGGCATCGCCGCACCGATTTCCCGGCGCTACCCTGACCCTGACAGCTTTTGCCACCGTAAGCCGCCACCCTGCAGCAGACCACCGTTAACGATTCGAAATGAGACCTCATGCGCATCGATCCCCTGCTCACTCGCTCCCCGGAATCCGGCGCGTTGCGCCCCGTCACGGATGACCTGCTGGCCGAGGTCTACCTTTCGCCACAACGGCCCGATCTGCGCCTTGGTGATCACCTCGGCCCCGGCGCGCCCTGGTCCGAGAGTTTCGAGGCGGCGCCCGAGGAAACCGCGCGGGCGGTCGAGGCAGGGCTCTTGGCCGTAGCCCATGCAACCCCGTATCTCGACCCTTCTTATCTTTCGCCTGAGGCGCTGCCCGAGGGCCGCGCCCGCAGCCACCTGGCCGCGCTGCGCGACCTCTGGCGCGACCTCGGCGCCCTGCCGGGCCAACTGGATACCTGGCGCCACGTGCTGAACGCCAAGGCCGGCGATGCGCTCGAGGCGCTGCCGCTGGCCACCCCCGATTGCCCCTTCGCCACCCCGGCCGAGGGCGCACTTGCGGGAACCTTGCGCGCGCATCACGGAGCTGCAGAGGCACCGCCGGCATCGTCCTCCGACAAGGAGGGCAGCGCGCTGCGGCACATTCAGGATCATCTCGGGCGGCGGTCGGACGAGATAGCGCCGGACGGTTCCATCGCATGCCACGGGCTGCGCGACCCGCGCGAGGAGACTGAGTTCGCTGCCGCCCTCGCCCAGTCCATGCTGGAGGCGGGCCGAGTGGAGAGTGCATCCGAGATCGGCCTTCTGGTGCCCGACGGGCCCGCCTATGCGCTGTCTTTGCGGGAAGCCTTTGACAGGGTCGGGCTACCTCTCTCCGGACTGCCGGAACAGGACGCGCGGCGCGATACAACCGGGGAGCTTCTTCCGCTGCTGCTGGTGCTCCTGCAAGGCCCGGCGCCGCGCACCGCGCTGGCCTCACTCTACGTCGCGCCGGGGATGCCCTGGTCGCCCGAGACCGGGCGCAGGATGGCGCGCGAGGTGATCGACCGGGGCAAATCGCGCACGGCGTCGGAACTGGACGGCCCGGCCCGTGACCTGCTGGATGCCCTGCGCCCCTGCGACACGCCCGAGCAATTGTTCGGGCGGCTTGGGGCCTTTGCACGCGCCGCACCCGGGGTGGAATTGGCCCCGCGTATCGCGCCCCTGAAGACGGTCACGGACAAAACCATCGACTGGCCCCTGCTGCGCCGCCTCGCCGCGCCGGGGCCGCAAGCCGCCGAGGGGCGGGACCGGTTCGTTGAAGGTGTCTCGTTCTTTACCGAAAGCGCCCTGCCCTGGCGTCCGGTCCGCCAGCTGATCGTGCTGGGCATGGCCGGCGGGCACTGGCCCCGTCTGCCGGGATCGACCCCGTTCTTCACCGAGGGCGAGATCGCGCTGATCCGCGACAGCGGCCTGTTGCTGGAAGGCCGCCGACAAAGGCTGGCGCGCGGGCTGGACCTGTTCCGCCGTCAGTTGGGCGCCGCGACCGAGGGCCTGAGCCTGCTGGTGCCCGCGGTGGACCTGCACGGCAACCGGCTGTCCCCCTCGACCGGGCTGGCCCTGATCGCCCACATGCAGGGTGCCGAAGAGCCCGCCGAGTTGGTTCAGGATCTGCGCGCCGTCCCGCCCGAGCATTGGCCCGTGGCCGCTACCCGCCCGGAACCCGTGCGACTGGGCGGCGCGTCGGACCTGCCCGAGAACGGCGTCCTTCACATCCAGCGCGGCCTGGGCACCCCGGACAAACCCGGCGTCGATCTGCTGCGCCTGCGCGAGACCGAGGATGGCCCGCTGCCGCATTCGCCGTCGCGGCTTGAGACCCTGCTGGTCAGCCCGCTCGGCTGGCTGCTGGACGAACTCGGCGCCAAGGACCGCGCCTGGGCGCCCGAGACCCTCGACGTGATGACTCTTGGCACGCTGATGCACCAGGTGCTGGAGGATGTCTATGCCGAGGGCGCGCCGGTGCCGGATGACGCCACGCTGACCACGACGGTCCCCGGCGTGCTCGAGAGCGCGATCCGCCGTCACGCGCGCTGGTTGACTGATGCCGCCTGGGCCACGGAACGGGCCAGCCTACTGCGCGAGGCGCAGGATATCTGCACCGCCTGGGCTGGTTTCCTGCGCGACACCGGGGCCAAGGTCCTGCACAACGAGATCGAATTGAAGGGCGATCACGGCGGCCTGCTGCTGCATGGCAAGGCGGACTGCCTGCTGAAGCTGCCCGACGGGCGGATCCTCGTGGTCGACCACAAGCGCTCCAGTGCGGGCGGTCGGCGCGAGCGCATGGCCAGGGGCTGGGACCTGCAGGTGGCGCTCTACCGCGCCATGCTGGAACGGCCCTCGGAGGACACCGCGCTGACCCGGCTGGTGGCCGAGGGCGCGCAGGTCGTCACCGCCTACCACATGCTGCGCGACGGCACTGTCCTGTCGGATGCCCATGGCGTCGATGTGCCAAGGGTCGAGACGGCCGGCGCGGATGCAGCCGTGAAAGCGATGGAACACCTTGCCAAGGTCCTCGCCGAGGTTGGCGCGGGCACAATCCGCCTTAACCGTGAAGGCGACGCCAAGACCTTCGATAAGGAGCGCGGCATCAAGGCCTATGCCCTGAAAAACCCGCTGGTGGCGGCCTTTTGCCTGCCGGAAACGCAAGAAGAGGAGGACGCGCAATGACCGATCTGTCCCTCGTGCCCGCTGGTGCTGGCGCCGGCAAGACCTACCACATCCAGAAGACGTTGGGGGAATGGGTCGAGACGGGCGAGGTGTCTCCGGGCCGCATCCTTGCCGTGACCTTCACCGAGGCGGCGGCGGCCGAGATGCGCGACCGGGTGCGCGGCGAATTGATGGCGCGCGGGCGACTCGAAGACGCGCTGGAGATCGACCGCGCCTACATGGGCACGATCCACGCCCTGGGACAGCGGTTGTTGACGGAACACGCCTTCGCTGCCGGACGCTCACCCGAAAGCCGGCTCTTGAGCGAGCCGGAACGCGATCTGCTGATCCGGCTGGAGATGACCCGCTGCACCGCCTTGCACCCCTTGATGCGGAACTTGGGGCGGTTCGGTTACGCTTGGGACTTCGCCACGGGGGCCAGCGCCGAGGACAACTTTCGGGCCGATGTTCTAAGGACAGTGGACCTGATTCGCGGCCTTGGCGCGCGCGGGCAGTCGCCGGATATCCTTGAACCGGCGTTGGACGCGCTGGCCGAGGGCTATGGCGCGGTTGCGCCGGACGGCGCGACGCTCACAGCGTCGCTGCAACGTGCCGTACAGGACCTTCTGGAGGCTTTCCCCGACAGCCTCGCCCCGCTTTTCGACGGCAACGGATCGGCGGTAAAGTCCTTCTCGGACAATCACCGCGACCTTCGGCTCGCGGCGCGGGACGGTGTGCTGGCGCGGGACTGGACGCTCTGGCAGAAACTGCGCGACCTGCGGCAGTCCAAACGTGGCGCACCGACCCCCGAAGGCTATGACGACCTCGCCGCCGTTGTCATGGAGGTCGCAAATGCCCTGCCACGCCATCCCGGCCCGCTGGCCGATGCGCAGGCGCACCTGAGCGCGCTCGTGACCGGCGCGCAGGAGGTGTTGGAGGCCTACGAGGAGGCCAAGCGCAAGGCCGGGCTGATCGATTACGCCGACATGATCGCCGAGGCCGAGACTCTGCTGCGCGCCTGCCCCGACATCCTCCAAGCCGTGCTGGGCGAAATCGATTGCGTGGTGATCGACGAATTCCAGGACACCAACCCGGTGCAGTTCGCCCTGCTCTGGCGGCTGGCGCGCGGGGCGAAACGCGCGCTCATCGTGGGCGACACCAAACAGTCGATCATGGGTTTCCAGGGTGCCGACCCGCGCCTGACCGAAGCTCTGCAGGCCGCCCATCCGGAGACTGTCACACCGCTCTATCGCAACTGGCGGTCCGATCCGAGGATCATGGCGATGGTCAACACCCTCGGCCCGACACTCTTCGACAACTACAATCCTCTGGCCCCACAGCGCGCCGAAACCGGCGAGACAGCGCTGGAGGTTCTGGACCTGCCGAAAGGCCGCAAGGACACCACGGCAGAGTGTATTGCGAACCGCGTGGCCGACATCCTGAAGGCAGAAACGCCTGTCTACGACAAGGCGCTGAAGACCATGCGCCCCGCCCGACCCAGCGACGTGGCCGTGCTGACTTATACACACCAGAAGGCCAGCGCGGCGGCTGCGGCTCTGGAGGCTCACGGCCTGCCGGTGCGCATCCAACAGGACGGCTGGCTAAGCTCGCTCGCAATGCGCGCCGCCCGCGCCGCCCTGGCCTTTGCCGCCGACCCAGAGGACAGCCACGCCGCGCTGACTTGGCTGACGCTCGGCCCGCCGCGCGTGCCGCTGGAGGATGCCTTGCACAACGCCGTCGATGGGGTGCTGGGCGCACATGTCTCTCTCGCCCCCCTGCACGCGCTCAATGACGGGATCGCCACCCGCCCGGTGGGCGAGACCCTGGCCGATGTGATGCGCGTGACCAGCCTGCGCGACTGGGCCGCCGGGCTGGCGCAGCCCGCGCAGGCGCTGGCCGACCTCGCCCGGCTCGAGGGTGAGGCGCAGGAGTTCGACATTATGGCGCACGACCTGCGCGCCGCCGCTGGTTTCCACGGCGCCGGGGTGCAGGTCTTTCTGGGTTGGATCGCATCCCAGACCGCCAGGGATTGGGACCGCCATCCCGACCCGGACGGCTGGTCCTCCTCGGGCATCGAAATCTGCACCTGGCACGCCGCCAAGGGCCGCGAATGGCCGATCACCGTGGTCGCCGGACTGGACCAGAAGATCGCCGAACGCCCGGGCACTCTGCGGGCCGAGTTCGATGGCTTCGACGATCTCGACAACGTGCTGGACCATGCCGGCCTGGGCTACCTGCCAGACTTCGCCGCGCCGGAATCGCAGGAGCCTTTCACCGAAGCCCGCCGCCCCGAGGATGAACGCGACGCGGCGCGCAAGCTTTACGTCGCGCTGACTCGGGCGCGCGACCGGCTGATCCTGGTGATGCCGCGCGAGAAGTCCAAGCCGCGCGACACTGCCGAACGCATGGTCGACCTGCTGCGCGACCGCGCCGGGTTCGAGACAGCCGATTGCACGCTGACCGTCGTGAGCCAGCCCTTTGCCTCGCGGGTTGCCGAAGGCATTCCCGACGAACCGGTTTCCTCAGGGGCCGCATCGGCCGAGACCCACACCCGCTTCGGCAAGGCACGCAGCCCTCTCGCCACCAAACGCACGCCCTGGCGGCGCAGCCCCTCGACCCTTGCCGAACCGGAGCCGGCCCATGCCGTCCTACTGGAAACGGTGCGCCTGGCCGAGGGCGTCACGGAGACCAGCACCGGCAGCGCGACCGAACGCGGCACCGCCTGGCATCTCGCCTTCCGCGTGCTGGCCGCCCGACCGGACCTGACCGACCGGATCTCCGCAGCTACCGGCCTTCCCGACCATGCGATCACTCAGATCGCCGCTCAGGCGCAGGCATTGACCAGCTGGCTGGCAGACCGGGGATATGACAGGCTGCATTTCGAATTGCCGCTGCAGGAGACCGCCTTGGACGGTTCCGAAACCAACGCCATCCTCGACTGTCTTGCCGAGGGGCCGCAGGGCCTGATGATCGTCGACCACAAGTCCGGCACCTGCCCCGACCCCACCGAACGCTTTGCCACCTACCAGCCGCAACTGGCCGCCTATGCCGCCATGGTCCGCAGGCGCTGGCCGGACAAGCCGCTGCAGGGCGTCGCCATCCACTGGATGAGCGAGGGCACGCTAAGCGTTGCGACCGCCCCGATTATGGAACCGGCCTGATGTCCTTTCTCGCATGGATCGACTTCGACCAGGCCGACCGGGATCGCACCCGCCGGATCATGGACCTCTTCGGTCAGGAAGACACCCGAGACGAGCTTGGCCTCGGTTCGGTGCGCGATGCACTTGCGGACCTCATGTTCCCCGGCACATCGACGATCCAGACGCGGTTGCGCTACATGCTGTTCGTGCCCTGGATCTACCGGATGGCCGGAACGCACAAGGGCACGGCCGCCGCTCGGCGCGAGCTGGCGCGTGCCCTTGAGATCCGTCTGATCGAGGCACTTGTGCGCGGCGGCGAGACGCAGAACGTCATCGGCAGCGCAGCACGGGAAAAGCTGAAGCGTCTGCCCAGCGACGTCTACTGGGCGGGCCTGCTGACGCTCGGCATCCGGCGCTTCCAGGGCAGTCGCAATGCCTGTCTCGAGGCGACCCCGGGCGAAGCGCAAACGCTCTGGGCCAATGGATTGCCGCCCGCGCCAGACGATTTCCTGTCATCCCCGGACAGCACGGCGACCTTTCCGCTTTCGACGGAAGAGGCCGATTTCCTGCGGGACCGGCTGGCACAGGACGCGCCGCACAGCCTGTTCACGCTCTTGTCCCGCCAGGCGAGCGCCGCCGAGTGCGACATGATCTGGCAGCATCCCTCGCGCGCTGATTGGCCCAATCACATCAGGACGCTCGTCGGTCATGCCGAGCGGTTTTCCCGTCTGATGCACAGCGCCTCCCTGCTCTACAATCTAATGCTGTCGGAGAAGGCGGCGCAGATGCAGGGGGCGCATGAGAGCAGCTGGCATGATCGGGTCGAGACCTATTCCGCGATGCTCGACACGTGGAAAGCCGAGACCCCCCATGACCTGTTCACCGATTGGGACCTTCAGGATCTTTGGCTTTTGGCGCAGGACACAATCCACGATGTCAAACCACACAGCCGCAGGTTCATAGAAACATGGCGCGAGACCGTGCTGGAAACGGGCGGAGGCGTGCGCAACGATGCTACCGCCCGCGCCCTTGTCCGCGACCGCGAAACCCGTCTGAAAGGCGCGAAGTCACGCTTCCGCAACGACAGCGCGCTGATGCGATGGAGCGGCGCGTCGGGGACAGCGCCGCTTAACTTCCGCTGGAAACCCGTCGTTACCAATCACGTCAGGGATCTTGTGGATGCAGAATAATGCTGCGCTCGATCCCGAAAACCGCGCGCTTTACGCCGAGATCCTGCGGGCGCCTGCGGGGTATGACCTCGATGCCGCGCTGGCGACGACCTATACGCTGGACTTTGAAACGGCCCTCGTTGTCCCGGCGACGCTGGCCTTTCACGCTGCCGAAAACAGGCAAGAGACATTGGACACGCCGCTTGCGCTGCTTGAAGGGTTGGAGCGCCTGTCGTCCCGCATCGCGATCTTCTGCGAGGCCGGTCGGATCAAGTCCGTCCCCAAGGGGGCCAACCGCCTGACTGCGCTGCTCGAAGATACCGTGACGGAGGTAACAGCCCCGCGCGACGGCGCCTTTCACCCCAAGCTATGGTTCCTGCGGTTCGTTCCCATCGGCGGCCATGGGCGGCCGCGCCTGCGGCTGGCCTTGCTGTCCCGCAACCTGACGACGGACGCCTCCTGGGACCTGACCCTGTCTCTGGACGGCGTGGCGACAGCGAACGCACGCGACCAGAACGCACCGCTTGTCGAGCTTGTCAGTGCCTTGCCCGGCATGGCCTCCGGTCGGCCCGCCCCGGCGCACGTCGCGTCGATGGTCGCTTCCCTCGCCAAGGATCTTGCACGCGCCGAATGGGACTACCCGAGGCACGTCAACAAGATCAGCTTTGCTGTGAACGGGCTGAGCGATCGGGTCTGGCGTCCGCAGGTTGGCCGCACACTGGGCATCATTTCGCCCTTTGTCACGGATGGCGCATTGTCGGCCCTGAGCCGGGGCGTAGACCCCGCCAATGCCTGCCTCCTCGGTCGGGCCGAGGAAATGGCGCTGCTTTCCCCGGAAACGCTGGCGCGGTTCGGAAAGCGCCTTGTCCTGGACGAAATGGCCGAAACCGAGGACGGCGAGGAAAGCGATGAGCCATTGCGTGGCCCAGTCCCCACCCGGGGCCTGCATGCCAAGGCCTTCATCACGGAACGCTACAAGAGCACCGAAATCACCATGGGATCGGGCAATGCCACTACGCCGGCCCTCATCAGCGGCAACAACGTCGAGGTCTTTGCAACCCTGACTGGCTACACCGATCATCTGCGCACGATGGAAGACCAGCTATCGCCGGAGCGCCTCGGCCGCTTCTTGCGCGAGTTCGTGCCGTTTGAGCCTGTCAATACCGCGAAGGAGGACGCCGCCGAGGCGCGCCTTGAAAAACTGCGACGTGACCTCGCCGGGTCGGGTCCGATCCTGCGGTGCGAAGAAGACGACGAGGGACGCATCCTCTTGCACCTCTCGGCGCAGACGGAAATCATTATCCCCGACGGGATCGGCCTGCGGATCTGGCCCGTCGTCGTGGGTATCGAACATGGTATCGGCCTGACGGCCCTTGATGCCCGGGAACATCTGCTTGGCAGGCTGCCGCTCAGGGATGTAACGCGCTGGATCGGAGTCAGGCTGGTGGATGAATTGACCGGCCTTGAGCAATATTTCACGCTTGGATCGGATCTCGTCGACCTGCCTGACGCCCGAACCGCCGAAATCCTGCGCGCACTGATCGAGAACCAGGATGCCTTCCTGCGATACATCCGCCTGTTGCTGGGCGACGTCTCCGAGGCCGCAAAGGCCCTGTTCGCCGCAGGCAAGGGCGGTACCCTGTCTGGAGTTTTCGGAACCGGCCGGGATGCACCCATCCTCGAGGACATGGTCCGTGCGCTGACGGGCGACGGGCGACAGTTGCGCGACATCGAACGGCTTGTCACGCGGCTCAGCGACCCGCAAACCGGCCGAAGCGAGATTATCCCGAATGAATTCCTGCACCTTTGGGAGACATTTCGCGCTGTGATGCCAAAGGACCAGCGCAATGACTGACCGGTTCGTGTCCGATGACGCGTTGCGCCCCCTCAAGGCGTTTCAGCGCAAGACCGTCGACTATGTCGCCAAGCGGCTGCTGAGCGACACCGACGCGGTGCGCCACTTCCTGGTTGCCGACGAGGTGGGGCTTGGCAAGACGATGGTGGCCCGTGGCGTGATTGCGCGAACGATCGAGGCGCTACAGGACAGCGTGCCGCGCATCGACATTGTGTATATCTGCTCGAACGGGGCCATTGCGAAGCAGAACGTCGCGCGTCTGAACGTGATGGGCGGCGATCGCACGCGGGTCCTTCCTACACGCCTCACCATGCTTGCCCTGGAACTGGCCAAGGCCGGCGGGATCAAGCGCGAGGGGGTCAACTTCTTCAGCCTGACACCAGGCACCTCGCTGGATCTGAAACAGGGCGGCGGCATGAAGCAGGAACGTGCGCTGATCCTGCGTCTGATCTGGAACATGCTGGACGATCGCCGTGCCGTGGCCAGGATGCTGCAAGGGTATGCCGGCGCGGCTGGATGGCGGCAGACGCGTGCCTGGATCGACCAGCAGCCGGTCGAGCCACAGATCGCGGCAAGGTTCGAGAATGCCGTCGCCGCCCGCCCCGATCTGCTGCACGAGCTTGAAGCGTGCGCGCAATGCTACAAGGGGCTGCGTAGGAACGACACCGATCTGAACAGGCGCCGGGAAAGCATCGTCGGCCAGCTGCGCACCATTCTCGCCCGCGAAAGCGCAGAGGCTCTGGAGCCCGACCTGATCGTTCTCGACGAATTCCAGCGCTTCACCGAGCTTTTGCACGGCGAAGGAGAGGCCGCCGATCTTGCGCGCAAGCTCTTTGACGCCATCGACCCCGACGGCAACCAGTCCAAGGTCCTTCTGCTGTCCGCGACCCCCTACCGGATGCTGTCCCTGCGTGACGACGAGGCCGACGCCGGCGATCACTACCGCGAGTTCCTGGATGTCCTGAGTTTCCTCTATGGCGAGCGCGGGCCATCGGTCCGGGCTGAGCTGGAGACCGAAATGCGCCGCTACCGGCTGGCTATGCAGGGCCTGCCAGGCAGTTTCGATGATGCCTGCACCATCAAGACCGGGATCGAAGGCACTTTGCGCAGCGTAATCGCCCGGACGGAACGCGTGGCCGAAACAGCCGAGCGCGACGCCATGATGCGCGACGTCGATGTGCCAGTGACCGTGGAACCGGCCGACCTGATTGAAGCCCGCGCGGTGGCCCGTGTCGCCGATGCCGCGGATGCGCCAGGCACAGTGGAATACTGGAAATCGGCACCCTACCTGCTCAGCTTCCTGCGCGACTACAAGCTTGGACAGCGCCTCGATCACCTCAAGGATTACCCGGGCGAGGCCTTGCTGGCCGCGATCCGGGACGCGGGGGCGGCCCAGATCGACACGGATGCCATCGAATCCTATCGCCCCATTCCCGAAAACAACGGCCGCATGCGCGCGCTGAAGGAGATCGCCTTTCGGGACGACATGGCTAAACGGCTCTGGATGCCGCCCAGCCTGCCCTATTTCGGGCCGCGCGTGACGGCGAGCAAGATGCTGATCTTTTCCCAATGGGCGATGGTGCCGGACGCCATCGCCGCGCTGCTCTCCTATGACAGCGAGCGGATGATGGGGATGGGACGGACCGGGCGGAGCTACACCGCGCGGCATCCGCAATTGCTGAACTTCCGGCGCAACAGGGATCGCCTGACGGGCTTGCGCGCCCTGCCCCTGGTCATTCCGTCTCCAACGCTTGCCTCCACGGTCGATCCGCTTGAAATCTTTCGATCCTCGGGGCCGCTGCCAGACGCGTCAGCCATGCGCAAACACGCCATCGATCGGCTGCAAGACTTGGCGTCATCGCTTGAGGGCCGCCTTCGTGCAGTTCAGCGTGGAGGCTTCACCGCTCATATGGGCGACGGCGAAACGGAAACAGACGACGAAAACCTTGAACGGGCGTTGACCTGGGACTGGGCCTGTGCCGCCGCGCTGGATGTCCGTTCGGAGACGTTCGCCACATGGTTGGCAACTGGCGACATTTTGACCGACATCGTGCGGGCGGACGGTCAGGACGCGTGGCACGATCACCTTAACGCGCTCAGCGCAGCGGCCCGAGCCGACACGTTGCATGGGCAACCGGACCGGGATCGCCTGGTGGACCACGTGGCGGACCTCGCCCTTGGCAGCCCAGCCACCTGCGCGCTGCGCGCCCTTCGGCGCGTGGTGCCCACCCTTGACCTGGACCATCCCGCTATGCTGAACGCGGCGACCCGGATCGGCATGGCCTTTCGGGGCCTTTTCAACCAGCCGGAGAGCCTGGCTCTGTTGCGGACCGGAACCGATGACGTCTACTGGCAAACGGTCCTCCATCATTGCGCAGAGCATGACCTGCAATCGGTTCTCGACGAATACCTGCACGTCCTGATGGAGGCCGAGGGGCTGATGGACGCCGAACCGGCCTATGCCGTTGCTGTTCTGGCGGAGACCGTCGATGACACCCTGTCCCTCAAGCCCGCACAGATCGAAATCAAGCGCTATCGGGCGCACCGCGATCGCCTGGAGATCACCCCGGGTCTGCGGATGCGTGGCCGGTTTGCGACGCGCCTGCTGCAACAGGGCCAGGAGGACGGCGCGCAGCGGACAGACACGGTTCGCACCGCCTTCAACTCGCCGTTCCGGCCGTTTGTGTTGGCATCCACCTCCGTCGGGCAGGAAGGGCTCGACTTTCATCCCTATTGCCACAGGCTGGTGCATTGGAACCTGCCCTCGAACCCGGTGGACCTGGAACAGCGCGAAGGCCGTGTCCACCGCTACAAGAACCATGCTGTCAGGCTGAACCTTGCCGCGAGGTTCGAGCACACCCTCCGGAGCAGGGCGCCCGTAGGGGATCCGTGGCGCAGTATGTTTCATACGGCGCACGATCAAGCCGTTCGACCCGGAGACATGGAACCCTTCTGGCTCCTCGATGGCCCGACCGGCATCGAGCGCTTCGCACTTTCGCTCCCCTACAGCCGCGAAACCGCGCTCCTCGGGTGGCTCAAAAGGTCCGTTGCGCTGTATCGCCTGGCGTTCGGCCAGCCGCGCCAAGATGATCTGATCTCGTTCCTTGAAGGCTTGGACAGGTCAGTAGAACACATTGATCTGTCCGAACTACAAATTAGCCTGAGGCCAGTCTGAACGGTGCTCAGTAATCATTTCAACTATATCGCACAGACGGCGTTCAACCCGCAGTTACCCTTTTTCCGACAGGACGCATGCCCTGGTGCCGTCAAGCGAAGGAGCCGGAAAGCGGGCATCCGGTCTTTAGAGGGGCTGGAAATTTCTGCATCCTCCCCACCCGGACAAATCACCCTAATCTGTCCCAATGTTGCAGAAGCCGAACATGGGCGAAGATACTCTCGAGAGCGAGAGCTTACGAGCTTGCAGGGTGTGAACGAACCCAATTAGGGTCGCGTCACTCGTCCTTGCAAATACGTGAAGTGTTCAGGAGTTCTAATTGCTAAACGAATTCGGCGAGCTGTCTGGCCTCTACCTTAAAGATGGTATCATAGCCCTGGCGGAAGCATTGACTTTGTCGGATAGTCGGCCTGGTCAGATTGCAGGCATCTTGGCATTGATGACCATTTTTCTCGCGGTGTGGTATCTAATTAGGACACGTCGCCAACTGAATGCAGTTCAATTTCTGGACAAAAAGATCCGGACCTACCCGGACATTCGTTCCTTCGCGGAAGGTCACGACGAACTCATTCATGAACTACGGTCCAGTTTCCCGAAGAAAGGCCCGCGAGAAACCGTCTGGGAAGCCTTTGACGAATTCAACGAGACTGTCGTGCGAGATGACATCGATGGGCCGCCTACCATTCGAAACTCGATCCGGCCGGCCTCGTTCCTCAACGTCGAAGATCTCGGTTTCGGTCCCGGCTTCTTCCGAATCCTTCCCAACACCCTGGTCTCGGCCGGGCTGCTGCTGACTTTCCTGGGCCTCGTCGCGGCGCTGCACCAATTCTCGCAATCAATGGACGTCGGGGCCGACGGCATGGATGGAGCGATGCGGGATTTCATGCAGATCGCTTCGGCCAAGTTCGTCATGTCGTTGGTCGGCTTGTTCTGCTCGATCCTTTTCACCTTCCTCCTCAGGACCCGGCAGAACAAGCTTGATGCCGCCATTCATCGCCTTTGCATCGGGATCGAGCGGCGCCTCGTCTTCGTCAGTCTCGAGGACATCGGGTTTCGCCAGCTTCGCGCCGCGACCGAGCAGCGCGAGCACCTGCGCGAGATCGGCATGGGCATGGTCGCGGAGCTTCAGAAACCGCTGGAGGCCCTGCCAGACCGGATCACCGGCGCCATCGCCGACAAGATGGACCCGATCTTTGACCGCGTCACCTCGATGGGGACGAGCAGCGTGGAAGGTCTGGTCGGCAACCTGTCTGACCAGCTGTCGCACTCCGTCGGCAATGCCCTTACCCGCGCCAGCGAGTCGCTGGGCGAGGCGACGGACCGGATCGGCCTCATGGTTGATCGGATGAACACGACGAACGCGCAGGCCGGGGATGGGATGCGCGAAGCCCTCGATCAGATGGCGCGGGCCATCTCCGAGATGCGCAACGAGGTGGCGACGAGCGGTCGAACTGCCTCCGAAGCGATGAACGAGGGCGCAGACAGGCTCCTGTCGGTCATGAACGACACCCTGGAGGGCATCCGGGAGAACACCGGCGAGGGGGCCCAGGCCATGCGAACCGCGGCAGAGGAGATGCGCGCGGCCGCGGAAGGTTTCCGCGACACGCTGGCCAGCGCCAGCGAGGAAAGCAGCCAGGCTGCGCGGGAGCGGATGGCGCAAAGCAGCGCTGAGGCGGGTCATGCGATCGAGGGCGCCGGCAAGACGCTGCTCGAGAGCTTCAACCGGACGAGTGCCGATATTGCCAAGCTCGGCACCGACATGGGCAGCACCATCGGAGAGGAATTGCTGGGCCGGCTGGAAGTGATCGGCCTCCGCCTCGAGGCGATGGCCGAAGCGGTCCAGCGCGGGGCATCTGGCGCCCAGAGCGCGGCGCAGGGGCTGAACACCGGGGCTGACGCCATCCACGGCGCGTCCGAAGGGTTCCGCACCGCCAGCCAGAACCTCACGGCAGCAGCCGAACCGCTGCGCGCCTCCCACGAACGCATCGAGGCCACCCTGCGCCGGGTCGGGGATCTGGTCGGAACCGTGTCCGAGACCTTGATGCAGAATTCGGCTTCGGTCTCCGAGAACGCGGCGCATGTGCTGGAGACAGCCCAGACCGCGCTCGGTAACGAGCGCGAAGGCATCCGCCGCTCACTCGAAGCCACCCACGCCGCCATGGCGCAGCTGTCCAGCGAGGCCGAGAAGCTTGACCAGATCGACGCGATGCTTGGCCGGGCCCTGACCGAATACAACGCCAAGCTGGAAGCCGCCCTCGGCACCGCGCAGGATCATGTGAAGGAGATGAGCGACACCCTCGACCCCGGCCTCCAGACGCTCAGAAGCGTGGTTGAGCAGGCCGAGGCGTTCCTGCCTGCGCAGGCACGGGGGCGTGCATGAGGGCGCAGGCGAAGCGGCTGCGCCACGAGGAGGAGGAAGAGAGCGCCTTCATCTCGATGACCGACATGACGGTCGGCTTCCTATTCATAATGATGATCCTGCTCGCCTTCTTTGCCAGCCAGATGCAGGAGCCCGACGCCGTCTCGCGGTCGGACTACGACCGGGTCATCGCGGAGCGGGACATGTGGCAGGAACGGGCCCAGAGTCGTGCCGAAGTCATCCTGCGGCTCGAGGCCGAGATCGAGGCGCTGAAGCAGCAACGCGAACGGCTGCAGGCTGAAGTCAACGACCTGAACACGGCGCTCGAGGTCCAGAGGGCGAAAGTGACCGAACTGACCTCGGAGCTTGAAGCGGCACGCACCCGGATCGCGGACCTCGAGGCGCGCATCCGAGAGCTTCTGCAACAGGTCGCCGAACGGGACGAGCAGATCGAGGACCTCCGCCGGCAGCTTGCGGAGCTGCAGAAGATCGACCCGTTGGAGGCCTACCTCGCGCAGGTGTCCCAGGCCCGACGCGAGGTCCTACAGCGTCTTCGCGACGCGATCAGGGCCGACTTCCCCGATCTTCAGGTCGAACTGAGCGAGGAATCCGACGCGCTACGGTTCCAGGGCGAAGGACTATTCGCCTCCGGCAGGTCCGACCTGGCCCGGGATCGGCGCGAGATCGTCGCCCGGCTGGCCCAGCGTCTGGACGAGGTGCTGCCCTGCTTCACGCTGGGCGAGGCCTCGCGTTTCGACCCGGACTGCAATCCCGGCTTTGTCATGATCGAGGCGGTCCAGATCGAAGGCCACACCGATGACGTCGGAACCGACCGGGTGAATCGCAACCTGTCCGCCGCCCGCGCGAACAGCACCTTCTTCGCCATGACGCAGGCCGCCGAGCAAGTCATGCAGCATCAGAACCTCAAGCGGCAGCCGGTGCTCTCGGTGGCCGCCTACGGGCCGGACCGCCCCGTTGCCTCGAACGAGACGCCCGAGGGCCGCGCCACCAATCGCCGGATCGACCTGCGGTTCATCATGGTGACCCCGCAGGATACGGACGGGATTGAGGTTATCCGCGAGGCGTTGGAGAGCGTCGAGGACCAACGATGACTGGCGCGGGCCCAACCTCGCCGGACAGCCGGCCGCGGGAGTCGACACGTGCGATGTTGAACCGAGGCCGACCCTTTCGGGTCCGGGCCCTCCCGTCCCTCAAACAGGTCAGCCGGTCGGTCGCGGAAATCCTGACCCGTTGGCCCGATGCCGTCCGCACGCCAGAGGACCGTGACCGAGAGAGATTGGCCAAGGAGATGTTGCGAAGGGTTTCGGAGTGGGACTGGACGAATATCACTACGCAGCGTGTCAATTCGGCGGCAGTAGCGGTCTTCGACGAAGAGCGACGGTCGCGCCAGGATCTCTTTCCCGTCCGGGAATTCTACCTCACAGAAATCGCGACGCGAGAGCCCGGCGCCTTTCTCGACGGGATGGTCGGCGTCTACATCGAAAGCTTCGCGCCGGGGCGGGATCACACACGGCACCTTGCCAAGGCGCTGGCTGAACGAAGCGACGACCTTGGCGCTCGACATCGCAAGCTCATGGCCGCCCTGCCCGAGCTGTTCCGCCCGGATGCCGTGCCCATTGCCCTGGCCCGCATCATGCGAGACGCTGACGACGCCTACGCGCACCTGAAGGCCATTGGCCTCAACAGCCCCCATACCTCGGGCCTTGCCAAGGCGGCGCAGAAGACTTTCGTCGAACGCCTCGCTCCCAACCTCGACAAAGCCGAGGCCCGTCGGAAGCTCTTCAACTGGCTGACTCCCGAAAACGGACCCGTTCTTCAGGCTGGCGCCGGTCCCGCCGTGGAAGCGCTGCTGGCCCCGTGGCGCGAACGCAACCCGCCTGACTCGCTGCGCAACGAACTGAGCGAGGCGATAATTAAGGCCTGGAATGATCCCCGCCTGCATGCGGGTGGCATCTGGTCGGGTTTCGACAACGGATTGCGCGCCGTTCTGCTGCGCTGGCTGACCCATCAGGACATGAAATTCTTCTGCGACATGGTCACCGCCACGCAGAATAGCCCCATGTGGCCGCCACGCCGGGACTTCTGGCTGAAGCTCTATCACGACAGGATGATCGACGAAGCCTGGGTCGCTTTTGGATCGGACGCGCGGCGCTATGCGCAGCAGAACCTTCTGCGCGGGGGCAAGACGGACATGAACCGCCGTTTCGGACGCCAACTGGATCGCGGAGGCAGCACCTCGCTGCTGATCATGCGCATCGGCAACAAGATCGTCGTGGACGGCTGCCACAGCTACAAGACCCACATCTTCCGCGCGGACGACCGAAGGGCTCCCAAGCTCTACGAGCGTGAATACTACTGCGACGACATCATGCGGGCTTCGCCCAACTCGAAACCGCACAATTCCATTCCCAGCTGGTCCCAGTGGGTTTTGCAGCATGTCTGAGACAAAACCCGTCCACAGCATCACGGGCGACGCCATCGAGATCCGCTTCCCGCCGGCAAAGCAGGGTCTGCTCTCCAAGTTGATGGCCAAGCAAACGGCCCGGAGTTTTACCGCGCTGGCACCGGAAGACCGGGACCTGCTCTTTGCCATAGGCGACCTGCGGGCCTGGGGCGACACCCATCCCGATGAGGTGACTGTCGCACCGGATCACCTGCGCATCTCCCATGACGCGGCCGCCAGCCTGTCCGCCCCGGCGGCCGAAGCCCTTGGCCTGCCCCGCGCCATCGACCTTGTGCTGAAGACCGATGTGACCGGCGTGCTCGGCAGTGCGGACTTCCGGCTTCACTACGAATGGTCTCGCCATGGCCGACGGGAGCATCCAAGGCGCAGCGGTGCGATCCTGCAAACCGCCGATGGACCGCGACGGCTGCCGCTCTGGATGAAGCGGGCGCTGGACCTTGCCGACACCTTCGATGCCACGCGTCCGGTTGAGGATCACTGGAGAGCCCTCGCCGAATTCCGCCGCGCGATCGAGCCGGAGGACGTGATCAACCCCGAGATGCCCGCCAATCGCGAGATGGCGCAGCTATCGATGACCGCCTTTCTGCGCGGTCTGGAGGTGCGAATCGCTGACCGGTTCTCGATCACCCCGGATGCCTCGATGGGACAGTTTGAGATCTTGCCCTATTCCTCCGAACGGCTGGATGGCGCCGGTATCAGCGACGACGAAATCTCTGAACGGGACGCGGAACTCGATGGCGAGGCGCTCGCCGTGTTCCAGCACCGCCTGCACGCGCGCGGGCCGCGGCCCGCATTCCAGCTGGGAAACAATTCCTATTTGGTAATCGACCGCGGCGCAGCGCCGGTGCTTGAAGAACTGGCCCGCGCCCAGAATGCCCCGCGCGCGGAACGGCAGGCCTTCATCAAGAACCCGCGCAGTTTCATCACCGAGGCGGTGAACCGGCACTTGCAGGACACAGGCGCCCTGGACGGGCTCGACCCCGCCGAGCAGGAGGAGATGGTCGAGGCGATCGCCGGGCCGGGGCTTGTGGAAACCCGAGAATATTCGGAGCGGGTGACGGGGGTGGTCATCTTCGAACGCCCCAAGGATCCGATCGAGGGCAGCGGCACCACGTGGCTGCCCGAGGCCTTCGCACAGCACCTTGTCGATGCGATCCAGGCCATGCCCGACGCGCAGTTGCGAAGCCTCCGGCAGCACATGGCCACCGTTCTCGAAACGGGTGGCGACACGCCGGCCGAGATCGATGGCGAAAGCGTCGAGGTCACCCCGGCCCGTCTGGCCGCCGTCGAGGGAGAAATCGAGCGGCGGGAAAGGCTGGAAGGCGCAGGCGAACCAGAGGAGGAACCCGAGCAGACTGCAGAAGCGGATGGCCCGATCATCCTCAACACGCTCGACAATTACGAAGACCTGTCCTGGGAGGCGCAATTCACCCCCCGGGTGCCCACTATCGCCCCCACCCTGCCAGGGGCGGTCCGCACGCCGCTTCACCAGCACCAGCTCGCAAGCTTCGACTGGGCACTGGCGGCTTGGCAGGCGGGCCTTCCCGGCGTCCTCAACGCCGACGAACAGGGTCTCGGCAAGACATTGCAGACCATCGCCTTCCTGACCTGGCTCAAGGAGCACATGAAGCAGCCCGCCGCGGCGAACCGCGGCCCGATCCTGATCGTCGCGCCGACCTCGCTGCTGCGGAACTGGGAGCAGGAGGTGGAGAGCCACGTGGAAGGACGCGGCTTCGGCACGCTCATCCGGCTCTACGGCGGCTCCCTCGGCTCCCAGAAGCGCAGCAACGCCCGGGGGACGGAAACCGAGACGGGCCTGCCGCAGCTCGACCTCGACTGGCTGGACGAGGCCTTCGAGGACGGACGCGCGCATCGCTACTGGCTTTTGACCACCTACACGACGTTGGCCAACTATCAGCACTCCCTCGGGAGTGTGCCGTTTTCGGCGATGGTTATGGACGAGATCCAGAACATCAAGAACCGCAACACCTTGGCCTCGCGGGCTGTCGAGGCGATGAACGCAGACTTCCGGCTCGGTCTGACCGGCACCCCGATTGAGAACGCGGCCATCGACCTCTGGACGATCATGGACCGCATCGCCCCCGGGTGCCTCGGCTCGGGGACAGAGTTCCGCGAGCGCTATGCCGTGCCGGATACCGAGACCATGACTGATCTCCATGCCCGCGTGTTCCGGCCGCGCGGGCAGAGGCCCCCTCTTGGTCTGCGCCGCCTGAAGGACGAGGTCGCCCGCGACTTGCCAAGGAAGCGGCGGTTCCTCCACCCGCGCCTGATGCCGAAGGTGCAGGCCGACGCCTACGATCTTGCGCAGGTGAAGCTGGCCAATGGCGGGCCCGGCGCTGCCCTCAAGATGCTGCACCATATCCGCTCGGTCTCGGTCCATCCCGGAGATACCGGGCCGACACCGCCGGACCAATTCATCGCGAAAAGCGCCCGGCTCGGGGCGGTCATCGACGTCTTGCACCGCATCCGTGAGGCGGGCGAACGGGTGCTGGTCTTCATTGAGCATCGCGACATGCAGTTCCGCTTTGCCGAGATCATGCGCCACATGTTCGGGCTCGACCGGATCGACGTGATCAACGGCGACACGCCGATCCCGCGACGGCAGGAGATCGTCAACCGCTTCCAGCGGCACCTTGCCGCTGATGGCGGCTTCGACATGCTGATCCTTGGCCCCAAGGCCGCGGGCACCGGCCTGACCCTGACGGCGGCGACCCACGTGATCCACCTGTCACGCTGGTGGAATCCGGCCGTGGAGGAACAGTGCAACGACCGCGTCCACCGCATCGGCCAGACGCGGCCGGTCTCTGTGCATATCCCGATGGCACTTCACCCTGAATTGGGGGCACAGAGCTTCGATGGCCTGCTTCAAAGCCTCATGCAGCGCAAGCGTCGGCTGGCTGAAAAGGCGCTCTGGCCGATGGGTGACAGCAAGTCCGATGTTACAGGCCTGACCGAGGCAGTAGCCTCGCAACAACGCGGTCAACATGGGGTGATATCCGAAATAATGGCCGAACAATTTCGGCGCGACGGTATCGCGCCCGTCTCCCCCCTCGCCGATGGCTCCTACGAGCTTCCGTGAGCAGGACATCAAGGAAGACCTCAGATGACCGTAACGCGCGGCCTGATCATCGCTGATCCTTGGATCGGGCATATACTCGACGGCCGGAAAGACTGGGAAATGCGTTCACAAGCGACGTCGGTTCGCGGCTGGTTCGGCCTCATCCGAAAGGGAAGTGGCACCGTCGTGGGGCTCGCCCGGCTCGTGGACTGCGGCAGGGCTCTGGATCAGGCCGAGATGATCGCAAATTTCGATCACCACCGCATCCCCGTTGACATGATCCGCCGTGGCGAAATCGCGAAGTGGGTTGTGCCCTGGAAGCTGGCGAACGTCATTTCGCTCGAGCGTCCCGTCCAGTACGAACACAAAGCCGGTGCTGTCACTTGGGTCACCCTCTCGCCTGACGTCAGCCAGAAACTTTCGGGCTACATCGCGCTCCAGGACCAGTCGAACGACATGCTGCCGCCCCCGAGCCGCTCGATAGACCACTCCAAGCCTCTGTCGACCGCCTCCGACCAGGCAGGCGATGCTGTTCGTCGCACCGCGGCAGGGGCTGGAAAGGCCTCACAATTGCCGGAGGGCAAGCACAAGGTTCTTGGGCAGAGCGTCCTGAGCGGCGGAAACATCCGCAACAACCACATTAAGCTGTCACCCCTCATGCATGCATTTCCTCGAGAGGTGATTGGGGGCTCCAACAAGGCGGAGGCCGCACCGCGCGATCTAACAATCGATTGGGGCGGCCCCGAAACTGCCAAGACAGACATCGACGGGACGAAGTCGATCTTTCGCGCCAGGGGATGGGTCCGACGTTTCTTCGCGACATCCGGAGCGAGAGAGAACGACGTTGTCATCTTCACCGAAACGGGTCCGTATCGTATCAGCGTGCGTCTCGAACGACGTAAGCCGGAGCTGTGAGCCGGCAAACGTCAGAGCAGACGCCCCTCTACGAGATCCGCGTAGGCCCATCTTGCCTGCGAGGCTTCGCGCAGAGCCACGCGGCCTCGCGGGTGCCGCGCAGTAATAAAAGAAGTTCAATTGCCCGCGTTCCCGCGACGTAGAGGTTCCGGGCTTCTTCAGCCATGGCCTGATCGACCTCGTCGCTGCCCATTGGGCACGCTGCGGAGGAAGGCATGACCATCACCTTGTCAAACTCGGGTCCCTTACCTCGATAGAAGGACGCGCACTGCCAGCGTCAGCGTGGCAGGAGGGGATCTGCGTGGCGCTCACCCTTTGGGCAGCGTTCGCCCGCGTCAACCGGTATCGGCTTCAAACCAAGGGTATGCTCGACGATTTCAAGGGCATCCCGTCGGCCATCTTGCAGGACCCCGAAACACTCGGTCGAATCGATGATCTTCATCAGCTGCTTCGGCGATAGTTCGATGCCGAGATAAACCGCTCTTCTGCCTATGGCCCATGTGGTGTCGATGACGCGTCCAGACGAGCGGCAGAGGTTCCAGGCATGTGGGAACGGAAGCGCACCCAATTCAACATCCCACCCGTATCCTTCGCAGTAGGGAAGTCCATGCGAAGGGCTCAACTGCCAAGCGTTTCGAAAGCACTGTCCTTGAGGCCCTCTCTTCATGTCTGGCGGAAGAGCACTGCCCACCCAACGCCTCCCGTTCCTTCGCAGGTAGCCTGCGAGAGGCAGAATTCCGTAGGGACCGGCAAAAGTCCGGTCGATTAGGTCGCAGTGAACAGTGCTCTTCATGTCGTGTCTCCTGTCTGATGCTCAGGAGATTGATCTCAGACCTCAAAATGAAAAATGCAGATCGGGGTTAATGCTCTTCCTCGGTGTATGGTGGACCTTGAGCCGCCGACCCTTGCTGCGCGCGTTCGTGAGTGGCTTCTTCAGGGAAACTGCGCCGCCACGACGAGCATCTCGACCGTAGGAACCGAGATGGGTCGAGCGGCGGACCGGCCGAACCCTATCTATCAATCGCCTGTTTGGCGGCTCATCGAGACGTCGACCCATGACTGGAAACCGTCGTTCTGTTCCTCTCAGCCGCTTGCGCGGCGGCGGTGTTCGGCCGGAGCGAAGAAAGAGATGGGACTGACTGGCGAACTGGCAATATATCACAACCTTGGAGTCAACATAGGAACGTCTCGCCGGCGACGGAGCTGGCGGACCTTGCCTTCGCCAAAAAATCTGAGCGGGCAAAGTGCATCCACAGTCTACCAATCCTCGCGGCGGTTAGTGCTTGATCTGGTGCCCGGAGTACGCCACGACTCCGGGCACATCTTGGAGTCTTTCCGGAACCGGTGCACTGCCGCGTCGGAAATTCCTTTGGAATCAAGGGGACTTGGCTGCGCGGAGGGGCCCCTACCGCCGGAGCCAAAGATTTCAAGGGCTTAGCGAGAGTTCGCTAAGCCCTTTTTCCTTGGCAAAGCCCAGGTCGGAAAGACCGGCATCTAAGCCAGCACCGCCGGCAAGCGGTCATAGCCGCGAAAGCGCAGGCGGCCGCCCAGGGCGCGGCCCTCGCCGATGCGATAGTCGGGAAAGCGGGCCAGCAGCCGGGCGATGGCGATGCGGCCCTCCATCCGCGCCAGGGTCAGCCCGACGCAGACATGCGGGCCGCCGGCAAAGGCCAGGTGGCGGTTGGGCTTGCGGGCGATGTCCAAACTCCCGGGGTGGTCGAACACCGCCGGGTCGCGGTTGGCGGCGCCGATGCACAGGTGCAGGTTGGTGCCCGGCGCGATGCGTTCGCCGCCGATCTCGACCGCGGCGGTGGTTTCCCGGTTGCCCAGCTGGTTGGGCGAGCGAAAGCGCAGGAACTCCTCGACCGCCGGGGCGATCAGGCCGGGATCGGCCAGCAGCCTGGCCCGCTGGTCGGGATAATCATGCAGCAGAGCCAGACCGTTGCCGATCAGGTTGGTGGTGGTCTCGTGCCCGGCGTTCAGGATGAAAATACAGTTCTGGATCAACTCGACCTCGCTCAGCCGGCCATCGCCATCCTCGCCATGGATCAGCCGGGTCAGAACATCGGTCTCGGGGTCGCCGGGCCGGTCCCGGCGCCGGGCGACCAGGTCTTCCAGATAGGCGCAGAACTCGGTCACCGCGCGGTTGCCGCGCGCCAGCTGCGCGTCGCTCAGCGTCGGTTCCAGCGCGCCCAGGATGGCCAGCGACCAGTCCCGCAGCGGGGCGCGTTCCGCCATCGGCACGTCGAGCAGGTTGCCGATGATCTGGATCGGGATGGCGGCGGCAAAATCGGCGATCAGATCCACCGCGCCGTCACGGTCGGCCATGTCCGCGATCAGGCGATCCACCGTCGCGATCAGCCCCGGTTCCATCCGCTGCAGCGCGCGCGGGGTCAGCGCCGAGGTCATGATCTTGCGCACGCGGGTGTGCAACGGCGGGTCGGAAAACACCAACGAGGTGGTGTGATGGGTATAAAGCGGCGAACTGACGCCGAATTTCGGCGCGAAGGCGGTTTTTTTATCCGACGAGAACAGCGTGGTGTCGCGATATATGCGATCCAGATCGGCGTGCCGGCTGATCAGCACCGACCCGTCTGGCTGGCGCAGCACCGGCGCGTGTTCCAGCAGCCCGTCGTAGACCGGAAAGGGATCGACCACGAAGGCCATCGGCGGCGCGGTCAGGTCAAACCCCAGCGCCAGTTCCCGCGCCTGTTCGGCCAGGATTTCGCCCATACTCGCCTCCCGTCTCGTAGGACCGGGCCGACCCTCCCCGAGAATGCCAAGGCTGTCAATCCGTGCCCCCCGCACGCCGGATCGAAGGGAGGTCAGAGGATAAAATCGCCGGCCTGCAGAGTTTCGACCGCAAGCAGCAGGATCAGCATGTCGGCGCTGCCATCGCCGTTCAAATCCACCGTCACCCGCGTGTCCGCCCCCGCCAAGACGGTGGCCACGCTCGGGGATCCGTTGGCGTGATCGCCGTTCAGCATCAGCGCCAGCGCCGGCCCCTGCAGGCCCGACAGGTCCAACCGGTCAAGGCCGCTGGAAAAATCGGTGATGCGCTCGGTCTTGCCGCCGAGCGCCGCCTCGGCGCGGTCGCGATAGACAAACACATCGGCGCCCTGCCCGCCGGTCAGCCGGTCGGCCCCGGCGCCGCCGATCAGCGTGTCGCGGTGACGACCACCCTCCAGCCTGTCGGCGCCAGCCCCGCCCTGCAGAACGTCGCTCCCCTTGGCGCCGCTCAGCGTATC
>NZ_PGTB01000388.1 GCF_002786325.1 Pseudooceanicola lipolyticus | reverse complement strand
ACCGCGCTGTCGCTGCCGTCGGAACTGCGCGCGCGGGTCACCCGGTTTGAAATCCTCGGCCAGCGCTCGGCCGGGGCGCTGGCGCTGACCGATGACGGGCTGCGCCGCCGCGAGGTGGCGCTGATCGCCGGCCGCGACGATCGCGAGGGGCTGGAGCTGCTGTCGCCGCTGCATTACCTGGAACAGGCCCTGATCCCCACCGCCGACCTGCTGGACGGCGCGCTGATGGATATTCTGCCGGCCAATCCCGACGTGATCATCATGGCCGATGTCGCCACCCTGTCGGCGGGCGAGCAGGAAGCTCTGGGCGAGTGGATCGAGGCCGGCGGCATGCTGCTGCGCTTTGCCGGGCCGCGCCTGGCCGCCAGCGATGTCAGCCGTCAGGACGAGGCGCCGCTGATGCCGGTGCGCCTGCGGGCCGGCGGCCGCAGCGTGGGGGGCGCGATGAGCTGGGGCGAGCCGAAAGCGCTGGCCGCGTTCCCGGAAAACTCGCCCTTCCACGGGCTGCGCATCCCGTCGGACGTGACGGTGTCGGCCCAGGTGATGGCGCAACCGGACCCGACGCTGGCCGACCGGGTGATCGCGGCGCTGAGCGACGGCACGCCGCTGGTCACCCGCAAGATGCTGGGACAGGGGCAGGTGGTGCTGTTCCATGTCACCGCCAATGCCGAATGGTCGACGCTGCCGCTGTCGGGCCTGTTTGTTGAAATGCTGGAACGGCTGGCGGTGTCTTCGGCCGCCAAGGCGCCCAGCGCGGCGGATCTGGACGGCACCACCTGGACGCCGCTGCAGGTGATGGACGGGTTCGGGGTGCTGTCCGATGCCGGCACCCTGCCCGGTGTCGACGGCCCGGCCCTGGCCGAAGCGCCGGTGGGCCCCGAACTGCGCCCCGGCCTGTATCGCAGCGGCGACCGGCGGCTGGCGC
>NZ_PGTB01000387.1 GCF_002786325.1 Pseudooceanicola lipolyticus | reverse complement strand
CTGGGTGACGATCACCACTTCGCCGGGCCAGTCGCGCTGCAGCCGCGCCAGCGCCTGATGCGCGGCATTGGGCCTTGCGGTGGCGGCGGCGCTGCGGCGGGCGTTGTAAAAGCCTTGCACCAGCGCCGGATCGCGGGCAAAGCCCTCGGGCGTCGCCACATCCTCGATCCGGTGCTGCGCCCACAGCCCGCCGGCGTCGCGGAAGGTGCCCAGCCCGCTTTCCGCCGAGATGCCCGCCCCGGTCAGGATGACGATCTTCCGGGCCTTCGGGCTGGAACCTTGCACCATGTTTCTCCTATTCTGACGCCGACCCTTTCTGACCCGGTGCCGCGATGTCCAGCAAGATCCTTTTCGTCTGCCTCGGCAATATCTGCCGCTCTCCCGCCGCCGAGGGGGTGGCGCGCCAGTTGATGCCGGGGATCGCGACCGACAGTGCCGGCACCTCTGATTGGCATATCGGCGAGCCGCCCTACGGGCCGATGCAGGCCGCGGCAAGCGCGCGCGGCTATGACCTGAGCGATTTGCGCGCGCGGCAGTTCACCGCCGCCGATTTCACCCGGTTCGACCTGATCCTGGGCATGGATGCGAAGAACATTGCCGAGATCGAGTCGCTGCGCCCGCCCGGCAACACCACGCCGGTGCAGCTGTTTACCAGCTACGCCCCCGAAACCGGCACCGATCACGTGCCGGATCCGTATTTCACCCGCGATTTCGACGGCGCGCTGGATCTGTTAGAAGCGGCGGCGCGGGGGTTGAAAGCGGCGTTGGGCTGAACGGTTTCGCGGCGCGGCGTAGCGCCGAATACGGCGGCGCTACTCTTCACACGGTCAGCAGCTCACGCCGCCTTGCGTGCCGGCCGCCTGCGGCGGGCCGGGCGCTGGCGCCGCGGCTTGCCTTTCGGCGTCTCGGCCATCTCGGCCGGGCGCGT
>NZ_PGTB01000386.1 GCF_002786325.1 Pseudooceanicola lipolyticus | reverse complement strand
GATGCCTTTTCGGCGATGATCGCGGCGGGGCTGGCGCCGGGCCAGGCGCTGGGCCATCTCGACGCGCTGATCGCGGTCAGCACCGGCGCGCCGCATCTGCGGATTGCCGAAACCGCCGGCCAATGGACCGGCGCCGCCGCTGTGGCCCCCTCATCCCTCAAAGACCTTACGGAGC
Organism: Pseudooceanicola lipolyticus; assembly: GCF_002786325.1. GTDB lineage: Bacteria > Pseudomonadota > Alphaproteobacteria > Rhodobacterales > Rhodobacteraceae > Pseudooceanicola_C > Pseudooceanicola_C lipolyticus. The sequence continues at coordinate 755 of NZ_PGTB01000386.1, read as the reverse complement.
CTGCCGGACATGGCCTTTGAATTCATCCTCATGCTCACCTCGAACGATCGCACCATCCCCGACGCCGCCGCCCGGCTGGACGAGGCGCTGGAAGGCGGCGTGCGCCATATCGGCTTCAAGGATGTCGGCCTGCCGCTGGCCGAGTTGAAGGGCCTGGCCGACGCGATCCGCGCGGCCGGCGGACGTTCCTACCTCGAGGTGGTGAGCCTGGACGCGGAAAGCGAGCTGGCCTCGGCCCGGGCCGCAGTGCAGCTGGATGTCGATTGCCTGCTGGGCGGCACCCGGGCCGATGTGGTCACCGAGGTCACCCGCGACCACCCGGTGCGCTATTACCCGTTTCCGGGCCGGATCACCGGGCATCCCAGCGTGCTGGAGGGCCCGGCCGAGGATATCGCCGACAGCGCCCGGCGGCTGGCCGATCTGGAACATGTGCACGGCCTGGACCTGCTGGCCTACCGCTTTGACGGCGACGTGCCCGGCCTGATGGAACAGGTCTGCCGCAGCGTCGCCAAGCCGGTGATCATGGCCGGCAGCATCGACAGCGAAGAGCGGGTGATCGCGGCCGCCCGGGCCGGCGCGGCGGGCTTCACCGTCGGCACCGCCGCGCTGAAAGAGGACTTCCCCGCCGAAGGCCCCGGTTTCACCGAACAGGTGCGCACCATCCTGTCGATCACCGCCCGCGCGCAGGCGCGGGCGGTGATCGACAGGATGGTGCGCACCTGTCGATCACCGCCCGCGCGCAGGCGCGGTCGACC
>NZ_PGTB01000385.1 GCF_002786325.1 Pseudooceanicola lipolyticus | reverse complement strand
GGCGGCGCTGGCCGCGACCGCGCCCAATCCGCCGCTGGCGGCAAGTAGCCCGGTACCGGTGGCGCCGGCAACCGCCGCGCCGCCGGCGCAGAACGATCCCGGCCTGTCGCAAGAGAACGACTTTGCTGCCGTTTCGGAAGAGCGCTCGATCCAGGGCGATGCCGCCCGCATCGCCCGCAACCGCCAGGCCTTTGAAGAGGTGCAGCCCACCGCAGTGCCGGCCCGCGACGGCAGCGCCGGACCGAATATCGTCACCTATGCGCTGCAGACCAGCCATGCGCGCGGCACCCGGATGCACAATCGTTCGGCGCTGCAGACCCCGTCGCGGGCGCAGCGCGCCTGTGCCAAATACCCCTCGCCGGACCAGGCGCAGATCGATTTCCTGGCCCGTGGCGGGCCCGAGCGCGACCGGCTGGGGCTGGATCCGGATGGCGATGGCTATGCCTGCGCCTGGAACCCCGCGCCGTTCCGGCGGGCCGCCGCGAACTGAGGCGTGACGCCGCGCTGGCATCCTTCATCGAATTTCACCGCGCGGCGCGGCGGCGCGCAGCCGTCGCTGATTGTGCTGCATTACACCGCCATGGCGGATGCACAGGCGGCGCTGGATCGGTTATGCGACCCGGCCTCCGAAGTCTCGGCGCATTACCTGATCAGCCGCGATGGCAGGCTGTGGCAGCTGGTGGACGAGGCGATGCGCGCCTGGCACGCCGGCGCCGGTGACTGGGCCGGGGCGGCGGATGTGAATTCGCGCTCGATCGGGATCGAACTGGACAACACCGGCGCCCAGCCCTTTGCCGAGCCGCTGATGGCGGCGCTGGAGGCGCTGTTGCCACAGATCATGGCGCGCTGGGCCATCGGCCCCGAGGGCGTGATCGGCCATTCCTGCATGGCGCCGGGGCGCAAACAGGATCCCGGCCCGCGCTTCGACTGGGCGCGGCTGGCGCGGCAGGGGCTGGCGCGGCCG
>NZ_PGTB01000042.1 GCF_002786325.1 Pseudooceanicola lipolyticus | reverse complement strand
CGGATCGCCGCGGCGCTGGACCGCGCCTTTGCCGAGGCTGGGGACAGCCCCGACAAGGGCCGGCGCGCCATTGTCATCGTGCGGCACGGGCGCATCCTGGCCGAACGCTATGCGCCGGGGATCGGGCCGGACACCCGGCTGCTGAGTTGGTCGATGGCGAAGTCGGTGACCAATGCGCTGATCGGGCTGCTGGTGGCGGAGTGGCAACTGGCGCTGCACGGCCCGGCTCCGGTGCCGGCCTGGGCGGCGCCAGAGGACCCGCGCCACGCGGTCAGCATCGACATGCTGTTGCGGCAAAGCAGCGGCCAGCCTTTCGGATCGGCCAATTCCGGGCTGGACCGGGCAACGCGGATGCTGTTCCAGGAGGTCGATATGGCCGGCTATGCGGCGGCGGCGCGGTTCAAGGGCCGGCCCGGCGCGCAGTGGTCCTATACCGATGGCAACTACGCCATCCTCTCGGGCATCCTGCGCGACCGGCTGGGCGGCGCGCAGGGGGTGGCGGACTTTGCCCGCCGCCACCTGTTCGCGCCGGCGGGCATGGCCAGCGCGCTGCAGGAATTCGACCTGTCCGGCGCGCCGATGGGGGCAACCCATGTCTATGCCACGGCGCGGGACTGGGCACGGTTCGGGCTGCTGTATCTGAACGATGGCCGGGCCGGGGGGCGACAGGTTCTGCCGCAGGGCTGGGCCGCCTATTCGGCCCGGCCCACCGCGGTGGCCGATCAGGGCTATGGCGCCGGGTTCTGGACCAACCGGGGCAACAGCCGCGGCGCCCGGTTGCGCCGCTGCCTGGGCATGCCGCAGGGGTCCTATTTCGCCAGCGGCCATTCCGGGCAGACGCTGCTGATCCTGCCCGAGCAGGACATGGTGCTGGTCAGCCTGGGTTTCAGCACCGCGCCGGACGCGCTGTCGACGGCGCGGGCGGCGCTGCTGGTGCGCGACATCCTGGGGCCACAATTCGCGCCCGAGGAGGGCAGCGCGGCGATGATGTTGCAGCGCTGCCAAGTGGCCATAGGGGCATGATTTTTGCCGATTTGCGCCCAGTGCCATGCGCTGTGCGCAACCCTGCTATGCGCCGGGTGCTGTGGCCATTCAGGCCTTGGTGCCGTATGCGCGCGGGGAACGCATAAACCCCCCAAAGGATCGCCCATGACACGAGCCGCGCTGGCTTCGTTTGCCCAACGTATTGCCCGTCAGGATCTGCGTCTGCTGCCCGATGGCAACATGACCCCGGATCGTCTGAAAACCGAGATCCTGTCGGGCCTGACCGTGGCGCTGGCGCTGGTGCCCGAGGCGGTGGCCTTTGCCTTTGTCGCCGGGGTGCATCCGCTGGTGGGGCTGTATGCCGCCTTTATCGTCGGGCTGATCACCGCGCTGATCGGCGGCCGGCCGGGGATGATTTCGGGCGCGACCGGCGCGCTGGCGGTGGTGATGGTGGCGCTGGTGGCCCAGCACGGGGTGGAATACCTGTTCGCCACCGTGGTGCTGATGGGGCTGTTGCAGATCATTGCCGGCATCATGCAATGGGGCAAGTTCATCCGGCTGGTGCCGCATCCGGTGATGCTGGGCTTTGTCAACGGGCTGGCGATCGTGATCTTCCTGGCGCAGCTGACCCAGTTCAAGGTGCCGGGCACGATGGAAAACACCGGCCACGGCATGGGCGGCGGCGAATGGCTGAGCGGCCTGCCGCTGTATCTGATGCTGGCGCTGGTGGCGGCGACCATGGCGATCATCTGGGTGATGCCGCGGCTGACGCGGGCGTTTCCGGCGCCGCTGGCCGGGATCGCCATCGTCGCCGGCGTGGTCATCGCCTTCGGGCTGGACGTGCCGCGGGTGGGCGACCTGGCCTCGATCCAGGGCGGTCTGCCGCAGTTCCACCTGCCGATGGTGCCGCTGACCTGGGAAACCTTGCAGATCATCCTGCCCTATTCGGTGATCCTGGCGGCGATCGGACTGATCGAAAGCCTGCTGACGCTGAACCTGGTCGGCGAGATGACCGGCAAGCGCGGCGGCGCCAGCCAGGAATGCGTGGCCCAGGGCACCGCCAATGTGGTCACCGGGTTCTTCGGGGGCATGGGCGGCTGCGCGATGATCGGCCAGTCGATGATCAACGTGCGCTCGGGCGGGCGCACCCGCATCGCCGGGATCGCGGCGGCGCTGTTCTTGCTGAGCTTCATCCTGTTTGCCGCGCCGCTGATCGAGATGATCCCGCTGGCGGCGCTGGTCGGCGTGATGTTCATGGTGGTGATCGGCACCTTCGCCTGGAACTCGTTCAAGATCCTGCGCAAGGTGCCGCTGACCGATGCCTTCGTCATCGTGTTGGTGACGGTGGTGACGGTGTTCGAGGACCTCGCGGTGGCCGTGGTGGTGGGGGTGATCGTTTCGGCGCTGGCCTATGCCTGGAACAATGCGCGCCGGATCCACGCCAAGGTGCATGTGACGCCGGAAGGCGCAAAGGTCTATCAGGTGCAGGGGCCGCTGTTCTTCGGCTCGAGCGACGGCTTTGTCGAGCTGTTCAACCCCGACGCCGATCCGCAGGCGGTGGTGATCGACTTTGCCGACAGCCGGGTGGTGGACCAGTCGGCGCTGCAGGCGATCGAGGCGGTGGCGGGCAAATACGAGGCGCGCGGCAAGCGGGTGGTGCTGCGCCATCTCAGCCGCGATTGCCACCGGCTGCTGAGCCGCGCCGGGCATCTGATGGTCGACAGCGATGACGACCCGGATTACGGGCTGGCGGTGAATTACTCGGTGCGCACCGGGATCCTGGGCGGGCATTGAGGCCGGCCCGGGATCTTCTCTGATCCGGAATTTGTTGCGGTTTGTCCCGCCGTGCACCAATCTGCCCCAGAATTGAACCAAGAGCATAGCTGGGATGGATTGGTGAATGGCGCGTTTAAGCGGCAAAGAGGTGCGGCTGGCACCCGATATTCTGGAAATCGAAGATATTGTCGGGTTGAACAACGGTCGGTTCGCGGTGTCCGGCAAGGATACCGGCGGCACCCTGGACCAGCAGGGGCTGGTGTGGTGGTTCAACCGGGATGGCGATCTGATCGGATCGCAGGTGTTGGTCGAGGCGGGCGAACGGCTGCGGCAGTTCTCGGACCTGTCCGCTGGAGGCGGCCTGAACGTGATGACCGCGCGGATGATCCGCCCGGAGGTGTTCGACGCGACCGACCCAGTCCTGGTACAGAAGCTTTCGCCCACCGGCTCGGGGCCAGATCGCGAGATGCTGGATGGCACCGAGGTACTGCCGCTGGTGGCGCCGAGCATCGAGCCCTGGGGCAAGGGGCATGTGCTGACACAGGCGCATGACGGACCGTCCGCGCTGGACTACGGGTTCGACCTGGTGCGCTTGAACGCCCGCGGTCAGGAACGGTTTTCCACCTACGTGGCCATCGAGGGCACCAACTTGCCGCTGCAATCCACGGACCAGGCGGAAATGGTGAATGGCGGGTTGGCGGTGGTGGCCGACTATTCCAACACCGCGGGGGCCGTGTGGCTTTGGATGCTGAACGGCAAGGGCGATGTGACGTCCAGCCAGCGCATCGATCGGCTGGGCGCTTATGTGGGTTCGACCGGCACGATCGCCACAGGGTCGCAGGTCGAGGTTCTGGCGCGGGGCGACGTGCTGGTAACCTGGGACGAGGGCGAGATGCTGGCGCGCCGGTTCGACAGCGAAGGCAATCCTCTGGGCACAGAGATCGTGATTGCCGAGCGAACCGAAGCGACCGAGGATTTGAAAATCCTGGCGCTTGAAGACGGCGGCTTTATCGCCACCTGGCTGAAGATCGCGCCGCATCCGATCCTGGCACAGAGTGGCCGCACGGTGATGATGCGCGAGTTCGATGCCACCGGAAATCCGGTCGGCAAGGCGCGGGAAGTCACAGGATTTGCCGAGGGGTCTTCGGATCCGGTTCTGGTGCGCGACGGATCCGACGGGGCCAACCTGATCTGGCACAACCGGTTCTGGGACGGGATCGGCGATTCGCGCGATTTCGTGCCCTTTGCGGTGATGCAGGGGATCCGTTCAGATTGGACGCCCGGGGTCACCCGCGTCGGCGATGGCGGGCGCGACGTGTTGCAGGGCGGTCGGCAGGACGACCTGCTGGAGGGCAAGGGCGGCAAGGACACCCTGAACGGGGGCGGCGGCGATGACGATCTGCGCGGGGGAAGTGGTAACGATGTTCTGCGCGGCCAGCGCGGGCGTGACGTGATCGAAGGCGGCGCCGGGCATGACACCCTGACCGGCGCTAGTGGCAACGACATACTTGCCGGCGGTACCGGCAATGACGTGCTGCGGGGAGGAGGGGGCCGCGATACCTTTGTGTTCCGGGATGTCACGGGTCACGACGTGATAGTCGATTTCGACGACACGCGCGATATTATCCGGTTCGAGGGTGACCTGTTCGCAGGCGGTCCGGATCAGCAGCGGCCCGAAATCGTCGAGACCGGCGGCGATACGGTGATCAGCATCCGCAATCAGGATGCCACGATCACGCTGCAGGGCGTGATCGATCTGGACTATGACATCAATTTTCTTTCGGGCACGATCTTGATCTACTGACCGCAGGTTGCGTCCGGTCGGGCGCTGTCCTCGCTCGGGCCCTATTCGTCCGGCCGCACCAGTTCGAAGGCTTCGGTGATGCGGCCATAATCGCGATAGCCCAGGCGCGCCAGCGGCTGGAAAGCGGTGATGTCGAAGCGGCCGTCGCGCAGGCAGTCGTCGCGCATATGCACGCCGGTGACCTCGCCCAGCACCAGCCGGTTCATCTTGCCCGGCAGTTCGACGATCTGGGTCAGCTTGCATTCCAGCGCGGCGGGCGCGTCGGGCACGCGCGGGCAGTCGATGGTTTCGCATTCCGCCGGGATGATGCCGGCGCGTTCGAACTCGTCCACCTCCTTGCCGAAATGCTCGGTGGTGATGTTCATCAGGTCGCGGGCGGCATATTCGACGATATTGACGCAGAACACCCCGGTTTCTCGGATATTGGCAACGCTGTCCTTGGCCTCGGCCTGGTCGTCCTTGGTGGTGGTCGAGGAGAACATCACCTGCGGCGGCACATAGGCGATGGCGTTGAAAAAGGAATAGGGCGCCAGGTTGTTGATGCCATCGGCGCTGCGCGAGGAAATCCAGCCGATCGGGCGCGGGGTAACGATGGCGTTGAACGGGTTATGGGGCAGGCCGTGGCCGTCCTCGGGGCGATAGAACATGTGGGTCTCCAGATATTTGCCCCTCTGGTAGCGCCGTGATAGGGCGATGGCCACCCGTTACCGCAAGAACAGGCGCCTGAGTGATCGAGCTGAAACCCGAGGCCAACGCAGACTGGTGGGAGGTCGAGGCGCTGCTCGACCTGTGTTTTGCCCCCGGCCGCGAGGCGCTGTCTTCCTACCGGCTGCGCGACGGTATCCCGCCGGTGCCCGGCCTGTCGCTGGTGGCGCGCGACGAAAGCGGCATCCTGATCGGTGCGATCCGCTATTGGCCGGTGCGGGTGGGCGGCGCCGCCGCGCTGCTGCTGGGGCCGGTGGCGGTGCACCCGACACATCAGGGCGAGGGGCTGGGCGCGGTGCTGATCCGCGACAGCCTGGCGGCGGCAACGGCGAATGGCTGGCAGCGGGTGATGCTGGTGGGCGATGCGCCCTATTACAGCCGCTTCGGCTTTGACAAGCTGGAGGATGTCGAGATGCCGCCGCCCACCAATCCCGAGCGGGTGCTGGGCCAGGACCTGGTGCCGGGGGCCTGGGCCGGGGTGGCCGGGCGGGTCACCCGTTGGGATGCCGATCCTTGACAGGTGCCGTGCGGGTGCCGATCTGATGGGTATCTGCGCGAGAGGGCACATGGACGATATCGTCATCCCGGAACCTGTTGATCTCGACACCGAACTGGACGCGCTGGCGGCGCGTTATCGTGCCGCGGGCGGGATCAGCGTGAAACTGCTGGCCTCGCTGGGCGGGCGCGCCGAAGAGTTGCTGGAGCGGTTGCCGGGGCCGGTGCGCGCGGGGCTGGACGCCGCCACCGCGCGGGCGCTGAAACTGGCGATGCAGGCGGCGCGGCAATCGCGCCGAGTGGTGCGCGACCGCAAACCCTGGGTCAACACCGCGACGACCACGATGATGGGCGCCGCCGGCGGGTTTGCCGGGCTGCTTGGCGCCCTGGTCGAGCTGCCGGCGACCACCACGATGCTGCTGCGCGCGATTCAGGGCGTGGCGGCGGAACACGGTTTCGATCCAAACGAGCCCAGCGTCGAATTCGACTGTATCCGCGTGTTTGGCACCGCCGGGCCGTTGGACCGGGACGATGGTGCCGACCTGTCCTTTCTGTCGCTGCGGCTGACGCTGACCGGCGGCGCGGCGCATAAGCTGATCGCGGTGGTGGCACCGCGCCTGGCGGCGGTGCTGGGACAGAAACTGGCGGCACAGACGGTGCCGGTGCTGGGCGCCTTCACCGGCGCCGGGGTGAATTACCTCTATACCCGCTATTACCAGGAAATCGCCCATGTGCATTTCGGGCTGCGGCGGCTGGCGGTGGCGGCCGATATGACCGAGCCGGAGCTGATCAAGCTGTTGGCGGCACGCATGCAGCGCCGGGTGGCCTGAGCGCGGGCAGCGCCGCATCACCCCGTGGGGAATTCGCGTGCCTGGCAAATTATGGCGTGTGTTTGCCAGCAGTCTTCATATCATCCTTTCGAGGCCAATGGCACAAGCGGGAGTCCGTGGGCATGGTCAGCCAGATGCCGCACCTGATCCGGGCAGACTCCGAGCCACCCCTGCAGGGGCAGTTCGGCGCGCTGTGCTACAAGATTGATCGGGGCAAGCTGAAATTCCTGCTGATCACCTCGCGGCGCACCGGGCGCTGGGTGATCCCGAAAGGCTGGCCGATCGCCGGGCTGACTCCCGGCGCCTCGGCCGCGCGCGAAGCCTGGGAAGAGGCCGGGGTGCGGGGCCTGGCGCGCGAGCAGTGTGTCGGGCTGTACCTCTATGCCAAGATCCTGCGGCGCGGTCCGGACCTGCCCTGCGCCGTCCAGGTCTATCCGGTGAAGGTCGAGGCGCTGAAGGCGGATTTTCCGGAAAAGAAGCAGCGCCGCCGCCGCTGGTTTTCACCCCGAAAAGCGGCCGCGCGGGTGGCCGAAGCCGAATTGGCGCGAATCCTGCGCGAATTTGACCCACGCGCGCTGCAACCGGGCGACTTGAACTTAACGGCCTGATGTATATTTATAAATTAGACGAAAAATCGGGCCGGATATGATCCAGTATGCGCTCAAATGTGCCGAAGGGCACACATTCGACAGTTGGTTCCAGTCGGCGGAGGCGTTCGACCGGCTGGCCCGCACCGGTATGGTCAGCTGCGCGGTCTGCGGCGGAACCAAGGTGGAAAAGGCGGTGATGACGCCGCGTGTCAGCACCGGCGAGAAGCCGAAAGGCCCGCTGTCCAAACCGGCCAGCCCGGCCGAGCAGGCGATGGCCGAACTGCGCCGCCGGGTGGAAGAAAACTCGGACTATGTCGGCGCCGATTTCGTGCGCGAGGCGCGGGCGATGCATGACGGCGACATCCCCGAACGGGCAATTTATGGCGAGGCGCGTATCGACGAGGCGCGCAAGCTGGCCGAAGACGGCATCCCGGTGGCGCCGCTGCCCTTCATGCCCAACCGCAAAAGCAACTGAGCATGCATGTGTTGATCACTGGCACCGGCCGCGGCGTCGGCCAGGCGCTGGCGCAGCGCTATCGCGATGCCGGCGACGCGGTGACCGGCACTGCGCGCGACGGCAGCGCCGAGGTGGCGCTGGACGTGGCGGTGCCGGCGCAGTTTTCGCAGCTCTCGCAGCATCTGGGCGATCGGGCGGTCGATCTGCTGGTGTGCAATGCCGGGGTCTATCTGGACAAGGGGCACGCGCTGGACAGCGGCTATGACCCCGCGTTGTGGGCGACGACCTTCGCGGTGAATGTCACCGGCGTGTTCCTGACCGTGCAGGCGGCGCTGCCCAATCTGAAGCGCGCGGCGCAGCCGAAAATCGCGATTATCTCGTCGCAGATGGCCACCCAGACCAACGCGCCAGGCGGCAGCTATATCTACCGGTCGTCCAAGGCGGCGGCGCTGAACCTGGGCCGCAACCTGGCGGTGGATCTGCGCCGCGATGGCATTGCCGTGGGCATCTATCATCCCGGCTGGGTACAGACCGACATGGGCGGCAGTGCGGCGGCGATCACCGTGGACGAGGCGGCGGCGGGCCTGGTCGAGCGGTTTGCGGCGCTGTCGATGGGCACCACCGGCTGTTTCGAAACCTGGGACGGACGGGCGCACCCGTTGTAAGCCGGACTCACGAGCGGTCGAGCTGCCGCGCGACAAACCATTGCGTGCCATCCGGCGCGCGCAGGCCGCCACGGCGGTCGCCGTCGCCCTTTTCCATCATCGGTTGGATCACCTCGGCCCCGGCGGCGATTGCGCGGTCGAAGGCGGCATCGGGATCGTCCAGGTAGAGATGCAGCATCGCGGGCGGGCCCTTGGCCTCACCCATCATCAACACGCTGTCGCCGATGCGGCATTCGGCGTGCAGGATGCCGCCGCCTTCGTTGGAAAACACCCGAAGCCGTTCGGCGCCGAACACCGTTTCGCAAAAGCTCAGCACCGCCTCTGCATCGCGGACTAGCAGGTAGGGTGCCAGATCGGTGTAGCCGTCGGGTTTGTGGGCCATGCGGTTTTCTGTCAGCGCCAGAGCGCTGCTGTCAAGGCGTCGCGGGGCAGGGCAGACGCTTATGCAAGGCGGCAGCTGCCAAATCCGGTTGCTCTTGCCGCGGCGCGCGCGTAAAGCGGGCGCGTTCTGGGGACAACAGGGAAGGTCCATGCCAGTTCTGGTAATGAAATTCGGGGGCACCTCGGTGGCGACGCTGGATCGGATCCGGCGCGCGGCCAAGCGCGTGGGTGTCGAGGTGGCCAAGGGCTATGACGTGATCGTCATCGTCTCGGCGATGGCGGGCGAGACCAACAAGCTGGTCGGCTATGTCGACGAGACCTCGCCGCTGTATGACGCGCGCGAATATGATGCGGTGGTGTCCTCGGGCGAGAACGTGACCGCCGGGCTGATGGCGCTGACGTTGCAGGAAATGGACGTGCCGGCGCGCAGCTGGCAGGGCTGGCAGGTGCCGCTGCAGACCACGTCGGGCCATTCGGCGGCGCGGATCCTGGATATTCCCACCGACAACATCACCCGCAAGTTCGGCGAAGGCATGCGCGTGGCGGTGGTGGCCGGGTTCCAGGGCATCAGCCCCGAAGGCCGGATCACCACGCTGGGCCGCGGTGGATCGGACACCACGGCGGTGGCCTTTGCCGCCGCCTTCCAGGCCGAGCGCTGTGACATCTATACCGATGTCGACGGGGTCTATACCACCGATCCGCGCATCTGCGAGAAGGCGCGCAAGCTGGACCGCATCGCCTTTGAAGAGATGCTGGAGCTGGCCTCGCTGGGCGCCAAGGTGCTGCAGACCCGCTCGGTCGAGCTGGCGATGCGCTACAAGGTGCGCCTGCGGGTGCTGTCGAGTTTCGAGGAACAGTCCGACCACGCGGGCACGCTGGTTTGCGACGAGGAGGAAATCATGGAATCCAAAGTGGTGGCGGGCGTGGCCCATTCGCGCGACGAAGCCAAGATGACCCTGCTGTCGGTGGCCGACCGGCCGGGGATCGCGGCAACGATCTTTTCCGCGCTGTCCGAGGCAAATGTGAACGTCGACATGATCGTCCAGAACATTTCCGAAGAGGGCCGCACCGACATGACCTTCTCCTGCCCCACCGACCAGGTGGCGCGGGCCGAGGTGGCGCTGTCGGATATCAAGGAAAAGGGCATCCTGAACTTTGCCGAACTGGTGGCCGACACCAATGTCTGCAAGGTCTCGGTGGTGGGCATCGGCATGCGCTCGCAATCCGGGGTGGCCGCCAAGATGTTCAAGGTGCTGGCCGACGAGGGCATCAACATCAAGGTGATCACCACCTCCGAGATCAAGATCTCGGTGCTGGTGGACCGCAAATATATGGAACTGGCGGTTCAGGCCCTGCACGACGCCTTCGAACTGGACCAGGCGTCCTGAGGGATCAGCCCCGCCACTGCCGGCCGCCGTCCAGATCGACAACGGTGCCGGACAGGTAGTGGACGCGGGGCGAGGCCAGCATCACCGCCAGCGCGGCAACCTCTTCGGGCGTTTTCGTGCGGCCGAAGGGATGGTCGGCGGGGTCGATCAGGTCGGGCCATTTCTCCGGGTCGCCGAATTTGCTCTGCGCCTGCTGGCGCAGCCGGTTGATCATCCGGTCGGTCCGCGTGACCGAGGGGTTGATCCCGAAGACCCGCACATTGTCGGCGGTGGTGCCGGCGCCCAGCGCATTGGTGAAGCCGATCAGCGCGGCATTGCCCGCGGCGCCGACGATATAATCGGGGCGCACCGCGCGCCCGCCCAGGCCGATGATGTTGATCACCGTTCCGGATTGGCGCTGCTGCATCTGCGGCACGTACAGCTTGCACAGGTGGATATAGCCCCAGACCTTGAGGTCGAAGCCGCTGCGCCAGTCTGCCAGGCTCATCTCGTCCAGCGAGCCGCGCTGGATGGCGCCGGCATTGTTGACCAGGATGTCGATATCGGGGCAGGCGGCGAACAGCGCCTCGCGGCCCGCATCCGCAGAGAGATCGGCGGTCACGCTGTCGACGCGGGCGCCGGTTTCGGCGGTCAGGCGCGCGGCCTCCTGTTCCAGCACCTCGGTGCGGCGGGCCACCAGGGTGACGCGTGCGCCTTCGCGGGCGAATTCGCCGGCGATGGCCAGGCCAATGCCCTTGGACGCGCCGGTCACCAATACGTGCCGGTCCTTCAGGTTCAATTCCATGCTGCGTTCTCCCGTCGCGATGCGAGGGGCAGTCTAGAAAGAAATTCGCGGAATGCCATGGGGTCTGAGCCTGCCGCGGCTCAGCGCGCCAGCACCAGTTTGCCGCCCGAGATCTCGATCCGGTCGAAGCGCTGGAGATAGGTCATTCCCAGCAGCGAATTGCGCATTTCGCCATCATTGACCGAGGCGCGCAGGTCGCGATCGGTCACGTCGCCGATGCGGACGGTATCGAGATAGACCGTCGCCACCTTGACCTGGCCATTGGCGGTCTGCGCGCGGCCGAGGAACTGGGTGTTGTCCAGGTCGATCCCGACCTTTTCGGCATCCGCGCGGGTCAGCACCATGTCGGTTGCGCCAGTGTCGATGACAAAGCGCACCGGCCGGTCGTTGATGTCGAGCGTCAGGTAATAATGCCCGTCGGGCGCTCGCGGCACGGTGATTTCGCCGGTCTCGGCGCTGACACTGTGGCTGAAGGTGCTGGCCTGGCGGATATCGCCCCACAGTCCGACCGCGGCGATCACGCCGATGAAGATCAGCACCCAAAGCGCCGCCTGCTGTACCATCTTGTTCATCGAGCGGCGGTTGTTCACCACATACCAGAACACCAGCGCCGCGCCGAGCAGGGCGAGATAGAGAAAGCTGGCAATCTGGTCCGGATTCATCGGGGCGGGTCCTTTGGTCTGCCCTCAAGATATAGGGAGGCGCGGCGCCTGCGCCAATGCGTCAGGGGGCGAAGCCGAAGTCGCGCAGCCCGTCCAGCACGAATTGCACCGACAGCGCCGCCAGCAACATGCCCAGCAGCCGGGTGACCACGTTGATGCCGGTACGGCCCAGCAGGCGTTCCAGCAGGCTGCTGGCCAGGAACAGCAGCAGCGCCAGCAGGATCACCGCCAGGGTCACGGCGAAGGCGATGGTCAGCCCCTCGAGCCCCGGACGCTGTCCGGCCAGCAGGATGATCGAGGCGATGGCGCCGGGTCCGGCGATCAGCGGGATGCCCAGCGGAAACACCGAGGGGTCGTGGTGGTCGTCGGTTTCGGCGCGGTCCTCGCGCCGCTTGGTGCGGCGTTCGAACAGCATGTCCAGCGCGGTCAGGAACAGCAGGATGCCGCCGGCAACCCGGAAGGCGGGCATCGAGATGCCGACAAAGTTCAGCACCGCCTCGCCGAACAGGGCGAACACCGCCAGCACGCAGGTGGCGGTGATGCAGGCGCGCAGGGCGATGGCGCGCCGGGCCTGGGCCGGCAGGCCCTGGGTCAGCGCCACGAACAGCGGCGCCAGCCCCGGCGGGTCGATCACCACGAACATGGTGACGAAGGCGGTGATGACAAAGGTCCAGTCCATGTGGTCCCGGTGGTTGTGCCGGGGCATAGGACCACGCGGCGTGGGGGCTTGCCAAGACGTCTAGGCGCCGTTCGGCGGCTGCCTGAGCGTTTCGGTCACGACCCGGCGCAGGGTGGCGCGGCTGACCGGTTTCTGTAGGAAGGGCAGTTTCGCCGCCCAGGGGATTTGCTGGCGCTGGTTTTCCGATTCATAGCCCGAGGACAGGATCACCTTGGTGGAGGGATAGGCCTCGATCACCCGGCGTGCCAGGTCATGGCCCTGGATCGGGCCGGGCATCACCAGGTCGGTGATCACCAGGTCGAATGGCGTTTCGCTTTGGGCCAGTCGTTCCAGCGCCTGATCGGCGTTGAAGGCAACCGTGACCTTGTGTCCGTCGCCCTGCAACTGGCGGGCGATCACGCGGGTCACCGCCTCTTCATCATCGACCACCAGGATAAAGGCGCCCGCGGCGGGCGGCGCCTGCGACAGATCGGGTTCGGGGATGGTCTGGGGCGCCATCAGCCCGGTCAGCGGGAAATACATGGTTATGGTGGTGCCGTTGCCCGGCGCGCTTCCGATCCGCAGACCGCCGCCGGACTGGTGGCAAAATCCCGACACCATCGACAGGCCCAGGCCCGAGCCTTCGCCGGCCTCCTTGGTGGTGAAAAACGGCTCGGTCGCGCGGGCCAGGGTGGCGGCGTCCATGCCCTGACCATCGTCGGCGACGGTGACGGTGACATAGGTGCCCTGAGTCATCCGGATCTCATCGGCAAAGCCGGTCAGGTGATCGGAATCGACGCTGGCCAGATCGCTGGTCACGTTGATCCGGCCGCCCTGGGGCTGGGCGTCGCGGGCGTTGATCAGCAGGTTCAGCAGCGCCTGCTGGAAGTTGCCGCTGTCGATCTGGGCGATGGCGCGGGGCGAGCTCAGCCGGGTGGTGACGGCGATATTGGCCGGGCAGATGCGGCGGAACATCACCAGGCTGGATTTGACCAGGTCGTCGAGCACATGCGGTTCGGGTTCCAGCCGCGATTTGCGGCCATAGGCCAGCAACTGGCGGGTCAGCCCGGCGGCGTGGTTGGCGGCGTCGATGGCCTCTGCCACGCCGCTGCCGTTGTTTTTGTTCTCGGGATCCTCGGCCAGCAGTTCCAGGTTGCCCAGGATCACTGTCAACGTGTTGTTGAAATCATGCGCGACGCCGCCGACCAGCTGGCCCAGCGCCTCGACCTTCTGAGTGCGCACCATCGCCAGTTCAGTGGCCTGCCGGGTGCGTTCGCTTTCCAGGAAGGACAGTTCGGTCTCGCGCGTGCGGCGTTCGGAGAGGTTGACCCGGTGGGCGAAATAGATCGCCGAGGTGCCGGCCAGCACGATCATCGCGAAGGCCAGCAGCGCCAGCCGGAAATCGGGCGATACCAGTTCCAGATGGGTGGCGTACAGCGTCAGCATGCACAGAACCGGTGGGCCGACCAGAAACAGCGGCAGCAGCCGGCGCAGCAGCTGGCTGCCGGGTTCGGGGGCCAGGATGATGCCGACCCAGCCTTGACGCGGCTGCAACAAAAGCAGGGCGACGATCAGGCACAGCAGACTGATCGCGGTGTGCAGCGCCATTGCGGTATAGATCGGGTTGGCGAACATCGCCTGGGCGTTGAACAGGTAGCCCAGGATCGGGATCGTCACCACCGCCAGCCCCAGCGAGGCCAGGGAGGGCAGCAGGATGCTGTCATCGCGCACAGAGTATGGTGCCAGAAAAAGGCTGACGGCGACGGTAAGGCAGCCAAGCAGGCTGGCAATCGACATGTCGTCATCGTTCTGCAACCGTTCGAGGCTGATCGGGGACAGCAGGGCGACAGCCACGATGCCTGCGATCAGCAGGCCGCAGAGCTGGGGCAGCCAGTCGCGGCCAGTGCGGAACAGGCTTAGGGTGCCGAGACCGCCCAGAAGAATGCTCAGCGCGGTTTCCGGCACCATCGCGGGATAATCCGGATGAATCCGCACAAAAAAATCGATCCCGCCGGTCCAGCCAAGGATCAAGGCCGCCAGCGCGACCGCAATTGCAGCCGAGGCAAGCAGAGTTGCTTGGTCCCTATATTCCCGCTGAGCCCCCTTGGCGTAATCAACCGACAAGCTGTCGGTTGGCGACATAGCCCGCTCCCAATAATCAAAAAGAATGAGGGGAGGATGACTCGTTTAATTCCAATTAGCTATAGATTCTTTAAAGGGTTTCGGAATTGGCGGGAATTAGGAGATTTGGCCCTCGGCGGCTTCCAATTTCTCAACCGCGGTCAGCCACAGCGATTCGGCGCGGTCGAGCCCGTCCATCACCTCGGCATATTTCTTCTGCCAGACCTCGATTTCGCCCTTGCGCTGATCTTCATACAGCGTCGGATCGGCCAGCTTGGTCGCCAGCTTGTCGCGCATTTCGTTCAGCTTCTCGATGCGCTGCTCGCCTTTCCTGACATCGGCCCGCAGCGCCATCAGCGCCTCGCGCGAGGGGCGTTTGGGCTTTGGCGCCTCGGCCTTGGGTGCGGCCTTGGGCGGCGCGAGCAGCATCGCGCGATAGGCGTCCAGGTCGTCCTCGTAGGGTTTGACCGATCCGCCCGAAACCAGCCACAGCCGGTCGGCCACCAGGCTCAGCAAATGCATGTCGTGGCTGACCAGGATCACCGCGCCGGTATATTCGGTCAGCGCCTCGACTAGGGCCTCGCGGCTTTCAATATCCAGGTGGTTGGTCGGTTCGTCCAGGATCAGCATATGCGGCGCGTCGATGGTGGCGAGCAGCAACGACAGCCGCGCCTTTTGCCCGCCGGACAGGCGGCCGACCTCGGTATCGGCCTGCGCCGCGCCCAGGCCGAAGCCGGCCAGCCGCGCGCGCCAGCGTGACGGGGATTCCGCCGGGCGCAGGCGACGCAGGTGATCCAGCGGGGTTTCGTCGATATGCAGCTCGTCGACCTGGTGCTGGGCGAAATAGCCGATGCGCAGCTTGGACGAGCGCACCATCTTGCCGGTCATCAGCGGCAGCCGGTCTGACAGCAGTTTGGCCAGCGTCGATTTGCCCTGGCCGTTGCGGCCCAGCAGCGCGATGCGGTCATCCTGGTCGATGCGCAGGTTCAGCCGTTGCAGCACCGGCTTGCCCTCATAGCCGGTGGCGCCATCCTCGATGGCGATGATCGGCGGCGACATTTCCTCCGGTTCCGGGAAGGAAAAGGCGCGCAGCGCCGCCTCTTGCGGCGTGTTGATCGGTTTCAGCTTGGCGATCATCTTCAGGCGCGACTGGGCCTGCACCGCCTTGGACGCCTTGGCGCGGAAGCGGTCGACAAAGCTTTGCAGATGGGCGCGGCGCGCCTCCTGCTTTTTCATCTCGGCCTCGGCCACGGCCAGACGGGCGGCGCGGGTCTCGGCGAATTTGTCGTAATTGCCCTGGTACAGCGTCAGCTTGCGGTCTTCCAGGTGCAGGATCGCCCCCACCGCCCGGTTCAGCAGGCCGCGGTCATGGCTGATCACCACCACGGTATGGGGGTATTTCGCCAGGTAGCTTTCCAGCCACAGCGCGCCTTCGAGATCGAGATAGTTGGTCGGTTCGTCCAGCAACAGCAGGTCGGGCTGGGCAAACAACACCGCCGCCAGCGCCACCCGCATCCGCCAGCCGCCGGAATAGGCCGAACAGGGGCGCTGCTGTTCCTCGTCGTCAAAGCCCAGGCCCTTGAGGATCGAGGCGGCGCGCGCCTCGGCCGACCAGGCGTCGATATCGGCCAGACGGGTCTGGACCTCGGCAATCCGGGCGGGGTCGCTGGTGGTGTCGGCTTCGGCCAGCAGCGCCGCACGTTCGGTATCGGCGGCCAGCACGGTGTCGATCAGCGACACCGAAGACGAGGGCACCTCTTGCGCGACGCCGCCGATGCGCGCGCGGCTGGGCAGGGTAATGGCGCCCGATTCCAGCGCCAGTTCGCCCCGGATCAGGCGGAACAGCGTGGTCTTGCCGGTGCCGTTGCGGCCCACAAGCCCGACCTTGTGGCCGGTCGGGATTGCCGCCGAGGCGCCGTCGAACAGGGGGCGGCCTTCGACCGCGTAGGTGATGTTTTCGATCCGCAACATTCGCGCGCTCTAGCAGAGTCGCCGGGGGCAGGAAAGCCATCGTCGCCGTTGGCGATATTGCAATGCAGCAAATGCCCGTCAGACCGCCGACTGCACCCTTTCCAAAGCGCATGGCCCATGCTAACCGGGCGCCGATTTCATCTGGACGGGGCCAAGGGGCCGCCGGCCCGCAACGCACGGAGATGCCCAAATGGCACTGGAACGCACGTTTTCGATCATCAAGCCCGACGCCACCCGCCGCAACCTGACCGGCAAGATCAATGCCAAGTTCGAAGAGGCCGGTCTGCGCATCGTCGCGCAGAAGCGGATCCACATGACCAAGGAACAGGCCGGCGTGTTCTACGAGGTGCACAAGGAACGCCCGTTCTATGATGAACTGTGCGAATTCATGTCCTCGGCTCCGGTTGTGGTGCAGGTGCTGGAAGGCGAAAACGCCATCGCCAAGAACCGCGAAATCATGGGCGCCACCAACCCAGCCGATGCCGCGCCGGGCACCATCCGCGCCGAATTTGCCGAAAGCGTCGGTGAAAACTCGGTCCACGGGTCGGACGCGCCGGAAACCGCCGCGGTCGAGATCGCCTATTTCTTCTCGGGCCTCGAACTGGTCGGCTAAGCCGACCGGCGCAGCAGGGCGGCAGGCCAAGTTGATGTGATACATCAATTGGTGCGCTGAACACGCTGAGGTCGTTACAAGAACAAACGGGCCGGCATCTTCCATGGGAAGGCGCCGGCCCGGTTCGTTTCGGGGATGTGACGAAGGCTGCCGGTGGTGTGGCAGCGAAAGTGGCGGCGCGCGCGGTGGCTTGTCTCGCCGGGAATCGCGCCCTAAACCTCGGGGCCGAAGCCAATCGAAGGATCCCGACCATGAGAAACGCGCGCGGCTCGCTGATGCGGCCCTTTCCGCTGCCCGGCAGTGCCAGCCACCCGGTGACCACGCCGCTGTCGCCCTCGGTGGTGTATGCAAGCGAAACGCCCGATGCGCTGGACGACCAGTATGAAGGGCGTGTGCACGGCTATACCTATTCGCGCGAAGGGCATCCGAATGCCGACGTGGTGGCCGCGACCCTGGACGCGCTGGAAGGCGCCGAGGGCGGGGTTGTCACCGGGTCGGGCATGGGCGCGGTGTCGGCGGTCCTGCTGGGGCTGTTGAAATCAGGCGATCACGTGATTGGCGGCAACCAGCTGTATGGCCGGTCGCTGCGGATGATGAAGGAGGATCTGCCGCGCCTGGGCATCGCCACCTCGCTGGCCGATCCCGGCGATGTGGCGGCGGTGCGGGCGGCGCTCCGGCCCGAAACCCGGATGGTGCTGGTCGAGGTAGTGTCGAACCCGACGCTGCGGGTGGCCGATATTGCCGGGCTGGCGGCGCTGTGCCGGGAACGGGGCCTGCTGTTCGTGGTCGACAACACCTTCACCACGCCGCGCGGCTTTCGCCCGTTCGAGCATGGCGCCGATATCGTGATCCATTCGATCACCAAGCTGCTGGCGGGCCATTCCGACGTGATGCTGGGCTATGCCGTGGCGCGCGACCCGGCGCTGAACGACCGGCTGCGGGTGTTTTCGGTGACCACCGGGCTGACACCCAGCCCGTTCGACTGCTGGCTGGCGGAACGCGGGATGCTGACCTTTCCGCTGCGCTTTGACCGGGCGCAGGCCAGCGCCGCGCAACTGGCCGATCACCTGGCGGGGCTGCCGGGGGTGGCGCGGGTGATCTACCCGCTGCGCGCCGATCATCCCGATGCCGCCCGGGCGCAGGCGCTGCTGGGCGGGCAGGGCTGCAACATGGTGAGCTTCGAGCTGAAGGGCGGGCGCCAGGCGGCCAATGCCTTTACCCGCGCCGCCGAGGGGCTGAGTTTTGCACCGACCTTGGGCGACGTGGGCACCACGCTGTCGCATCCGGCCTCGTCCTCGCACCGGGCGCTGACGCCCGAGGACCGCGCGGCGCTGGGCCTGTCAGAGGGGTTTTTCCGCGTCTCGGTGGGGCTGGAAGAGCCCGCGGCATTGCTGGACGTGTTCACCGGGGCGGTCGCGGCGGCCGTTCCGGCGGCCTGACGAGGGCCCGGCTGTGAGCGGCCCCTCGATTGCCGACATGCTGGCCGCGGTGCCGATCCCGGCGCTGGTGGTCGACCTGGGCGAACGCATCATCGCCGCCAATGCCGATGCCCGGACGCTGCTGGGTCAGCAGATCGTCGGGCGGCATTTCACCACGATCCTGCGTCAGCCCGATCTGGCCGAGGCGATCGAGGCGACCCTGCGCGACCTGCGTCCGCGCCAGGCGCGCTATCTCACCAATGATGGTGCGCAAGACGCGTCCTTTGACGTCTACTGTCGGATGGTGCCGCAATCGCGGGTGATGCTGGTCAGCTTTCAGGATGTGACCCACCTGGAACAGGCCGGCCAGATGCGCCGCGACTTTGTCGCCAATGTCAGCCACGAGCTGCGCACCCCGCTGACCGCGCTGATCGGCTTTATCGAAACGTTGCGCGGTGCGGCCAGCGATGACGCCGCCGCACGCGACCGGTTCCTGGCGATCATGCAGGACGAGGCGGGGCGGATGAACCGGCTGGTCGGCGACCTGCTGTCGCTGAGCCGGGTCGAGGGGGAAGAGCGGGTGCGCCCGCGCGAAGAGGTCGATCTGAGCGGGCAGCTGGGCTCGGTGCTGAATTCGCTGCGGCCGCTGGCCGAGGAGGCCGGGGTGGCCTTTTGGTTCGACAAGCCCGAGGCGGCGGTGATCATTCCCGGCGATGCGGACCAGCTGCGGCAGGTGTTCACCAACCTGATCGAGAACGCGATCAAATACGGCGGCTCGGGCGGCGCGGTGAACGTGATTGTGACGGTCTCCGAGCGTGACCCGGCATTGCGTGCGCCGGCGGTGCGGGTGCAGGTGATCGACCGCGGGCCGGGGATCGACCCGATGCACCTGCCGCGCCTGACCGAACGGTTCTACCGCGCCGACAGCCATCGCAGCCGGCAACTGGGCGGCACCGGTCTGGGCCTGGCCATCGTCAAGCATATCGTCAACCGTCATCGCGGCCGGCTGCGGGTGGAAAGCACGCTGGGCGAGGGCGCGACATTCACGGTGATTCTGCCTTCGGCGGGTGCGAGCGGATAATCTTCGGCCGTGGCCGGGGGCGATTGCCGTTGATTTTCCTCTCCCCGATCTTTCGCGAGCAAGTGCCTGTGCCACGGGCAAAAAACCACGGGTGAACGCCAGCGGCGAGAGCGTTGAAAACCGGGGGTCGGGGCAGAATCCGACACTGTCATAAAAGCGTTACATACCTGTCACAAAACCATTGCACGTCCCCTATAGCTGCGGGGCCAAGATCATCATGGGGGTGATCCAAAATATTCCGAACCAGGAGACACTGATGTCGTTTGCAAAAATGACCGCATCCGGGCTGGCCATCGCCGCCATGTCCGCAACCGTTGCCGCCGCCCGTGACCAGGTGCAGGTCGCCGGGTCGAGCACCGTGCTGCCCTATGCGTCCATCGTCGCCGAAGCCTTTGGCGAAAACTTCGACTTCCCGACACCCGTGGTTGAATCGGGCGGCTCCTCGGCTGGCCTCAAGCGTTTCTGCGAAGGCGTCGGCGAGAACACCATCGATATCGCCAACGCCTCGCGCGCGATCCGCGAGAAAGAGGTTCAGGCCTGTGCCGAAGCTGGCGTGACCGACATCATCGAAGTGCGCATCGGCTATGACGGGATCGTCTTCGCCAGCCAGATCGACGGCCCGGACTACACCGCGTTTGAGCCGGCCGACCTGTTCAACGCCTTGGGTGCCAAGGTGCTGGTGGACGGCGCCATCGTCGACAACCCGTATAACAGCTGGGCCGAGTTCAACGGCGAACTGCCCGACGCCGAAATCAACGCCTTCATCCCCGGCACCAAGCACGGCACCCGTGAAGTGTTCGAGGAAAAGGTCCTGGCCGTGGGCTGTGAAGAAACCGGCGCGCTGGCCGCGATGATCGAAAGCGGCATGTCGGAAGACGATGCCGAGGATGCCTGCATTGCCGTGCGCACCGATGGCAAATCGGTCGATATCGATGGCGACTATACCGAGACCCTGGCCCGCATCGACGCCAACAAGGACGGCATCGGCGTGTTCGGCCTGGCCTTCTACGAAAACAACACCGACAAGCTGAAAGTGGCGACCATGTCGGGTGTTGAGCCGGCCACCGAAACCATCGCCTCGGGTGAATACCCGGTGTCGCGCCCGCTGTTCTTCTACATCAAGAAAGCGCATATCGGCGTGATCCCCGGCCTGAAGGAATTCGCTGAATTCTTCGTCTCCGACGACATGGCCGGCCCCGATGGCCCGCTGGCCGAATACGGCCTGGTGTCGGATCCGGAGCTGGGCGAAACCCAAAGCGCCGTGGCCGACGAAAAGACCATGGGCTCGTCCTCGTAAGCGGCGACAAGTTGCGGAACGGCGCGCCCTGTTGGCGCGCCGTTTTTCTGGCCAAGGCGCCGCCATGCGCCCGAGGCCCCAAGACAGTTTTTCGGGTAGGGGAATCCGATGTCGGCCACCTGGCTATTCTTGATTGTCCTTGCACTGGCCGTTGCGGGCTATGTGGTGGGACGCGGCCGCGCCCTGGCTTCGGCCGGCGGTGACAGCCGCCATCTGCATTCGCTGCCGAATTATTACGGCATCAACGCCGCGCTGTTCGTGCTGGTGCCGTCGCTTCTGCTGCTGGCGATCTGGCTGATTGTTCAGCCGGTTGTCATCGAAAGCAACGTGCAGGGCATGATCCCCGCCGACAGCTATACCGGCAGCGGCGAGCTGAGCCTGATCATGTCGGATGTGCGCCGGGTGGCCGAGGGGCTGAACCTGGCAGTGGCCCAGGGCGTGATGAGCAACGAGGCGGTTGCCGGTCTGAACGCCGATGCCACCAATATCCGCGAGCGGCTGGGCGAGGTCGGCGTCGCGCTGGGCTCGGACGTGGGGCCCAGCACGCTGGCCGCGGCGCAGGAATACCGTTCGCAAAGCGGCACCGGTCTGTGGGTGCGCAACATCCTGGTGCTGATCATCGCGGTGGCCGGGCTGGCCCTGGCGATTTCACGCACCAACAAGGAGTTCCGCGCCCGCAACACGGTGGAAACCGTGGTGTTGCTGCTGTTGATCGGCGCCGCGTCGATTGCGATCCTGACCACGTTGGGCATCGTGCTGTCGCTGATCTTCAACACCGTCGAATTCTTCAAACTGTACCCGGCCGCCGACTTTTTCTTCGGTCTGAACTGGGCGCCCAGCTTTTCCGGCCGCGGCGGCGCTTCGGAACTTGGGGTGCTGCCGCTGTTCTGGGGCACGCTCTATATCTCGCTGATCGCGCTGGCCGTGGCGGTGCCCATCGGGTTGTTCGCCGCGATCTACCTGTCGGAATATGCCTCGCCGCTGGTCCGTGGTGTGGCCAAGCCGCTGCTGGAGGTGCTGGCCGGTATCCCCACCATCGTCTACGGCCTGTTCGCGCTGTTGACCGTGGGGCCGCTTCTGGTTTCGGTCTTCGGCGATGGCGGGCTGCTGGGCGTCGGCTGGATGGGCGGCGGCACGGCGGTGATGACCGCCGGGCTGGTCATGGGCATCATGCTGATCCCGTTTGTCAGTTCGCTGTCCGATGACATCATCAACGCGGTGCCGCAGGCGATGCGCGACGGCTCGCTGGGGCTGGGCGCGACGCATTCGGAAACCATTCGCCAGGTGGTGCTGCCCGCGGCGTTGCCGGGGATCGTCGGCGCCGTGCTGCTGGCCGCCTCGCGCGCCATCGGCGAGACGATGATCGTGGTGCTGGGTGCCGGGGCGGCTGCGCGGCTGTCGATGAACCCGTTCGAGGCGATGACCACGGTCACCGCCAAGATTGTCAGCCAGCTGACCGGCGATGCCGATTTTGCCTCGGCTGAGGCGCTGGTGGCCTTTGCCCTGGGGATGACGCTGTTCGTCATCACCCTGGCCCTTAACTTTCTGGCGCTGTGGATCGTGCGGAAATACCGGGAGCAATACGAATGACCGACGCAACCAATCCTGGACCGATTTCCGCCGGCGGGCGCAAATCCTCGCTCTATGCGCTGGATGCCCGGACGCGCAGCCGAAACGCCGCGGAAGGCCGTTTCAAGGTCTATGGCATCATCGCGATCTCGATCGGCCTGATCTTCCTGGCCGCGCTACTTTACGCGATCATCCGCAACGGCGTGCCGGCCTTTACCCAGACCTTCGTGTCGGTTCCGATCGAGCTGACCGAAGCAAAGCTGGACAAGAACGGCAACCGCGACCCGGCCGACCTGCGCAAGGTGTCGACCTTTGGCTATGCGCCGCTGATCGATACCGCGCTGGCGCGGGCGCTGGACGAGGCCGGCATCGAGTCGCCTTTTGAAAAAGACAAGGACCTGCGCGACATGATCTCGGCCTCGGCGCCGGCACAGATCCGCGACTATGTTCTGGCCAATCCCGAGCAGATCGGCAGCACCGTTGAATTCACGCTGCTCGCCTCGTCGCGTGTCGATGGGTATTTCAAGGGACGGGTGACGCGCGAGGCGCTGGCACGCGACAAGAACCTGGATGCCGAACATCTGGACATCGCCGATGCGATGCAGGAGGCGGGGCTGTTGAAGCGGAGCTTCAACTGGTCGTTCATCTTCGGTGCCGACGCCTCGGAGAGCCGACCGGAACAGGCCGGGCTTGGGGTGTCGATGCTGGGCTCGCTGTTCATGATGTTCGTGGTGCTGGTGTTGACGCTGCCGATCGGGGTGGCGGCGTCGATCTACCTGGAGGAATTCGCGCCCAAGAACCGCTGGACCGACCTGATCGAGGTCAATATTTCGAACCTGGCGGCGGTGCCGTCCATCGTGTTCGGGATCCTGGGCCTGGCGGTGTTCATCCAGTTTGCCGGCCTGCCGCAATCGGCGCCCCTGGTCGGCGGTCTGGTGCTGACGCTGATGACCCTGCCGACGATCATCATCTCGACCCGTGCCTCGCTGAAGGCGGTGCCGCCGTCGATCCGCGATGCGGCGCTGGGCGTGGGCGCGTCGAAGATGCAGGCGGTGTTCCACCATGTGCTGCCGCTGGCGGCGCCGGGGATCCTGACCGGCACCATCATCGGGCTGGCGCAGGCGCTGGGCGAAACCGCGCCGCTGCTGCTGATCGGCATGGTCGGCTATATCGCCTCGAACGTTCCTGACGGCATCGCGGCCGGGTTCCTGTCGCCGAACTCGGCGATGCCGGCGCAGATCTATGAATGGGCGAAACGGGCCGATCCGGCCTATTATGAACGGGCCTGGGGCGGGATCATCATTCTGCTGGTGGTTCTCATCACCATGAACACGGTGGCCGTGATTCTGCGCCGCCGCTTTGAACGCCGCTGGTAAGAGGGGTAAACACGATGAATGACATGACCGCCGTGGAGAGGGCCGTGGACAGCAAGGACATCAAGATTGCCGCAACCGGCGTGCAGGTCTTTTACGGCGACACGCACGCCATCAAGGACGTGAATGTCAGGATCGAGGACAAGACCGTCACCGCCTTTATCGGCCCGTCGGGCTGCGGCAAGTCGACGTTCCTGCGCTGCCTGAATCGCATGAACGACACCATCGATATCTGCCGGGTCCAGGGCGAGATCCTGCTGGATGGCGAGGATATCTACGACAAGAAGGTCGATCCGGTGCAACTGCGCGCCAAGGTGGGCATGGTGTTCCAGAAGCCGAACCCGTTCCCCAAGTCGATCTATGACAACATCGCCTATGGTCCGCGCATTCACGGCCTGGCCAAGAGCAAGGCGGATCTGGACGAGATCGTCGAGAAGTCGCTGCGCCGCGGTGCGATCTGGGACGAGGTGAAGGACCGGCTGCACGCGCCGGGCACCGGTCTGTCGGGCGGGCAGCAGCAGCGTCTGTGCATCGCCCGCGCGGTGGCCACCGAGCCGGAAGTCCTGCTGATGGACGAGCCCTGTTCGGCGCTGGACCCGATTGCTACGGCGCAGGTTGAAGAACTGATCGACGAGCTGCGCGAGAACTACTCGGTGGTGATCGTCACTCACTCGATGCAGCAGGCCGCGCGGGTGAGCCAGAAAACCGCCTTTTTCCACCTCGGAAACCTGGTCGAGTTCGGCGAGACCGGACAGATCTTCACCAATCCCGAAGATCCCCGGACCGAAAGCTATATCACCGGCCGCATCGGCTGAGACAGGACATAGGACCATGACGGATCAACATATCGCCTCTGCCTTCGACCGCGATCTCGAAGCCATCCAGGCGCGGATCATGAAGATGGGTGGGCTGGTCGAGGCCGCCATCCGCAACGCCGCGCTGTCGCTGGAAACCCGCGACGAGGAACTGGCCGAGCAGGTCCGCGCCGGCGACAAGGCCATCGACGGGCTGGAAGAGCTGATCAACGAGGAAACCGCCCGGCTGATCGCGCTGCGCGCGCCGACGGCGGTGGACCTGCGGCTGGTGCTGAGCGTGCTGAAGATCAGCAACAACCTGGAACGCATCGGCGATTACGCCAAGAACATCGCCAAGCGCACCGGGGTTCTGAGCCAGATGAGCGCGGTCAGCGACAGCGCCGCCGCGCTGCGCCGGATGGCGCGCGAGGTGGAACTGATGCTTAAAAACGTGCTGGACGCCTATATTCAGCGCGACGCCGAACTGGCCAATGACGTGATCCTGCAGGATCGCGAGGTGGACCAGATGTACAACGCGCTGTTCCGCGAATTCCTGACCTTCATGATGGAAGACCCGCGCAACATCACGCCCTGCATGCATCTGCATTTCATCGCCAAGAACATCGAGCGCATGGGCGACCACGCCACTTCGATCGGCGAACAGGTGGTTTATCTGGTGACCGGTGACTACCCCGAAGAGGCACGTCCGAAGGCGGATACCACATCGGAAACGGCAATTCCGGGAAAGTAAGACATGAGCGTGAATCAACCCACTGTCCTGGTGGTCGAGGATGAACCGGCGCAACGCGAGGTGCTGGCCTATAACCTGGAGGCCGAAGGGTTCCGGGTGAGCAAGGCCGCCAGCGGCGACGAGGCATTGCTGCTGGTGGACGAGGACATGCCCGATATCATCGTGCTGGACTGGATGATGCCGGCACTGTCGGGGATCGAGGTCTGCCGGCGGCTGAAAATCCGACCCGAAACGCGCGGCATCCCGATCATCATGCTGTCGGCGCGTTCGGAAGAGGTGGATAAGGTGCGCGGCCTCGAGACCGGGGCGGATGACTACGTGGTCAAACCCTATTCGGTGATCGAGCTGATGGCGCGGGTGCGCTCGCAGCTGCGCCGGGTGCGCCCGGCCACGGTGGGGCTGCGGCTGGAATATGACGATATCGTGCTGGATGCCGAGACGCATAAGGTCAGCCGTTCGGACCAGCCGCTGAAGCTGGGACCGACCGAGTTTCGCCTGCTGTCGACCTTCATGGAAAAACCTGGCCGGGTGTGGTCGCGCGAGCAACTGCTGGACCGGGTCTGGGGCCGCGATATCTATGTCGATACCCGCACCGTGGACGTGCATATCGGCCGGCTGCGCAAGTCGCTGACCCAATATGGCGGCGCCGACCCGGTGCGCACGGTGCGCGGCGCCGGCTACGCGCTGGGCTGATCCGGGCGCAGCCCGGTCCCTCGTGGGCTGCGCTCGGGTCTACACGCCGAAAGAACAGATCAGCGCGGCAGCGGGTCTTCGGGCTGGGCCTTGGTGGCGAGCCAGTCGCGGAACGCGGTGAGCGAGGGGTTGCGGGCGTGGTCCAGCGGCCAGATCAGGTAATAGGCGCCGCTGGCCTCGACCGGGGTGCCATAGGCAGGCATCAGGCGGCCGGTGGCGATGTCCTGTTCGACCAGATAGTCGGGCATCAGCGCCACGCCCAGCCCGTGCAGCGCCGCCTGGGTGATGGTCGAGAACTGGTCGTGGATGGTGCCGGGCACCGGCCGGTCGACGGCAACGCCCTGGGCGGCGAACCAGTCGGCCCAGGCGCGCGGGCGGGTCTGGATATGCAGCAACGGCAGTTTCAGCAGCGCGCGGGGATCGGCGGGCGGGCCGGCGGGCAGCAGCGACGGCGCCGCCACCGGCAGCACGGATTCATGGCGCAGCAGCATCCGGCCGGTGCCGGGCCAGTCGCCGCTGCCGAAATGCAGCGCCGCGTCGAAGGGTTCGCTGGCGAAGTTGAACGGCACCAGCCGGGTTGACATGTTCACCGTCACCTCGGGATGCAGGCGCGCGAATTCCGGCAGGCGCGGCACCAGCCAGCGCATCCCGAAGGTGGGCAGGATGGCCAGGTTCAGGGTGCCGCCCACCGGCGCCGCCTGTAGCCGCAACGCCGCATTGGCCAGCCGGTTCAGCGCCTGGCGGATCTCGGCCGCATAATCCTGCGCCTCGGGCGTCAGGGTCAGCCGCTTGCGGCTGCGCTGCACCAGGTCCACGCCCATCTGTGCTTCCAGCGCCTGGATCTGACGGCTGACCGCGCCCTGGGTCAGCGCCAGTTCCTCGGCCACCGCCGAGGCGCTGCCCAGACGGTCGAGCGCTTCGAGCGCGCGCAGCGAGGCGATTGAGGGTAAAAGGCGACGGGGCGTGTTCATGTATGCGGTTTACTCATAAGTGATTGCGAAAGTCTCGCTGTTTTTTGCCGGGGTGCCGGATTATGTTGCGGCCATTCCATTCAATCGGAGGATTCCGCCATGAACGCGCCCGCCCCCTCGCTGAAACCCAAGGACGCCCCCGACCTGGGCCGCTTTGACTGGGCCGATCCCCTGCGCCTGGAGGATCAGCTGACCGAAGACGAACGCATGATCACCGACAGCGCCCGCGCCTACGCCCAAGAAAAGCTGCAGAGCCGGGTCAGCGAAGCCTATGCCAAGGAATTGGTCGAGCCGGAAATCTTCCGCGAGATGGGCGAGATGGGCCTGCTGGGCGTCACCGTACCCGAGCAATATGGCGGCATCGGCGCCGGTTACGTCAGTTATGGCCTGGTCGCCCGCGAGGTCGAGCGCGTCGACAGCGGCTATCGGTCGATGATGTCGGTGCAAAGCTCGCTGGTGATGTACCCGATCTATGCCTATGGCTCGGAAGAGCAGCGGCAGAAATACCTGCCGAAACTTGCGTCGGGGGAATATATCGGCTGCTTCGGCCTGACCGAGCCCGATGCCGGCAGCGATCCGGCGGGGATGAAGACCCGCGCGGTGAAGACGGCGGATGGCTACAAGCTGACCGGGTCGAAGATGTGGATCTCGAATTCGCCGATCGCCGATGTCTTCGTGATCTGGGCCAAATCCGAGGCGCATGGCGGCAAGATCCGTGGCTTCTTGCTGGAAAAGGGCATGAAGGGCCTGTCGGCGCCGAAGATCGAGAACAAGATGTCGCTGCGCGCCTCGGTCACCGGTGAAGTGGTGATGGATGGTGTCGAGGTGGGTGAGGACGCGCTGTTGCCCAATGTCGAAGGGCTGAAAGGGCCGTTCGGCTGTCTGAACCGCGCCCGCTA
The DNA here is from genome assembly GCF_002786325.1 of Pseudooceanicola lipolyticus. Taxonomy (GTDB): domain Bacteria; phylum Pseudomonadota; class Alphaproteobacteria; order Rhodobacterales; family Rhodobacteraceae; genus Pseudooceanicola_C; species Pseudooceanicola_C lipolyticus. Next base: position 540 of record NZ_PGTB01000042.1, on the reverse strand, counting down.
TGGCATTGCCTGGGGCGCCATGGGCGCGGCCGAGTTCTGCTGGCACGCGGCGCGGCAATACGGGCTGGACCGGCAACAGTTCAACCGGCCGCTGGCGCAGACCCAGCTGTTCCAGAAGAAACTGGCCGACATGCAGACCGAGATTTCGCTGGGGCTGCAGGCGGCGCTGCGGGTTGGGCGGCTGATGGACGAGGCGCAGGCGGCGCCCGAGATGATCTCGATCATCAAGCGCAACAATTGCGGCAAGGCGCTGGATATCGCCCGGCTGGCACGCGACATGCATGGCGGCAACGGCATCAGCCTGGAATTCCAGGTGATCCGCCACGCCATGAACCTGGAGACGGTGAACACCTATGAAGGCACCCATGATGTGCACGCCCTGATCCTGGGACGGGCGCAGACCGGGCTGCAGGCGTTTTTCTGATCTCTGCCTGTTGTGCGCCCGGCGCTTTTTGCCGCCGGGCGCGGAAACCGAGGCCCCGGATCAGGTCCGGGGCCGCGTGGCGCGGGGGTCAGCCGCGCAGGCGGGCGGTGGCCTCG
>NZ_PGTB01000384.1 GCF_002786325.1 Pseudooceanicola lipolyticus | reverse complement strand
GAAAGCGCCAGCAGGAGCGCCAGCGCGGCGGCAAGAATCGCGCCGCGGCTCATTCCCAGACCCTCGCCCATTGCTCGTCCAGGGCCCGGGCATGGGCGGCGCGCACCTGCCCGTAAAGCCGCCCGGGCAGTTCCAGCTGCTGGCCGCCGTCGCGCTGGATCGGCCGGATGCCCAGGCCGACGCTGCGCCGCGTCGGCTTGCCCAGGAACCAGGTGACCGGGATGGAAAAGCGCACGCCCTTGTCGAAACTGCCCTCGCCGAACTGCTCGGCCGGCACGTCGGTCAGGGTGAAGAAGCCGCCCACCGCCCAGCCATTGGCAAAGGTGCGGTCCAGGCTGAAGGTGGCGCCCAGATCGCCGGCCAGATAGCGGCCGGCGGACAGCTGGGCGACATAGCCGCGCTGCATCTCCAGATAGGCCGAGGCATGGCCGGTGAGGATCGAATAGTCGCGCAGGCCGAGGCGCTGGTCATAGGCGCGCTGGCGCACATAGGCGGCCTCGGCCCCCAGCGCCAGCCGGCTCGACACCGGCTTCCACAACAGCTCGCCGGCCACCCCGGCATACATGCTTTCCAGATAGCCGGCCGAGGTGCGGGCATAGAGGTTGCGCCCCGGCCGCCATTGCCGGGCGGCATAGAGGTTCTTCAGCGTGGTCGCCGCCTGGGCATAGAGCGTCTGGTCGGTGCGCACATGCGGCAGGATCGAGTTCGACAGCCGCCCGTCCTTGACATTGCCGGCCAGCCGGTGGCGCAGGGCCCCGGCCAGCACCCAGCCCGGCGCCGGTTCATAGGCCAGGCTCAGCTCCAGCCCGACATCCATCCGCACCGGCTGGTCCGGGTCGAAATAGGAGGGTTCGAAATAGGGGCCCAGCCCCCAGGCGAAATTGGGATAGAGCCCGATGGCCGGCTGCGCGTCGCGCGGGGTCGGGCCGGCCTCGCCGGTGCCGGTGACCGCGCGCAGCGCCTCGCTGCTGTCG
>NZ_PGTB01000383.1 GCF_002786325.1 Pseudooceanicola lipolyticus | reverse complement strand
CCAGCGTCGAGGCGCTGGCCGGTTGGCGCGCCTTGCAGGGGCTGGGCGGTGCGGCGCTGATGGTGGTGCCGCGTGCCATCGTCCGCGACCAGTATACCGGCAACGAGGCGACGCAGCTGATGGCGCTGGTGATGCTGGTGATCTCGGTCTCGCCGATGCTGGCGCCGCTGGCCGGCAGCGGCGTGATGGCGGTGTCGGGCTGGCGGATGATCTTCGTGATCCTGGCCGCCACCGGGGCGCTGGCGGCGCTGGTCACCCTGCTGGCGCAGCCGGAGACGCTGCCGCCGTCGGCACGGGTGCCGATCAGCTTTGCCTCGATGCTGCGCGGCGGGCGCGTCTTGCTCGGCGATTCCCGCTTCATGGGTCTGACCCTGGTGGGCGGCTTCGGCATGGCCAGCTTCTTCGTGTTTCTGGCCTCGGCGCCCTTTGTCTATGTGCAGCAATTCGGCTTGTCGCCCACCGGCTTTTCCATCGCCTTCGCGCTGAACGCCATCGGCTTCTTCTCGGCCTCGCAGGCGGCGTCCTGGCTGGGGCGAAAAATGGGGATGCGCCGGCTGGTGCGGCGCGGCACCACCGGCTTCTGCCTGTTCACCCTGCTGCTGCTGGCACTGGCGCTGGCCGGGCTGACCAGCCTGCCGCTGATCATCGCCGGGCTGTTCTGCGCCAATGCCTGCCTGGGCGTGGTGATTCCCACCGCGATGGTGCTGGCGCTGGACGATCACGGCGATATCGCCGGCCTCGCCTCGTCGCTGGGCGGCACGCTGCAGATGCTGGCGGGGGGGCTGATGATCGTGCTGGCCGGTCCGTTTTTCGACGGCACCGCCCTGCCGATGCTGGGCGCCATCGCGCTCTGCGGTGTCATCGCCCTGACCTTCACCGCCGCCATGCTGCCGCGCGAGGAATGGGCCTGACCCGGCCGGGTCAGGCCGCCAGCTCGACCACCCCGGCCAGCGCCGCTTCGACCAGCTCGGGGCCGGCGCCCTTG
>NZ_PGTB01000382.1 GCF_002786325.1 Pseudooceanicola lipolyticus | reverse complement strand
AGGAAAAATAATGACAATGAACACAATTATTCCTTGGCGATTGAACAATAGTTTACATCATGGTACAAACCGAAAACCAGCGTGCGCTCACATGCATCCGGACACCTAAAGGTCACCGGCGGCGCCTCCCTCACTTGCCGGGGACGAAGTTGGTGGCGTAGGCCCATGCGTTGTTGTTGACTGGGTCAGCGATGTGGTCAGCGAGGTTCTCGAGCGGGCCCTTGCCGGTGACGATGGCCTGGACGAAGAAGCCGAACATGGAAAACATGGCGAGGCGGCCGTTCTTGAGCTCCTTCACCTTGAGCTCGGCGAAGGCCTCGGGGTCGTCGGCCAGGCCGAGGGGGTCGAAGCTGCCGCCAGGGTACAGCGGGTCGACGACCTCGCCGAGCGGCCCGCCGGCAATGCGGTAGCCCTCGACGGCACCCATGAGCACGACCTGGCAGGCCCAGATGGCAAGGATGCTCTGCGCGTGGATGAGGCTCGGGTTCCCGAGGTAGTCCAGCCCGCCCTCGCTGAAGATCTGGGAGCCGGCCTTGAACCAGACGGCCTCGCCGAACTTGACGCCGTTGCGGGAGAGCAGCTCGGGGAAGACGCAGCCGAGCGCGCCGAGCATGGCCCAGCGGGAGTGGATCACCTCCAGCTCGCGGTTCTTGGCGAAGGTCTCGGGGTCGGCGGACAGCCCGGCGGTGTCCCAGCCGTAGTCGCCGGGGAACTCGCCGGTGAGGTAGCTCGGGGGCTCGCCGGACAGGGGGCCCAGGTACAGGACGCGGTCGGGGCCGTACCACGGGCTGCCGGACGCCGCCGCCGGCTTGGCCTTCGCCGCCGTCTTGCGCATCGTCACGCGGGCCTCGCCGAAGGCGGACGACGACGGCACGTTCACGGCCTTGCCGGCGAAGGCCGTGGAGGAGAGGGCCATGGTGCTGCTCGCCATTGCGGCTGCTTTTTTTTATTGCACTGCTACGTAGCGAGACTTGCAGATCGATGGTGGCT
>NZ_PGTB01000381.1 GCF_002786325.1 Pseudooceanicola lipolyticus | reverse complement strand
TCCCCTGCTTGCCCAGCTCGCCCTCCAGCGCGTCGCGCAGGTTGGGCGCCGAGTCGGGATGCGCGGCCCAGGCCTCGGACCAGGCCAGCGGGTTCTCCACCCGCGGGATCCGCAGCTCGACCGGCAGCGGCGCCGGCGCCGCCAGCGGCATCGCCGGGTGATAGGGGCTCAGCTGGAACTGCGCGCTCACCCCCAGCCCGGTGCCATAAAGCGAATAGGCGCCCAGCCGGGTGCGCTCGCTGACCTGGTATTCGACCCCGAAATTCAGGCTCGAGCGGCGCTCGAAGACATTGGTCAGCCCGGTCTCGGTCGGGTAGGCATCCGAGGAATATTCCAGCTTCAGCCCCCAGCGGTCGTCGGGGCGCCATTCCAGCCCGCCAAACAGCGCCGCCGGGCCGCGGAACCATTGCCCGGCCTCGATCTGGCCGCCGGTGCTGTTGGGCACGAAGGCCGGCCGCTCGATGCCGAACGGGGCGCCAAAGCTGTTATGGCTGCCCAGCCGGCCCCAGCCCATGCCGGCGGTCAGCTTCAGCCGCCCCGGCAGGCGGCCCGGCGACAGCGCCGGGGTGTCGAAACTCTTGGTGGCGACGATATATTCGGCACCGTAGATGCCGGTGCCGACAAAATCCTGGAACCCCACCGCCAGCGCCGGCCAGCGCCGGCTTTCCTGCAGCAGCCGGAACCGCATGTCGAAGCCGCGGTCGTAATAGGCCTCGAAACCGCCGAAATTCCAGTCGCGGATGCCGTTATAGCGGAAGCTGGCCGACAGCCAGGGCAGCGCCTGGAAGGTGGCGGTCAGCCGGCTCTGCCCGGCGAAATTCGACAGCCCGACGGTGAATTGCCCGTCCGGCAGCATCTCGCCGGTGGGCATGTCGATCAGCCCGGGCGAGCCGTAGAAGTTCAGCGTCGGCGTCTCGGGCGGGGCAAAGCCGGGCAGGATCGGCTCGGGCGTCTGGGCGCGCAGCGGCGCCGCGGCGGCCAGCAGGCAGACCAGCGCCGC
>NZ_PGTB01000041.1 GCF_002786325.1 Pseudooceanicola lipolyticus | reverse complement strand
GGGGCCGCGGCGCTGGCGGAGCTGCTGGAGGATGCACGGTTCAACGCGCTCTGCCTGGGGCCGGGGCTGGGCACCGAGCGCGCGCGGGAGTTGGTGCCGGTGGCGTTGGGCGACCCCGCGCGCTCGGTGGTGCTGGACGCCGATGCGCTCACCGCGTTTGCTGAACAGCCCGAGGAGCTTTTCGCGATGCTGCATGACCGCTGCGTGCTGACCCCGCATGGCGGTGAATTTGCGCGGCTGTTCCCGGACATCGCGGAAAAGCTGAACGCAAAGCCGACGAAGGGCCCGGCCTATTCCAAGGTGGACGCCACCCGCGAGGCGGCGGCGCGGGCGGGATGCGTGGTGCTCTACAAGGGGCCCGATACGGTGATCGCCAAACCGGACGGTCGTTGTGCCGTCAACTCCGCCCATTACGACCGCGCTGCGCCCTGGCTGGCGACGGCGGGGGCGGGGGACGTGCTGGCCGGGTTCATCACCGGCCTGCTGGCGCGCAGATTTTCGGCGATGATGGCGGCGGAAACCGCCGCCTGGCTGCATGTGGAATGCGCCCGCAGCTTCGGCCCGGGCCTGATCGCCGAGGATCTGCCCGAGGAACTGCCCAAGGTGCTGCGCGCGCTGGCGGTCTGACGATTTCACGCTCGCATCCCGGATGAACCTTTGCTATTCAGCCGCGGCATGCGGGTCCGGCCCGCGTCGTGCGGGTGTGGCGGAATTGGTAGACGCACCAGATTTAGGTTCTGGCGCCGCAAGGCGTGGGGGTTCAAGTCCCTTCACCCGCACCAATCTATCCCATTGAATTAAAAGAAAACCCTTGCAGGAAAGGGGTTTTGTCCGTTTGACGGTTGCAAATGGCGCGCCCGTGGCGGGCAAGATCGGGCACCTGGTCAGCCACGCAGGGCGCGACCATGCCCGCCGGGTGGTGCCGACAGAACTGCGTGCCATTGTCGGTAAACCCGAGCTGCACACGCCATTGGGTTGTGAGCTTGCACTGGCGTTCAAGCCTGTTGCCGGGCACGTCAATTCTGGGCAAAGCGCGCTACCGCGTTCCTCGACCTCGGCCGACCGCGACTGGCTGCACATATTTCAGCGTTGCCGCCGGAAAGCCCGCTGGTCAGGCGTTGCCTTACTTGGCCGGTGTTTGTTGCAGGGTGCCGAGCCGCAGATTGGCCATTTGGGACGAGACCGTCGCCAAGGGCCGACCGCAGCAGCGGGAATGGCCAGAGCTGGGCGGAAGCCGAAGTTGGTCGAAGAGCGGTCGGTCATGCGCTGAGTTGGCACCGGCACGAAAGCGGCAAGCCCCGGCTTGGATCCTAAGCGACACAGGTCCGCTAGGAGGCCCGCGAAGCGTCCAGCTTGGTTGCAAACGCCGCCAGCGCCGCGGCGACCTCTACCGGGTGCTCCGGGAACATGGCGTGGCTTGCTCCGGCGATCAGCGCCACCGTGACCCGATCGGCGCCGAAGGCGTTGCGATACTGGCCTGCCAATTCCGCCGGGCAGGTGGGATCGCAATCGCCCTGGAGATCGAGCAGCGGGACGGATCGACCGCCGGATCGCCAAAGCGCGCGGGGTGTTCGGTCACCGGCGGCGCGCTGGAAGGGCGCCACCTCGGCATGCCAGCCCACCAGCCAGCACGTGGCGTCACTACCGGGCGCGAAGAACAGGCGTTGCAGGTGGCGCAGTCGCTCGGCCCGGTCGAGGCCAGTGTCGTGGCAGGCGGCGAGCGCGCGCCGCAGTTCGGGGCCAACCGCACCCTCGCGCGAGGCGGCGGCGAGCACTACGGCGCGGACAAGTTCGGGATGGCGGACCGCCAGGCCGCGCGCAACCCAGTTGCCGAAGGCGTGCCCGACCACGATGGCGGTGTCGCCGACCTCGCGGATCACCGCGGCGACGTCTTCCGCCATGTCGAAGAGCGTCATGCCCTCCAGCGGCCCGGTCGAGCCGCCGATGCCCCGCGGTTCGACGGCAATCGCCCGCCAGCCCCGTGCCGCGATCAGCTCGCCCACCGCAAGGAAGTCCCGGGCCGAGCGCGCCATCGACGGCAGGAAGACCATCGGGTCGCCACTGCCTGTGCAGAGGTATTCCACCTGGTGGCCGCCGGTGGCGACACAGCAAGATTGCCAGCCGGAGGTCACAGGGATGCCCGCTTGGTTTCGGCCTCCAGCGTCAGGTCGACATTTCGGGGAGCGGGGGCAGGCATCTCGGGGCGGATCATCCGTCCGGTGCCGGGCCTACCGACGAGCGCCCCTTCCGCGACGATCCGCTGCCCGCGGAGGTAAACATCCACCACGCGGCCCGCGGCCGGATGGCCGTGCCAGGCCGAGAAGGCGTGTTTCGAGTGCAGCATGGCGGCGTCGATGGCGCCGCGCCACGACAGATCGACGGCGACGATATCGGCATCCGCGCCGGGCGCCAGGCTGCCCTTGCGGGGGTAGAGGCCGAAGGCGCGGGCAGGGGCCTCGCTGGCAAGCCGGACATAGTCACAGAGCGCCAGCCGCCCGTCAGCCACGGCGGCCAGCATGACGCGCATCTGGGTTTCGACACCCACGATACCGCGTGCCACGTCCCAGATGGCCTCGCCCTGCTTTTCCTCGGGGGCATGCGGGGCGTGGTCGGTGGCCAGCAGGTCTATGGTGCCATCCCGCAGGGCCAGCCACAGGGCCTCCGCATCGTGCCGGCGACGGATCGGTGGATTGATCCGCAGGTGACCGCCTTGCCGTTCGAGATCCGCCTCGTCGAAGAACAGGTAATGCGGGCAGGTCTCGGCCGTCACCTCGACCCCGCGGGCCTTGGCGGCGCGGATCACCGGCAGCGATGCGGCGCAGCTTTCATGCGCGATGTGAAGCCGCGCTCCCGCCCATTCCGCGAAGGAGATGGCCCGGTGGGTCGCCTCGACGGCGGCCACGTCGGGCCGCGCGGCAAGATGGGCATGGGCGTCGGTGCGTCCCGCCTGTTTCAGCCTGCGGGCGCGGTATTCGAGGATCGAGGCATTCTCGGCATGCACCGTGGTGCGAATGCCGAGGGGGGCGAGGATCTCGAAGGCCTCGAGGATTGCGCCGTCCGAGGGCGACGGCAAATCGCCGGTGGTGTCGCACATGAAGCATTTGAATGCCGCCGCGCCCTCGTCCACCAGGGCGGAGAGGTGCGGCAGGCTCTTCTCGTCGAGCAGCCCATAGAGGCCGAAATCGACATGCGAGGCCGCCTCGGCGATGGCGCGCTTGGCGCCGAAGGCCTGGGCTGTGGCCGGGGCCGGATCGGTGTTGGGCATGTCCAGCACGGTGGTCACGCCGCCCATCGCCGCGGCGGCCGAGCCGCTCTGCCAATCCTCCTTGTAGGTGTATCCGGGGTCGCGAAAATGCACATGCGGGTCGACGAGCCCGGGCAGAAGATGCAGGCCCGAGACATCCTCGACATGCGCCGCGTTGCCCAGCGTTCCGGGCAGTCCGACAGCGGCGATGCGGCCGTCGGAGATCCCTATGTCGCCGGGCCGGGCACGTTCCGGCGTCACGATGGTGCCGCCCTTCAGGACGAGGTCGAAAGATTTCATTTGAACAATTGCTCCGGTAGCCAGAGGGCAAGTTCGGGCACGTAGACCACGAGGATCGTGACCAGCCCGAGGATGAGGACGAAGGGCATGACGCCGACCATCACGTCGCCGATGCCACGGCCCGGGCCGCGGATGCCCTGAACGACGTAGAGGTTCATGCCGACCGGCGGGGTGATCAGCGCCAGCTCTGCCATCAGCGTGAGGAAGATACCCAGCCACACCGGGTCAAAGCCCAGACCGATCACCAGCGGAAAGACGATGGGGATGGTTGTCACGATCAGCGACAGCGCCTCTAGCATGCAGCCCAGCAGCAGGTACAGCAGGATCAGCACCCAGATGGTCTGCATCGCGGTCAGATTCATGCCGTCGATCCAGCGCGCGATGGCTTGCGGCACGCCGAGGACGCTCAGCACGAAGTTCAGGAAGAATGCCGCGACCACGATCAAGAGCACCATCCCGGTCGTCCGCACCGTGGCTCGGAAGGCGGCGTGCAGCATCGCAAGGTTCAACTTGCCGAAGGCGGCCGCGATCGCGAGGGCAAAAAGCACGCCAAGCGCCGCGGCCTCGGTGGGGGTGGCGAAGCCGAAATAGATGCTGCCCATGATCAGGGCAAAGATCGCGGCGGGCGGCAGCAGGTGCAGCAAAAGCATAATCCGCCGCGCCAGCGCCAGAGTCTCGGTCTCGTGGCCTGCGGCCTCGGGCCGGCGGAGACATTGCACGGCGATCAGGGCCATGAAGGCCAGCGTCAGAACCAGCCCCGGCACGACCCCTGCCGCGAACAGGCGCCCGACCGAGGTGTCAGTCATCGCGCCGTAGACAATGAGGTTGATCGACGGCGGGATCAGGATGCCCAGCGTTCCCCCGGCGGCGATCGAACCGAGGACCAGCCGCTCGTCATATCCCCGCTGGCGGAAGGTTGGCAGGGCGACGGTGCCCACCGTGGCCGCGGTTGCGATGGACGAGCCGGAGGTCGCGGCAAAAAGGGCGCTGGCGGCGATGTTGGCATGAATCAGTCGGCCGGGCAGCCAGTCGACCCATGCGGCAATGGCCGAATACATGCGCTCGCTGATGCCGCTCCGCAGCAGCACCTCGCCCATCAGCAGGAAAAGCGGCACCGAGACCAGGATGAAGTCGTTCTGCGTTTCCCAGGCGAGGTTGCCGATGTTGAGGATGAGCGGCAGACCCAGGGTGGCCGCGGCGGTGATCAGTCCGATGCCGAACATGATAAGCGCGACGTGCAGGCCCAGCGCCCCGCCGATGACGAGGGCGGCGACAAAGAAGGCCGAGAACAGCGCGGGATCAACCATTTCGGATCACGTTGGCGTTGTCGGCGGCCATTGCCTGAAGCTCGGTTTCGGCGGCTTCTTCGGCTGTTTCGATGCCCCAGGTATCGGCGGCACCGGCCGCGTCCCCTGACACGGCGCGGCGGGCAGCCTGGATTGTCCCAAGTGCAGCAACCAACGCCAATGTGACATAGGCCGCAGCCCAAAGCGCCTGCGGCAGCACCAGCGGGGTTTGCAGCGGCGTGGGGGCATGGGCCCCCATCGCCAGCGATTCCTGCACCACTGCAAGCGCGCGCCAGGCGAAGATGCCCGCCATCAAGCCGAACGTGCCCAGCGCCAGGATGTTGAGCCAGGCCTGAGCGCCAAGCGGCAGCCGCTTGACAGCCAGATCGATCCGCACATGGGCACGGTTCACCAGCGCCACGATGAAGCCGATGCTGGACACCGCGGCGAGGGTATAGCCGCCGATCTCATCGGCGCCCTGGATCGAGAAGCCCAGTAACTTCCGGGCCACGACCTCGACTCCGATCAGGACCGAAAGAAGAACCAGCCCCCAGCCGGCCAGCACGGACAGCATGTCCGTGCCGGCCTGAACCGCCTCCAGCGATCTGGAAGGTCTGTCCGGGGCGGACGTCATTCGACCTGCATCCCGACGACCGGCCCAACCACCTCGTTCCAGGTCGCCGAACATTCCGGCCATACGGCGTCGCAGGATTCGGCCCAGGAAGGCAGCACAACCTCAAGGGTCGCTGTTCTCAGTGCCTCAAGGTCTTCTTCCTGGATCTCGGTCAGTTTCATCTGCGCCGGCGTGCCACGGGTGCAGGTGCCTTGCCCGGTATTGCAGTTCACGCCATCGGCAAAACTGTCAACGGCCAGCGCCCACATGTCATCCTCAAGTTGCTTCATCGATTCGACCAGCAGGGTCTGGTCGGCCTCGGAGAGCTGATCGAGGAAGGCATTGTTGACCACATGGGCCTGGATGCCCCAGCCGATCGAAAGCGGGTAAATGGTATCGGTCACTTCGAACCATTTCGCGGTATTGCCCGAGAGCGTCGCGGTGATTCCGCAATCGGCCACGCCACGCTGCAGGCCGGGATACACCTCGGAGAACGACATGGTGACCGGCGTGCCGCCGAAATACTCGATCAATTGCGCCATCGCCGGGGTGAAAGAGCGCACTTTCTTGCCCTTCAGGTCCGACAAGCCGGTCAACTCGCCCTTGCAGAAGAACACCTGGCCCGGAAACGGCCACAGCGCGAGGACGGTGGCATCGTATTTCTCGGCAAGGCGCGTCGAGAAGGTGTCGCGCCAGGCATCGACGACCTTGCGCGACAACTCGAGATCGGGCGCGATCCCCGGCAGATCGAGTCCGAGCACAAAGGGCTCGTCGCCGCTTACATATCCAAGCTGGATCGCCATCACGTCGAAGATGCCGAGCTTGAGCATCCGCATCGCGTCGAACCCGCTGAGCCCAACCTCGTCCGAAGTCCGAAACTCGACCGCGAGCCGTCCGTCGAATTTCTCGGGCAAGTCTTCGAAAAACGGGCGTTCGATTTCGCTGCTCTGCAGCTGGTTGCTGAAGGTGCCAAGCGCCGTGAGCTGGTGCTCGGCCGCCATGGCGGCGGCGGGAAGCGCGGCAAGCCCCAGGCTGCCGAGTATCCGCGCGAAGGTGTTGTTCATCATACACTCCCGAATGTTGGTTCGTTGGGTTGGCTGGCATCGAAACGATGCAGCATTTTTGCACATACCTGCATCGCAGACCAAAAAGGCGGCATGATCAATTTCAAAAATTGAGATTTGTCTTGTCTGCTGAGACTCGGCAGTTTCTGCTTGTTTTGCTTGGAAATGAGCGCTCACTATCTGTGCATTCGCACTGTTTTGAACGAGATCTGAGACGAAAGGCAGGCTGTCTTGGAAGAACTTCGGGTTACGGGACAACGGCTGCGCGCCTTCCGGATCGGCGCCGGTCTTTCGGCCGAGGACCTTGCGGACAAGCTGCGGGTGTCGCGCGCCACCATCTACCGGCTCGAAAGCGCCGGCGTCGCCCGGCTCGACATGGTGCGCCGGATCGCCGACCTGCTGAATGTCAGCATTGCCGCGTTGCTCGGGTCCGAGGTCGAATACATCAAGACGGCGCTCGTCTATTTCGAACGCCTGCGCCAGATCGAGGCTCAGGTGGATTGGAGCTTCGTGGCGTTCGGCCCGGTTTCCTACCTGCTCACAAGCGATGAATACGACATCATGCTGCGGCAGTCGCTGCTGGACCGGATCCCCGCATCCGAGCCCGACCCGGCGGGCGCGCGCACCGCGATCCGCAAGCTGATGCGGATCCTCGCCAGCCGCAAACACGATTTCTCGCAGCGGCGGCCGCGGATCAGCAACCTGTTATCCATCTCGGACCTGCGGGAATTCGCCCGCTGGGGCCTGAGTGGCCCGGACGACTATCGCCCGGGCCACACCGCGTTTGCGGATGCGGCCCGGCGGGAACTGGAGTTGATCATCCGGCTGATCGAACACCCGCCGCTTGGCATCCAGATCGGCGTGTCGCGCGAGTACCTGCCGACAACGAGTTTCAACATTCTGCGCGGCCCCGCCGAGACCACGGTTACCGTCAGCCCGTTCCGCCTGGGGCCGCGCCCGAATGTCCGCCAGGGGGTGGCGACGATCTCGGCCGCGCGCGACGCGGTGCGGCTCTATTCCGAATTGGCGGATGACCTCTGGTCCACCGCGGCCATGGGGAGGGAGGCCGCGGATTTGCTGCGGAAAGAGGTCTTGGCGGCCAGTGGTTAGTGCCTATGCCTGCGTCGGTGGCGCGGTCTGTCGGCGGCGCCGGGCCAACCGCGGCGGCGGCCACGGCCGGGCTGATCCCGGCATCCGCTTGGTGGACGACGTGCTGTGCGATCGCGCGCGAGGTCAGGAACCAGACGGCATCGCCCGCCTGGTGCCAGCGGATGCGTCGCGCCACAACCGCACCCGGACGGTGCGGCGCCTGGCCCCAACCGGCCCGATGCCCCTGCCACGGATCGGGGCATCACTGAGGTACCGGGCTGGTTCGGAACCAGTGGCGGTACATACGCCGGCGTTCTATGCGTGAGTCCGTGCCACAGGGAAATAGGACCCGTCGAAGGCCGCGGCCCGCAACGTCAAGGCCGGTGGCAAAACCGGTCGCGCGACAGGGTAAGCGCCTCGGCCCGGTCCAGCCGGGCAAGAATGGCTTCGGGCGAGTCACCCTGATCTCGGGCACGCCGCCAGATCCGAAGGCAAGAGGCCGGCGACCAGGGCAGCGCCGCCTGCGCCACCCAGGCGCGCAGCGGGCCGGGCAGGGCGTCATAGGTCTGCATCGGGTTCGCCCGGCGGCGGCGCTGCAGCGAGGTTGCGAGGTTGCGGCTCAAATCTCGTCCTCCGGGTCATCCACCGGATCGAGCGCCAGCATCAGCCGGGTTTCGCCACTGCCCGCGATCGGCGGGGAGCGGTGCAGCAGGCCCGGATCGGGAGAGGCCGGCCAGAGCGTGCCGCGCAGGATCAGCGGCGAACCGGTTGGCACCGTGTGGATCACCTCCGGTTCGCTGGCATCGCCCAGCCCGTATTGCGTGCCGGTGCCGCGATAGGTGCAGACCAGCCGCGCCTGCACGCGGTCGATGTGGAACCGGCGGCAGGCATCGGTGGTCACCGGCTCAAGACGCAGGCGAAGCCAGCGCGCCCCGATCAGCGCGTGGAAGATATCGGCCAGCGCGGCGATGTCATCCGCCAGCAGATCCTTCTGCGGGCCGTCCGGGGTGCCGGCGATGTCGCAGGCGGCTTCGACCGCATCACGCACCGCGTCGGGGCGCAGGATGGTCCGGGTTCTGGGGAGGTGGTCGGGGGCGAGACCGTCGATCCAGCTTTGGAACCCGGCCAACGGGCGCCGCTGCCAGATCACCCCGCCGATCCCGGCCGAGCGGATGGCGGCCATTTCTTCCGGTGCGCGCACGATCAGCACACCGGCCGTCGCGCCTGGCGCGATGCTGGAGTGCAGGGTCATGCCGCCCCCTCCGAACATTCGGGGTCCATGTGCCGCGTCGCATCTTTCGCCGAAAGCCCCGGGCGGAAGCGTCGATCACATCTCACGCATCGTCTCCTTCTGGTCCGCGCTTGCAACCTGGTCGCGGGGAAGCCGCGCCCGCAGCATGTCGAGGCTGCGCCGGAGTTCGGGCCGGGATATGTCGCGCGCGATGACGACAATCCGCGACCGTCGGTCCGCGCCGGTCCAGTTGGTCAGCGGCACCGGCCTTTCGAAAACATGCTGGACACCATGAACGACAAAGGGCTTTTCCATATTCGTGAGAAACACGATCCCCTTGATCCGCAGGATATCGGGGCCGCGCAGCGCGATAAGCGTGTCCAGCCAGATATCGAAAACCTCGTCCGGGATCGGATCGTCCAGCACGATCGAGGCGGTGCCGATCCGGGCGTCATGCGGCGCTGTGGGCAGGGAGGGCCCGGGCTGCGCCGCGAAGCCCGAGAGATTGGCGAAAGGATCGCTGGAGGGGGCGGGTGCCGAGGCCCAGGCCAATGCGGTTTCAGGGGCCGCATCGATTTTGTTGCCGCTCAACCCCCAGAGCTGATCCGAAATGTCTTTGCCCCGCACGCTGTGCAGGATCCGGGCGCCCGGGTTCAGCCCCCGCAGGCGTTCTTCCATAACTATGACGTCTTCGGGCGCTGCCAGATCGGTCTTGCTGAGCACGATCAGGTCCGCCATCGCGGCCTGCGACACCGCTTCGAACTGGCTGTCCAGGGTGGCGCGGCCGTTGACGGCATCGGCAAGGGTGACAAGGCCATCCAGGCGGACGGCCCTGGCGAGAACGGGGTCGACCGTCAGCGTCTGCAGGATGGGCCCCGGATCGGCAAGGCCGGTGGTTTCGATCACAATCCGGTCAAAACTGGTGCCGCCGCTGTCGCGCCGCGCCATGAGGTCGGCAATGGTCTGGGACAGATCGCCCCGGATGGAGCAGCAGAGGCAGCCGGATTGCATGAGGATCACGTCCTCACTCACGGATTCGATCAGGTCGTGATCCAGCCCGGCCTCGCCGAATTCGTTGACGATCACGGCAATCCGCCCGGCGGAATTATCCGCCAGCACTGCGTTCAACAGCGTGGTTTTCCCGGCCCCCAGGAAGCCGGTCAGCAACGTCACGGGAAGGCGTGGATCGGTCATGCTGCGGCTTTTTCCAAGGGTTGGATGAAGTCGGGGAACAGCAGCGACTGGTGGCAGCCGATCCCGGCCCGCGTGCCGTCGCCAACCGCGAAATTCAAGTTCCACATCGGGCTGGACAGGTCGCCGGCGGCGAAGACCCCGGCAATATCGGTCTGTTGCATCGGGCCGACCCGGACGAAGGGCCCCATGGGGCCATCGGCAAGGCCGACACCAAGGGTCTCCGCCGGCGTGCCCGACAGATCCACGGCGGGGGCCAGGAACAGGGCGGCAAATTCGGCCTCCGGCCCGTCTGCGAGGCGCAGTTGCACCGTATCCTCACCGGCAATCGAGACCGGCTTGCGGCGTTCGATTTTTATGCCGGCAGCTTCCAGCGCAGCGATGTCCAGGCCTTCCGCGCCGTTCACCAGCAGCGTGACATCATCGCTCCAGTCGGCGCGGAGTATCTGCGCCTGGTGCGCCGCCATCGCAGAGCTGGCCAGCACCGCCAGGGGTCGGCCCTTGACCTCGTAGCCGTGGCAATAGGGGCAGTGCAGGACGGTGCGCCCCCAGCCTTCGGCGAGACCCGGAAGTTCGGGAAGCCGATCGCGCAGGCCATGGGCCAGGATGATGCGCCGCGCCTGGACCTCCTGACCCGCGTCGGTGCTCAGCGTGAAAGTGTCGAGGCCGCCTTTGACAGCGACCACCCGGCCTTCGACGATCCTTGCTGTCGGATAGGCGGAAAGGTCGGCCCGGAAGCGGGCCAGGATCTCGGCAGGGGCGACGCCATCCCAGCCGGGGATGCCATGGGCGGCGGGTGATGTCCGGTTGCGGGGGCGACCGTCATCGATGACCACCACCGACCGGCTGGCGCGACACAGCTGTAGCGCTGCGCTGAGACCTGCAAAGCTTCCTCCGACGATGGCGGTATCGATCATGGCGTTCTCACTCTGATTCCGGGGGCACCGATGCCAGCTGGACGGTACGGACCGATGGGAGGTCCCGGTGATTTCCTGACGTTCCCATCTGCGCTTGGTGTGACATGTTATAACGTTCGGTATACGTTATCTTATAACATAAATTCTGTGCAAGCAGGAATCCCGCGCCGCCGCCAATATTCGGTTATCGCGGATCGGATCATTTGCGCGCGGCTGATCCCGGGGACGCAGAGGCCCAAGGTGCGGTTGCGCAGCCTTTTGCCGCGCTAGCAGCCACGGGGAATAGCTTGAGGTATTGTTAGCAGGAGTGTGAAATCATCATGTCTGTCTTGCCCGAGGTTCGCGGGATGTGCGCCATACCCAACACGGCGTTTCAGCCCCGGTGCAGGTCGTGTGACGCCCGGTCAGGCAGGTCGGTCTTGTTTGGCTCGGGCTTAGATGCGATCACTCGGGACGACATGGAATGATTTGGTCGAGGAGAAAGACGTGAAGAAAACCATCGCAATCACCGTCGCGGCGACCGCCGTGCTGATCTCCTCGGGATGCTCCCGCGCACAATATGAGACCGAACCGGTTGTGTTGCAGTCCGCGCAGGGGCCGGTCACCTGCCAGCTCTACACGAAAGAGCGGGTGCTCTGGGATCAGGCGATCAGCCATCCCGAATCAATGACGCGGGAGGCCGCGGACCAGATCTGCCAGGCGGAAGGGCAGCGTATGAAGGACGCCGGCTGAGCCTGATCCGCGCCGCTGGGACCAGGCGCGATGCCCCCCGAATATGATCAGATTGACCTCGTCATCTTCGATTGCGATGGCGTTCTGGTCGACAGCGAAGGGATCAGCGCGGCGGTGCTGACCGAGGAACTGGCCCGGTTCGGGGTCACGATCACGCCGGAGTTCGTGCGCGACTATTGCCTCGGCCGCAGCTTTCCCACCGTGGCGCGGTCGATCCGTGGCATGTTCGACCTGCAACTGCCCGAGGATTTCGAGGCGCGATATCGCGCGGTTCTGCTGCAGCGCTACGAGTGTGAGCTGAAGACCACGGAAGGCATCGAAACGGTGCTGACGCGCCTGGACCGGGCGGCTTGCGTCGCCACCAGTTCCAGTTCGCCGAGGGTGAAGAAGACGCTGCAACTAACCGGTTTGGATCGTTTCTTTGGCGATCGGGTCTTCACCGCGTCGATGGTGGCGCGGGGCAAGCCGGCGCCGGACCTGTTCCTGCACGCGGCGCGCGAGATGGGCGTGGATCCGGGCCGCACACTGGTGATCGAGGACAGCCAGCCGGGGGTCCGGGCCGGGCAGGCGGCGGGCATGGAGGTGGTGCTGTTTGCCGGCGGGACGCACCTGCACGGAGTCGACCGCGCTAGCTTTGGCACGATCAAAATCTTTGACAGCTGGGCCGATTTCCCACAAGAACTGCTGCGCAGAAGGGATTCCGACTGAAGCGGTGAGCATCGAACCTCCAAAGGCCTTGCCGTCCCGACTGGACGATGCCGCGCGTGCTGCGTGGCTGTATTACGTCGCGGGCAACACGCAGGACGAGATCGCGCGCAAACTGGGCGTGTCGCGCCAGACCGCGCAGCGGCTGGTGTCACTTGCGGTGGGCGAGCGTCTGGTCAAGGTGCGCATCGATCATCCCATCGGCGCCTGCATGGATCTGGCCGAGGGGCTGAGGCAACGCTATGGCCTGCGCTATTGCGACGTGGTGCCATCCGATCCGGATGCGCCCGACCTGCTGACCGGCGTCGCCATTGCCGCCGCCTCCGAGCTCGAGCGCCAGCTGAAGTCGCCCGAGCCGAAGATCATCGCGCTGGGGACCGGTCGGGCGCTGAAAGCCGTGGTGCAGCAAGTGCCGCGTATGTCCTGCCCGCAACACAAGATCGTGTCGCTGTTGGGCAATATGATGTGGGACGGTTCGGCGACGCCCTATAACGCCACCTTCGGCCTGGCCGATGTCACCGGCGCCAAGCAATACCCCTATCCGCTGCCGGTGGTGGCGCGCGATGTCGAAGAGCTGCAGGTGATGATGCAGCAGGAGACAGTGCGCCTTACCCTGGAGCTGTGCGCGAAAGCCGATTTTACCCTGGTCGGTATCGGCCAGATGGATGACTCGGCTCCGCTGAAGGTGGATGGCTTTCTGACCGGAGCGGAGTGGGAGGAAACCCAGCGCGCCGGGGCGGCAGGCGAGATCACCAGTTGGGCCTATGACGACAACGGCCAGTTGCTTGACACGCCGTTTTCACGCCGCGTTGCAAGTGCCCCGTTGCCCGAACCGGGGGCAAGGAGTATTACTGCAGTAGCGGTCGGCCAAGCCAAGGTCCGTGCTATCTGCGCCGCCCTGAAAGGGCGGCTTATCGACGGGCTGATCACCTCCGAAGCGACCGCTCGGGCGGTTCTGGATCAAAGCTAGTCCAGATAAATAATAAGAATCAGTAGGTTAAGAGTTCTTTTTGCTGAGGAGTCACCTTGGCTGTTGACGATTCGCATTTTGTTGTCGAATATTTGCGCGTCGAGTGGGCATTTGCTCACACCGGACGAATGGGAGGACTTCATGACCAAGACGATGCGAGCGCTTCTGGGCGCCACCGCCCTATGTGCCACGGCGCACGTGGCCGCGGCCCAGGACACCACCCTGACCATCGCCACCGTAAACAATGGCGACATGATCCGTATGCAGGGGCTGACCGAAGATTTCACCGCGAAACATCCCGATATCGCGCTGGAATGGGTGACCCTTGAGGAAAACGTGCTGCGTCAGCGGGTGACCACCGACATCGCGACAAATGGCGGGCAGTTCGACGTGATGACCATCGGCACCTACGAGGTTCCGATCTGGGGCGCGCAGGACTGGCTGGTGCCGTTGGACGACATGCCCGCCGACTGGGATGCCGATGATATCCTGCCGGCCATCGCCGGCGGCCTGACCGTCGAGGGCAAGCTCTATGCCGCGCCGTTCTATGGCGAAAGCTCGATGGTCATGTACCGCACCGACCTGATGGAAGAGGCCGGCCTGGACATGCCCGACGCGCCGACCTGGGATTTCATCAAGGAAGCCGCGGCGGCGATGACCGACAAGGAGAACGAGATCTACGGCATCTGCCTGCGCGGCAAAGCCGGTTGGGGCGAGAACATGGCCTTCCTAAGCGCGATGTCCAATTCCTTCGGCGCGCGCTGGTTCGACGAGGACTGGACCCCGCAATTCGACACCGAAGAGTGGAAGACCACGCTGAACTTCTACCTGGACCTGTTGAACAACTACGGACCTCCGGGGGCAGCCAATAACGGCTTTAACGAGAACCTCGCGCTGTTCCAGCAGGGCAAGTGCGGCATGTGGATCGACGCCACCGTCGCGGCCTCGTTCGTGACCAACCCCAATGACTCCGAAGTGGCCGACCGCGTCGGCTTTGCGCTGGCGCCCGATAACGGCCTGGGCAAGCGGGGCAACTGGCTGTGGGCCTGGTCGCTGGCCATTCCTGCCGGCACCGATGCGCCTGAGGCCGCCAAGACCTTTGTCGCTTGGGCCACATCGAAGGCCTATACCGAACTGGTCGCCTCCAAAGAGGGCTGGGCCAACGTCCCGCCGGGCACGCGCAAGTCGCTTTACGACAATCAGGAATATCTGGACGCGGCCCCGTTTGCCAAGATGACCTTGGAATCGATCAATGCCGCCGATCCGACCAGCCCGACGGTTGATCCGGTTCCCTATACCGGGGTGCAATTCGTGGCCATTCCCGAATTTTCCGGGATCGGGACCCTTGTGGGGCAGGAATTCTCGGCTGCTCTGGCCGGTCAGCAATCCGCAGAAGAGGCTCTGGAAAAAGCCCAGGATCTGACCATGGAAGAGATGGAGGCGGCGGGCTATCGCTAGCCCTGCCTCTTCGGGCGGGACCGTCCCCTCTGGTCCTGCCCGTTTGCGCCGCCCGGCCATTGGCCGGCTTGGCATATGCCGCGCGCTGCCGGTTCGATCCCGGCCCCAAACCGGACTGGCCAGCAAGACATCCTTGATAACCCGGTAGAGGTTCGAGGAACTGCGAGGAGACACCCATGGCAACCCAGCACTCAAAATCCGCCGCGCGCCTGATGATGGCGCCCGCCGTCATCTTCCTCTTGGGGTGGATGCTGGTGCCGCTGATCATGACGCTGTACTTCTCGTTCCTCGACTACCGGCCGATGCGCGGGGTCTTCGACTGTTGCGTCGGGTTCAGCAATTACGAACGCTTCGTCACCTCGTCTTCCTTCTTGGACAGCATCGTCACCACGCTGATCATGGTGGGGGGGATCCTGTTGATCACCGTCATCGGCGGGATCCTGTTGGCGCTGCTTCTGGATCAACCATTCTGGGGGCAGGGCGTGGTGCGCATCCTGGTCATCGCACCGTTCTTCGTGATGCCCACCGTTTCGGCGCTGGTCTGGAAGAACATGTTCATGAACCCGGTAAACGGGCTGTTCGCGCATCTGTTCAAATTCCTCGGCCTGCCACCAATCGATTTCCTGACCGAGGCGCCACTGTTCTCGATCATCCTGATCGTGTCCTGGCAATGGCTGCCTTTCGCCACGCTGATCCTGCTGACCGCGATCCAGTCGCTGGACAGCGAACAGCTTGAGGCGGCGGAAATGGACGGGGCGCCGGTGCTGGCGCGGTTCTTCTACATCATCCTGCCGCACCTGGCACGGGCGATCACTGTGGTGGTCCTGATCCAGACAATCTTTCTGCTGTCGATCTTTGCCGAGATCTTCGTCACCACCAACGGCGCCTTCGGCACCAGGACGCTGACCTACCTGGTCTACCAGCGGGTGCTGGAAAGCCAGAATATCGGCCTGGGATCGGCCGGCGGCATCATCGCGGTGATCCTGGCCAATATCGTCGCCATCTTCCTGATGCGCATCGTTGGGAAGAACCTCGATGCATAGCGCGGCGGGGAGCGACGGGAGCGTGGAGGTCGCGGCGCACGTTCGGGACTGCCGGGGGCCTGGCAGGGGCCGGAACTGCGAGAGGAGCAACTGATATGGCGCGTGCCGTTACCAATCGCCGCAAGGCCATCACCACCATCATCGCCTGGGGCATCGGGATCATGATCTTCTTCCCGATCCTCTGGACCATCCTGACCAGTTTCAAGACCGAGGCCGAGGCGGTGGCCGATCCGCCCTCGTTCCTGTTCTTCAACTGGACGCTGGAAAATTACGGCGTGGTGCAGGAGCGGTCGAACTACCTGCGTTACCTGTGGAACTCGGTGGTGATCTCGGTTGGCTCGACCCTGCTGGGGGTGATCATCGCGGTGCCGGCAGCCTGGGCCATGGCCTTCGTGCCGGGCAAGCGCACCAAGGATGTGCTGCTGTGGATGCTCAGCACCAAGATGCTGCCGGCGGTCGGCGTGCTGTTCCCCATCGTGATCATCGCACGTACCACCGCGCTGTTTGACACCCATCTGCTGCTGATCCTGGTGCTGACGCTGATCAATCTGCCGATCATCGTCTGGATGCTATACACCTATTTCCGCGAGATTCCGGGCGAGATCCTGGAAGCGGCGCGGATGGACGGTGCCACCCTGCGGGACGAAATCCTGTATGTGCTGACGCCGATGGCAGTGCCGGGCATCGCCTCGACCATCCTGCTCAATATCATCCTGGCCTGGAACGAGGCGTTCTGGACCCTGAACCTGACCACGGTCAACGCGGCGCCGCTGACCGCCTTTATCGCCAGTTATTCCAGCCCCGAGGGTCTGTTCTACGCCAAGCTGTCGGCAGCGTCGACGATGGCGATTGCGCCGATCCTGGTGCTGGGCTGGTTCAGCCAGAAACAACTTGTCCGCGGCCTGACGTTCGGCGCGGTGAAATAAGGAACGAGGACATGGGACGCATCACGCTTGATAAGGTTCGCAAGGCATTTGGCGATGTCGAGGTCATTCCGCCACTGGATCTGACCATCGAAGATGGGGAATTCGTGGTTTTCGTCGGCCCGTCGGGTTGTGGCAAATCCACCCTGCTGCGGCTGATCGCCGGGCTGGAGGATGTGTCGGGTGGGCAGATCCGCATCGACCGCGAGGACGCCACCCATGTGCCACCGGCCAAGCGCGGTCTGGCCATGGTGTTCCAGTCCTATGCGCTCTATCCGCATATGTCGGTGCGCAAGAACATCGCCTTTCCGCTGCGCATGGCGGGCATGGATCAGGCCGAGCAGGACAAGCGCGTCGGCAATGCGGCCGATGTGCTGAACCTGACCGACTACCTGGAGCGCCGCCCCGGCCAGCTGTCGGGCGGCCAGCGGCAGCGGGTCGCCATCGGTCGCGCCATCGTGCGCGAGCCGGCGGCCTTCCTGTTCGACGAACCGCTGTCCAACCTCGACGCGGCGCTGCGCGTCGGCATGCGGCTGGAAATCTCCGAGCTGCACAAGCGGCTGGAAACCACGATGATCTACGTCACCCACGACCAGGTCGAGGCGATGACCATGGCGGACAAGATCGTGGTGCTGCAGGCCGGCCGGATCGAGCAGGTGGGCTCGCCGCTCGACCTGTACCGGACCCCGCGCAACATCTTTGTCGCCGGGTTCATCGGCAGCCCGAAGATGAACTTCCTCGGCGGCGAAGACGCGGCCAAGCGCAATGCGCAGACGATTGGAATCCGTCCCGAGCACATCTCGGTCTCCTCCTCCGAAGGTGAATGGAAAGGGACGGTGGGCGTGTCCGAGCATCTTGGCTCGGACACGTTCTTCCATGTCCACCTGGACGGCAAGCCCGAACCGATGACCGTACGGGCCGGTGGCGAGGTCGATTTGCACCATGGCAACAACATCTGGCTGACCCCTGATCCGCAGCAGATCCACCGGTTTGACAGCGAGGGGCTGCGCATCGGATGAAGCGGCTGCAGGGCAAACGCGCGTTGATCACCGGTGCCGCTCGCGGCATCGGGCTGGCCTTCGCGCGAGCCTATGCCGCCGAGGGGGCGCGAGTGGCCATCGCCGATATCGATCTGGCCCGGGCCGAAACGGCCGCAAGCGAGATCGGCGGCGTGGCGGTGGCGATGGATGTGACCGACCGTGCCAGCATCGAGGCGGGCGTTGCCGCCACGGTGCAGGCGCTGGGCGGCATCGACATCCTGGTCAACAATGCCGCGCTGTTTACCGCCGCGCCGATTGTCGAAATCGAATGGCAGGATTTCGACCGCGTGTTTGCTGTCAACGTGGCGGGCACCCTGTTCACCTTGCAGGCGGTGGCAGAGCGGATGATCGCGCAGGGTCAGGGCGGCAAGATCATCAACATGGCCAGCCAGGCGGGCCGCCGGGGCGAGCCGCTGGTGGCGGTCTATTGCGCCAGCAAGGCGGCGGTGATCTCGCTGACGCAATCTGCAGGGCTGGACCTGATCCGGCACGGCATCAACGTGAATGCCATCGCCCCCGGTGTGGTCGATGGCGAACACTGGGACGGCGTGGATGCCTTTTTTGCCCGCTACGAAGGCAAGGCACCGGGGCAGAAAAAACGCGAAGTGGGCGCGGCGGTGCCCTTTGGCCGGATGGGCACAGCCGAGGACCTGACCGGCATGGCGATTTTCCTGGCCACGGGCGAGGCCGATTACATCGTCGCGCAGACCTACAATGTCGATGGCGGAAACTGGATGAATTGATGCCTCTATCGCTTTCTGAAACTACACTCTCCGATCTGCCGAACGGGGTGCAGGGGCCGGGCTATGACCGGTCGGCACTGACGCCCGGTATCCTGCATGTGGGGGTGGGCAATTTCCACCGCGCGCATATGGCGGTCTATCTGGACCGGCTGTTTGCCACCGGGCAGGGCCGGGACTGGGCGCTGGTCGGGGCCGGGGTGCGCCCCGGCGACGCGGCGATGCGCGACCGGCTCAAGGCGCAGGACTGGCTGACCACCGTGGTCGAGCTGGACCCCGACGGGCTGTCGGCGCGGGTGATCGGACCGATGGTGGATTTTGTCGAGATCGACACCGGCCAGACCGTGGCGCGGATGGCCGACCCGGCGATCCGCATCGTGTCGACCACGATCACCGAGGGCGGATATTACCTGCGCCCGGATGGCGGGTTCGATGCCGACCATCCCGACATGGTGTCGGATGCCGCGCAGCCGGACGCGGCGAAAAGCGTGTTCGGCATGATCCTGCGGGCGCTGCGGCTGCGGCAGGTGGCGGGGGTTGCGCCCTTTACCGTGATGTCCTGCGACAACTTGCCGGAAAACGGCCATGTGGCGAAACAGACGGTGACCGGGCTGGCGCGGCTGTCGGATCCGGAATTTGCCGACTGGATCGACGCCAATGTCGCCTTTCCCAATTCGATGGTGGATTGCATCACGCCGGCGACCTCTCCGCGCGAGATTGACATGGTGCGTGACCGTTTCGGTATTGCCGATGCGGCGCCGGTGGTCTGCGAACCGTTCCGCCAATGGGTGTTGGAGGATGATTTCCCGTTGGGCCGGCCGCCGCTGGAAGTGGTCGGGGCCGAGTTTGTCGAGGACGTGGCGCCCTACGAGCTGATGAAGCTGCGGATGCTGAACGGCGGTCATGCCGCCATCGCCTATCCCTCGGCGTTGCTGGGCCACCATTTCGTGCATGATGCCATGGCCGACCCGCTGATCCGCGACTGGCTGCTGGCGCTGGAACGGCGTGAGGTCATTCCGACATTGGGGTCGATCCCGGGGGTGGATTACGCCGCCTATCTTGACACCCTGGTGGCCCGGTTCGGCAACTCGGCGGTGGGTGACACCATCCCGCGGCTGTGTCTGGACGGTTCGAACCGCCAACCCAAGTTCATCCTGCCGACCCTGGCCGATGCGATGAAGGCGGACCTGCCGATCCAGGGGCTGGCCCTGGAGGTGGCGCTGTGGTGCCGGTATTGCGCTGGAACCGACGAGGCGGGCAAGGCGATCGCGCCGAATGACGACAACGCGGCCGAATTGAAACGCCGCGCCCTGGCGGCACGGCAGGAGCCGGGCGAATTCCTGGCCAACACCGCCGTCTTTGGGGATCTGGGCCGCTCGGAGGCCTTTGCCCAGGTCTTCGGCGTCTGGCTGGACCGGCTGTGGAGCGATGGCACACGCGCCACGCTGCAGCGGTATCTGGACAGCGGCAACTGACGCCGTAACGCTGATCGCTGGCGGGGCGGGCCCGCGCTTTCACGAACTTGTTCAAGGGGTTGGCCGAGCCGTTGTCGAAACGACTCGGCTTCTCTGCCGCCTGCCATGCGCACAAGGTCTGGCGGATATGCTTTGACTTTTGCACCGGGTCTTTGCCCGTTGCTTTCCATCGAGCCGCATGGGTTCTGTGGGGGGGGTTTATCAATAAAAATCAGTGCTTTGATGGGGTGTTCATTTCGCGTCCCTGCAGATTTGTGCATTGGTGCGCAGTGGTTTGTGCGGCTCTTTGATCCGGGGCCGTTGCTGCCCAAATCCACCGGGTTACAGCAACAACAAGGCACTAACCCATGCAAAACTATCGTGGTGCAACCGCAGCAATGGCCCTGGTCGCGGCCGCGGCGGCAGCCCCCGCCGCGGCGGAGCTGAAATATGAAAACGGTCGGGGCGGTTCGGTAACCGTCTACGGTCAGGTCAATCCCGGCTATCTGTCCTTTGACGATGGCGTCGGCAGCACCAGCGAGCTGGTGGACAACGCGCATTCCGGTTCGCGCGTCGGCCTGTTGCTGCTGCAGGACTATGATGCTGGGACGTTCAGCTTTAACTTCGAAACCTCGCTTGGGCTGCGGTCGTCGGCCGGGTTCGACCAGACCTTCACGCCGGGCGGCGCCGATTGGTCGCGCACCAACCTGCGCCGGATCGACTTTGCCTTTGCCTCCAACAGCTGGGGCAAGATCTCGGCCGGGCAGGGCTCGATGGCGTCGGACGGCATTGCCGAGGCGGATTTCGGCGGCACCGGCCTGACCAACTATGTTGGCGTTGCCGATGCGGCGGGCGGGTTCCAGTTCCGCACCGCGGCAGGCGCGCTGTCGGGGGTGACGATTGGCGACGTGATGCCCACCTTCGACGCTGGCCGCCGTGGGCGCGTGCGCTATGACACGCCCGACTTCAACGGCTTCACCTTTTCGGTGGCGGCCGGCAAGGACATCCTGACACCGGATAGCGACGACGAATATTACGACGCTGCGCTGCGCTATTCCCGCGCCTTCTCCGGCTTCGAGTTGGATGCCGGTGTCGGCTTTTCGCGCCGCGACCGCAACGGCGTCGATCGCGACGACACCTTCGGCTCGCTGGCGGTCAAGCTGGATTCGGGGATCAATTTCGCCGTTGCCGCCGGCAGCCGCAAGGATGACGGCGACTATGTCTACGGCAAGGTCGGCTATGACCGGAAATTCCTGTCGATCGGCGAAACCTCCTTTGCGGTTGATTATTATCGCGGCAACGATTTCAACTCGGTCGGCTCCGAGGCGACCTCGGTCGGCGTCGGGATCAACCAGGATATCGACAGCATCAACACCCAGCTCTATCTGGGATATCGGACCTATGAATTTGCCGAAGTCGCGACCAGCTATCTGGAGGCGGATTCGGTTCTTTTCGGCGCACGCTGGCGTTTCTGAGAACCTTTCGCCATCGGCCCGAGACCGGCACGTCCCGCTATGCGGGGCGTGCCGTTTCGATTCCTTCGCATGGGATGGCCGACAGCGCCGGAATCGCCGGGAATGCCCTTGCACGCAGGCGAGACTGCACTTAGAAGGCGGCAAATTTGCCAGGCGCGCCCGGTTGCGCGCCCCGAACCTTATGGGGAAATCGAAATGCAGGTAACCGAGACGCTGAACGAAGGTCTCAAGCGAGGCTATGCCATCACCGTCACCGCTGCCGAGCTGGACGAGAAGGTCAATGAAAAACTGGCCGAAGCGCAGCCCGAGATCGAGATGAAGGGCTTTCGCAAGGGCAAGGTTCCGATGCCGCTGCTGAAAAAGCAGTTCGGCCCCCGCCTGCTGGGCGAGGCGATGCAGGAATCCATCGACGGCGCCATGTCGAAGCATTTCGAGGACAGCGGCGAGCGCCCGGCGATGCAGCCCGAGGTCAAGATGACCCGCGAGGACTGGAAAGAGGGCGACGATGTCGAGGTCGAGATGTCCTATGAGGCGCTGCCGCAGATCCCCGAGGTGGACCTGCGCACGCTGAGCCTGGAAAAGCTGGTGGTGAAGGCCGGCGACGCCGAGGTCGACGAGGCATTGGCCAACCTGGCCGAAAGCGCGCAGGATTTCGAAGCCCGCGACGAAGGCGCGGCGTCGGAAGACGGCGACCAGGTGGTGATCGATTTTGTCGGCAAGGTCGACGGCGAGGCCTTCGAGGGCGGCAGCGCCGAGGACTATCCGCTGGTGCTGGGCTCGAACAGCTTCATCCCCGGCTTTGAAGAGCAGCTGGTGGGCGTCAAGGCGGGCGAGGAAAAGGCCGTGACCGTGTCCTTCCCCGAGGAATACGGCGCCGAGCACCTGGCCGGCAAGGAAGCGGTGTTCGACTGCACCATCAAAGAGGTCAAGGCGCCGAAGGCGGCCGCAATCGACGACGAGCTGGCGAAGAAATTCGGCGCCGAAGACCTGGCCGCGCTGAAGACGCAGGTCGCCGAGCGGCTGGAAGCGGAATATGCCGGTGCCGCGCGCCAGGTGCTGAAGCGTGGGCTGCTGGACAAGCTGGACGAGATGGTCACCTTCGATCTGCCGCCCAGCCTGGTCGAGGCCGAGGCCAAGCAGATCGCGCATCAGCTGTATCACGAGGAAAACCCCGAAGATAAGGGCCACGATCACGGCGAGATCACCCCGACCGACGAGCATAACAAGCTGGCCGAGCGCCGGGTTCGGCTGGGCCTGCTGCTGGCCGAGCTGGGGCAGAAGGCCGAGGTCGAAGTGACCGATGCCGAGATGACCCAGGCGATCATGAACCAGGCGCGGCAATATCCCGGCCAGGAACGCCAGTTCTTCGAATTCGTGCAGCAGAACCCGCAGATGCGCCAGCAGCTGCGCGCCCCGATCTTCGAGGAGAAAGTGGTGGATTACGTGGTCGAGCTGGCCGAGGTGAGCGAAAAGGAAGTCACCAAGGACGAGCTGCAAAAGGCGGTCGAGGCGCTGGAAGACGACGAGTAAGCCACACGAGATGTGTGACGCGAAAGCCGCCGGGTCTCCGGCGGCTTTTTTGTTTGTCGTGGTGCGGAAGATTGGCCGGAGCGGCCTGCGCGACAGGGCGGCGAGGAGGCGCGGGCACCTGCAGCGGGGGTATCTTCAAAGACAAGATGCAGAGGCCGCGGAGGCGGCCGGCAGGGTCAGATCAGGCCGGTTTCGCGCAGCATGCCGCGACGCTTGGCCTCGTAGTAATAGCCCTTGGAATAGAGGCCGACGGCGCGATCATAGCTGCCATCGGCCAGCAGCCAGGCACCGCGCAGGTATTTGACCGCGAATTTCAGGTTGGTTTCGGCATCCAGAAGGTCGTCGGGCTTGCCCCGGAACCCCATCGTGCGGGCGGTGGCGGGCAGGATCTGCATCAGCCCGTAATAGGGCCGGTTCAGCGCCTCGGGACGATGGGTGCTTTCGCGCACCACCACGCGATGTACCAGCGGGCGGGGTACGGTGTAGTGATCGGCATATTGGTTGATCAGCGACCGCAGCGCCGGGGTCTCGTTGGGATAAAGCGGCGGTTCCGCACGCGGTTCGGCCTGGGCGTCGCGCAGGCCGCAGCCAGACACGGGAACAAAGGCGGCTGCGGCGGCGAGGGCCATCAGGCGGCGGCGGGTCAGGATCTGCATGGAGGCTCCGGCTTGTGACCCCGGCACTTTAGCCGCCGCGCAAGGCGGGGCAATATTGCAGAATCGGGCTGCGCGGGGTCTTGCCGAAGGTGCGGGGGGAATAAAAAAAGCCGCGCAGGGGCTGCGCGGCTTTCCAGATTGTTGCGGACCTTTGCGGCTTAGCCGCGCGCGGTCTCGTCGTCTTCCGAGGCGGGCGTCTCGACGCCGGCAGCATCGGCCAGATCGCCGTCATCGGAGGCGGCGCTGCCGATGTCGTCGAACAGTTCGGCGATCTCGAATTCAGCGGCGGCCTCTTCCTCGGCGGCGAGTTCCTGGATCGACTTGCCCGAGGCCTGAAGCTCGGCCTCTTCGGGCGAGCGGGCGACGTTGAGCTTGATCTTGATCTCGACCTCGGGGTGCAGGGTCACATTGACCTCGTGCAGACCGAGTTCCTTGATCGGACGCTCGATGACCACCTGCTTGCGGTCCACCGAAAAGCCGGCCGCGGTGGCGGCATCGGCGGCGTCGCGGGTGGTGACCGAGCCGTAGAGCGAGCCGCCATCGGACGCCTGGCGAATCACCACGAACTGCTGGCCGTCCAGACGGTTGCCCATATCCTCGGCTTCCTTGCGGGTTTCGAGGTTGCGCGCTTCCAGCTGGGCTTTCTGCGCTTCGAAGGCCTGGATATTGGCCTCGGACGCGGTCAGCGCCTTGCCCTGCAGCAGCAGGTAGTTGCGGGCATAGCCGGGCTTGACGTCGACGACGTCGCCCATCTGGCCAAGCTTGGCAACGCGTTCGAGAAGAATGACTTGCATCGGTCTTTCCTCCTTACTTCACGGCATAGGGGAGCAGGGCGAGGAAGCGGGCGCGCTTGATGGCGCGGGCCAGTTCACGCTGCTTCTTGGCCGAGACGGCGGTGATCCGGCTGGGAACGATTTTGCCGCGCTCGGAGATATAGCGCTGCAGCAGCCGGGTGTCCTTGTAATCGATCGCGGGCGCATTGTCGCCCGAGAAGGGGCAAACCTTGCGGCGACGGAAAAACGGTTTTGTAGCCATGGGTTACAGTCCTTTGTGCAAGCGTTTGATCAGCGGCGGTCGCGGCGGTCGCCACGGTCGCGTTCATCGCGTTTCTGCATCTGCACCGACGGGCCTTCCTTGTGCTCGTCCACTTTGATGGTGAGCACGCGCATCACGTCGTCATGCAGGCGCATCAGGCGCTCCATTTCCTGCACCGCGGCCGCCGGGGCATCGGTGCGCAGAAAGGCGTAGTGGCCCTTGCGGTTCTTGTTGATCTTGTAGGCCATCGTCTTGACGCCCCAATACTCGTGATCGACGAGCGCGCCGCCGTTATCCGAGAGGACGGTTCCGAAATGTTCGATAAGGCCTTCAGCTTGCGTGTTGGACAGATCCTGACGCGCAATCATGACATGCTCGTAGAGTGGCATGCGGACTCCTGTTTCTGTCGGGGCGCACTTCAAAGGTGGGGCCAGAAGCTCCTTTTGCGGCCCCGCCACGAGAGGGTGCGCGGTTCAATAGATATGCAAAAGGAAGCGCCCGTATACACGCTTTGACGTGCGGGGCAAGCGGGGAACGCTCAAATGCACGCCGCCTGCCGCGCTAAATCCCCGTGTCTGCCGCATTCTGGTCGCTTTGTTTACCATCATTTGACGCAAGGTCAGAGACCTTCAGGCTGCGATTTTACCAGAGGATTAATGAGTATGGATATGTTGCAGGACCCGTTTGTTCCGGCGCACCGGGCCGAGCCCGAGGCGGACGCTCCTTCGCCGGTGATGCTGAGCTTTGCGCCGAACTGGCCGGTGCGCGTGGTGCTGTTCCGGGTCAGCGGCACCGCCCTGATCCTGTCGGCCGCGGGCCTGTGGCTGATGCCCGGCAGCTTTGATGACAGCGAATTGCTGCTGCTGAAACTGGGCATCTCGATCTTTTTCTTCTTCTGCGGCCTGGCGCTGCTGATGCGTAACCACGAAGACACCCAGCCGGATGCCTGTTTCGACCCGATCCGCCATGAGGTGCGGGTGCTGCAGAAAAACGACCGCGGCCAGCCGCAAACCCTGCTGCGGCGACGCTATGACAGCCTGGGCTGCGCCGAATTTCGCAACAACTCGGTCGAACTCTTCGATGTCGATGGCAGCCTGCTGATGCGCCTGGTGATCGACGATCCGGAAGTGCGCCAGTCGCTGCGGGCGCAGCTGAGCGGGCTGGTCTGCATCACCGGCTGAACTGCCGAATTCTCTGAGCGAGAACCGCCAGCCCGGGCGCCGCGCGGGCGGTCTTTGCCTGTTTCCGGGCAGGAGCGGCACCGGGTTGTTCAATAAAACACAGAAGTTGTGGGCTATTGGAGACTTGTCTCTGCGCTGCAGCGCCTCATCTTTCGAGGACGTTTTGCCAACTCCTCCCAAACACCATCTAAGGAGATACCGAATGAAGACCTTTGCCCTCGCCGCAGCCCTGTCCGTTGCCGCGACCGCAGGCCTTGCCGCGCCCGAGAAATACGTTCTGGACCCGAGCCACAGCCAGATCGTGTTCAGTTACGAGCATCTGGGCTTTTCCACCACCTACGGGATGTTCTCGGGTTTTGACGGCGAAATCATCTTCGACCAGGAAGAGCCGGAAGCGTCGAGCGTGACGGTGTCTTTCCCGGTCACTTCGATGCTGACCGGTTGGGAGCAGCGCTTTGACCATTTCATGTCCGGCGATTTCTTCGGCGCCGACGCCAATGACACGGTCACTTTCACCTCCACCGACATCGAGTTGACCGGCGACACCACCGCCGAGATCACCGGCGACCTGACGATGAACGGTGTCACCCAGCCGGTCGTGCTGGATGCGGTGCTGAACCAGGCCGGGGTTCACCCGCAGGCCAATGCGCCCTGGGCCGGGTTCAGCGCCACCGCCACCGTGCTGCGCTCGGATTACGACATGGGCATGTTCGTGCCCTATGTCAGCGACGAGGTTCAGGTGAATATCTCGATCGAGGCGCAGAAGGCCGAATAAGCCAGGCGCCCGCGACAGCAACCGCCGGTCTCCGCGTCGAGGCCGGCGGTTTTTCTTTGCGTGCTGTTCGGGGTCACTCGGCGCTGCGCCTGGCGGTCAGCGCCACCGAGATCGCAACCGAGAAGCCGACCGAGCTTTCGTCCTGCATCGATTGGCCGATATTGAAATCCAGCCGGTTGACCTCGGTCGCGCCCGTCATGGTGGCGGTGTCGCCCTCCAGATCCAGCGTGAAGGGCAGGGTGATCGGCACGCTTTGCCCCTTGATGGTCAGCGGACCGTAAGCGGTATAGCCGAGCGCGGTTTTTTCGATGGTGCCCGAAAAGGTCGCGGCGGGATGGGTCTCGGCGGCAAAGAAATCGCCGCCCATCGCCTGTTGCGTGACCGAGCCCAAGGTCAGCGAGGGGATCGCGATGGTGACCTCGACCGAGCCGGCGGGGCCGGGTTCAGGCGGCTCCTCAAACCGGATCGCGGCGGTCCAGTCGGCGAACTGGCCCTGCACCGGGGTGCCGGCCTGCATCACCGTGATGCCGAGCGCGCCCTCGGTCACCTGCCAGTCCGTGGGCGCGGCGGCAAGCGTGGCCTGGGTGTTCGCCGCGCCGCGGGACGGGAAATAGCCCGCCGTATATCCCAGCCCAAGGGCGATGGCCCAGACCGAAAGCGCCGCGATCAGCGGCACCAGCCCGTGCGGCTGTGCCTTGGGCACTTGCGCGTCGACGCGGCCGGGCAGCATCCGGCGCAGCGTGGCATCGCGGTCGATCACGTGGTGTTTCAACGCCCCGGCAATGTGCAGCAGGATCGCGCCGCCCAGCACGTAGACGAAGATCTGGTGCAGCGCCGCGAAGATCTCGGACACAAGCTCATCCACCGGCACGAACGGCAGGCCCTGGCCGAACGGCCACCAGATCGGCGCAAAACCGGTGGTGGCGGCATTGTGGAGCCAGCCCGATAGCGGCACCAGCACCAGCGAGCCGTAGAGGATCCAGTGGATCATCTGGGCCAGAAAGGCCTCGGCGCGGCGGTCGGGATGCAGCAGACCCGGACGCGGCTGGATGGCGGCCCAGAGGATGCGCAGCAGGGCGACGAAGAAGATCAGCACGCCCAGCGTCTTGTGCAGCGAAAACAGCACCACCGTGCGCTGGACCAGCGCCTGATCCGGCGCGGCGGTGGCGTCGCGGACCTGGTGCGCCAGGTCGCTGGCAATCAGGCCCAGCGGAAACATCGTCAGGATCAACAGCGCGATCAGCCAGTGAAAGGTTTTTGCGACGGCGCCGTAGTGCAGATGGGTGTTTGTCAGGCTCATTTCGGGCTCCGGTTGGCGTCGCGGTGAAAATGGCCCTTGGCGCAGGCGGGCTCAACGGCCAAATGCGCGCGGCTCTGCACAGCGGTCGTGCAGCCGGGCAGGCGTTGCCATGACGGCGGCCGCGGGCTATTCCGGGGCAAATGCAAGCGGAGGGCAGAGGATGAGCAGAGCATGGGTGTTCCCCGGACAGGGGGCGCAGGCCGTCGGCATGGGCCGGGCACTGGCCGAGGCCTACCCGGCGGCGCAGGCGGTGTTCGACGAGGTCGACGCGGCCCTGGGCGAAAAGCTGAGCGCGCTGATCTGGGACGGCGAGATCGAGGAACTGACGCTGACCAAAAACGCCCAGCCGGCGCTGATGGCAACTTCGCTGGCCACGGTGCGGGCGCTGGAGGCCGAGGGCGTCACCGTGGATCAGGCGGCCTTTGTCGCCGGGCATTCGCTGGGTGAATATTCGGCATTGGCCGCGGCGGGCGCGTTGAGCCTGGGCGATGCCGCGCGGCTGCTGCGCACCCGCGGCAGCGCGATGCAGCAGGCGGTGCCGGTGGGTGTGGGGGCCATGGCGGC
>NZ_PGTB01000380.1 GCF_002786325.1 Pseudooceanicola lipolyticus | reverse complement strand
CTCCACTGAGCCTCCATTCAGCGAAGCTCGTTTCGAGGAAATCAAGAAGGAAGTCTCCTCCTACATCAAGAAGATCGGTTACAACCCCGCAGCCGTCGCTTTCGTCCCCATCTCCGGCTGGCACGGCGACAACATGTTGGAGCCCTCCGCCAAGATGCCCTGGTACAAGGGGTGGGCTGTCGAGCGCAAGGAAGGCAAGGCTGACGGCAAGTGCCTGATTGAGGCCCTTGACGCCATCCTCCCCCCCTCCCGTCCCACAGACAAGGCCCTGCGTCTGCCCCTCCAGGATGTGTACAAGATTGGTGGTATTGGAACTGTACCGGTTGGTCGTGTGGAGACTGGTGTCATCAAGCCTGGTATGGTTGTCACCTTTGGTCCAACTGGCCTGACTACTGAGGTGAAGTCTGTTGAGATGCACCACGAGGCGCTTCAGGAGGCTCTTCCGGGTGACAATGTTGGCTTCAACGTGAAGAACGTTGCTGTCAAGGATCTCAAGCGTGGGTTTGTGGCCTCCAACTCCAAGGATGACCCTGCCAAGGAGGCTGCCAGCTTCACCTCCCAGGTCATCATCATGAACCACCCTGGGCAGATTGGCAACGGCTATGCCCCAGTGCTGGACTGCCACACCTCCCACATTGCTGTCAAGTTTGCTGAGCTCATTACCAAGATCGACAGGCGGTCTGGCAAGGAGCTTGAGAAGGAGCCCAAGTTCCTGAAGAACGGTGATGCTGGTATGGTGAAGATGGTTCCCACTAAGCCCATGGTAGTGGAGACCTTTTCTGAATATCCTCCTCTTGGTCGCTTTGCTGTCCGTGACATGAGGCAAACGGTGGCTGTCGGAGTCATCAAGAGTGTGGAGAAGAAGGATCCAACTGGAGCCAAGGTGACCAAGGCTGCCGCAAAGAAGAAATGATGTGTCTGGCTGGTTCTGTGTTTGCTTGAGGGATACCTCGTGGAAGCTTAAAATATCTCGTCTTGTTCACGTCATTGTCTGAACTATGAT
>NZ_PGTB01000379.1 GCF_002786325.1 Pseudooceanicola lipolyticus | reverse complement strand
TGACCCGCACGTTCAGGCTGTCATCTTCGCCATAGTCGCGCTTGACCTGCAATTCGGTCAGGTCGTTTTCCCGCAGCAGTTCGGCCAGGGCCTTGATGAACGCAACGTCCTGCTCGCGTGTAGTGTCTGCCATGATCTCCTCGATCGTTGCTGAGGGGCCCGTCTGGGTGCGGGCTTTGGAATGCTGAGCAGCTTATAGGGCAACGAGACCGGCGTGAAAAGCGGCCTTGAGGCGGCGCGGATCGTTTGGCAGCGACGACCGCGCGTCAGGACTGTTCGAGGTCGCGGGCCTGGCGTTCGAGGATTTCCATGATCTTGCGCTGCAGCGCCGAGGGTGGCGCGCTGGGTTCCTCGCCCCCAAGGCCCAGTTGCGACGCGCCGGTGCCCTGCTGATCCGAAACCGGCGCGACCTGCGTGTCACGCCCACCCGCGGGAGGATCGGCGGGCAGCGCGGCAGGATGGCCGGTCATCTGCTGGGCCACCACGGGTATCCCGTAGGAAACGTACATCTGTTTGCTCCATTGCGGTTGCGGGAGCCCTCACCCGGATCTCACGATGGCGCGCAGGCGTTAACATAAGGATAAGGGCGGCTCGCGCCGCCCCGGCTTTTGCCTCGGATTGTCGCAACCGCGCCACCGCCCGGGCGGTGGCGCCGGAGCCTCGGATCAGCCCTGGCCGATCCTGGGCTCGGTCCCGGAGCGGATGCGGGCGATATTGGCGCGGTGACGCCAATAAACCAGCAGCGTCAGCACCAGCCCCAGCAGCACGGTCTCGCCATAGCCCAGCACAAAGGCCCAGATTGTGGAACTGGCGGCGGCGACCAGCGCGCCGACCGAAGAGATCTTGCGGGTCAGC
>NZ_PGTB01000378.1 GCF_002786325.1 Pseudooceanicola lipolyticus | reverse complement strand
GGCTGGGAACCGAGGCGCAGGACGGCATCGATGTGCTGCTGGCGCAGGCGCTGGAGCGGCTGGGCCAGGGCCGCGAGATGATCCCGGCGCTGCGGCTGGCGATGGCCGAACAGCCGCGCGACGACATCGCCGCCGCGCTGGAGGATGCCATCGGCAAATACGGCTTCCGCATCACCGGCACCACCGTCGACAGCAACAGCGCCAGCCCGCGCATCTGCGTCGAGTTCAGCGAAACATTGGTCAAGGCCGGGGTGGATTACGCGCCTTATGTCCGCAGCGAACATTCCGACCTCGCGGTCAGCGCCGAAGATCGCCAGCTGTGCATCGACGGGGTGCAGCATGGCAGCCGCTATCGCCTGACCTTCCGCACCGGCCTGCCGGCGGCAAGCGGCGAGGCGTTGGCCAAAGACGTCGAGATCACCCAATACGTCCGCGACCGCGCGCCATCGGTCCGCTTCCCCGGCCGCGCCTATGTGCTGCCGAAGGCGGCCGATGCGGCGCTGCCGGTCGAAACGGTGAACCTGACCCGGCTTGACCTGCGCCTGCGCCGGGTCAGCGACCGCAACCTGCTGCGCGCGGTGCAAGACGGCTATTTCGGGCGGCCGTTGTCGCAATGGCAGGACGAAACCTTTGCCGCCGAGATCGCCCAGGAGGTCTGGACCGGCACCGCCGAGGTGGCAACCCAGCTGAACCGCGACATGACCGCCCGCCTGCCGATGGGCGAGGCGATCGCCGGGCAGCCCGCCGGCATCTACGCCCTGACCGCCCGGGTGCCGGGGGTCGAGCCCTATGACGATCCGGGGGCGACGCAATGGTTCGTGCTGTCCGATCTGGGGATTTCGACGCTGTCCGGCACCGATGGGCTGCAGGTGATGGTGCGCGGCCTCTCCGACGCGGCGGCGCGCGCCGGCGTCGAACTGACGCTGGTGTCGCGCGCCAATGCGGTGCTGGGCAGCGCGGTGACCGATGATCAGGGCCTCGCGACCTTCGAACCCGGTCTCACCCGCGGCTCCGGCGGCGCCGCGCC
>NZ_PGTB01000040.1 GCF_002786325.1 Pseudooceanicola lipolyticus | reverse complement strand
CGGGATCTACCTCCCCGGGATGGAACGGGGTCCCACCTGCATTCTCAGTATGCCCGATCTTGAACACACAAGGATGGCGGGAGCGCTTTCGGTCCTGAGCGACGATTCCACGCTGAGCCGGATCGACCGGCGCTTTAACGCGGTCGAAAAGGTGTTGGCCTTTCTGTCGGGGCTGGCGGTGCTGCTGCTGATGGTGCTGGCGGTGGTGTCGGTGGGCGGGCGCAACCTGTTCAACGCGCCGCTGCCCGGCTATGTCGACTGGATCCAGCAATTCATGCCGCTGATCGCCTTTATGGGCATTTCCTACGCCATGCGCGATGGCGGGCATATCCGCATGGATATCGTCATCGGTCAGATGAAGGGCCGGACGCTGTGGCTGGCCGAGCTGATCACCACGCTGGCCACGCTGGCGCTGATCCTGCTGTTGATCTGGGGCAGCTGGGCGCATTTCGACCGCAGCTTCGATTGTACCCGGCCGCTGTGCAGTTCCGACAGCTCGATCGACATCGCGCTGCCGCTGTGGCCGGCCAAGCTGCTGGCGCCGGTGGCGTTTTCGGTGCTGGCGCTGCGGCTGCTGCTGCAACTGTGGGGCTATGCCCGCGCCTTTGCCGAGGGCGCGACCCAGCCGGTGGCGGTGCCGCTGGTCAAGAGCGCCGCCGAACTCGCGGCGGAAGAGGCGCAGCACGTCTCGGGCGCCCGCAACGGGGAGGACTGAACCATGTCCTCCATCGAAATCGGGTTGTGGGTCTCGGCCGGGTTGCTGGTTCTGGTCGTCCTGGGCATGCGCGTGGCCTTTGCCGCCGGGCTGGCCGGGCTGGTCGGGCTGCTGTGGATCTTCTGGGCCAAGCGCGACTATGACCCGGATCAATTGGGCTGGGCCCTGGGCGTGGCGGTCAAGACCGCGGGGCAGGTGCCGCATTCGAAGATCGCCAGCCAGGAGCTGAGCCTGATCCCCACCTTCATCCTCATCGGCTATCTGGCCTATTATGCCGGGCTGACCCGGGCGTTGTTCGACGCGGCGAAAAAATGGGTCGGCTGGCTGCCCGGCGGCATGGCGGTGTCGACGGTGTTTGCCACCGCGGGTTTTGCCGCGGTGTCGGGCGCCTCGGTGGCGACCTCGGCGGTGTTTGCCCGCATCGCCATCCCCGAGATGCTGAAGGTGGGCTATGACAAACGCTTTGCCGCCGGGGTGGTGGCGGCGGGCGGCACGCTGGCCTCGCTGATCCCGCCCTCGGCGATCCTGGTGATCTATGCCATCATCGTCGAACAGAATGTCGGTCAGCTGCTGCTGGCCGGGTTTATTCCGGGGGCGTTTTCGGCGGTGGTCTATGGCGGGTTGATCGTGACGCTGGCACTGACCCTGCCGCGTTTCGGCCCGCCGGTGCGCGGGTTCACCTGGGGCGAGCGGCTGAGGGCGCTGCCGCCGGCCTTTCCGATTTTCTTCGTGGTCTTCATCATCATCTTCTTCATCTACAACCCGTTCGGCGGCGATGCCTGGGGCACCCCTACCGAGGGCGGCGCGCTGGGGGCGGCGGTGGTCTTCGTGATGGCGCTGATCAAGGGGATGCGTTGGGCCCAGCTGAAAGATGCGCTGCTGGAAACCGCCAAGCTGGCAACGATGATCTTCACCATCATCTGGGGGGTGCTGATCTATGTGCGGTTCCTGGGCTTTGCCGATCTGCCGGGGGCGTTTTCCGACTGGATCACCGGGCTGGAACACGCGCCGATCATCACCCTGATCATGATCCTGCTGGCCTATGCGGTGCTGGGCATGTTCATGGATGCCATCGGCATGCTGCTGCTGACCCTGCCGGTGGTCTACCCGGCGGTGATGGCGCTGAATGGCGGCGAATTCGTCAGCGCCGAGGACAGCGCCTTTGGCATGTCCGGGCCGATGTGCGCGATCTGGTTCGGCATCCTGGTGGTGAAGATGGCCGAGTTCTGCCTGATCACGCCGCCGATCGGATTGAACTGTTTCGTGGTGGCCGGCGTTCGGCCGGACATCTCGGTCCAGGACGTGTTCCGCGGGGTGACGCCGTTTTTCATCGCCGATGCGATCACCATCGCGCTGCTGGTGTCTTTCCCGGGCATCGTGCTGTACCTGCCGCGGCTGGCCAGCGGCGGCTGACGCAGCAGGGGACAAAGCGGTCTTTCATCCCAGGCCCGGACTCAAGCCGAAGGCGCCGGGCCAGCAGCAGACCGTCGCGTCGGGCTGCCGCTTGGTTGCCGA
Source organism: Pseudooceanicola lipolyticus (assembly GCF_002786325.1). GTDB lineage: Bacteria > Pseudomonadota > Alphaproteobacteria > Rhodobacterales > Rhodobacteraceae > Pseudooceanicola_C > Pseudooceanicola_C lipolyticus. The sequence continues at coordinate 26,663 of NZ_PGTB01000040.1, read as the reverse complement.
AGGCGCATTTGCCAAAGCTGAGAGGTTTCTGGCACCACAAAGCGCTGTCGCTCAGCCGGTGCAGCGGCATCCCACGGTCCGCCGCCGGCCCGGCTTACACGTCGCGCGAGACCACAATGCACCGTCGCCGGGTGTCGGGCCCGGTCATTTGGTCAGGATCAGCTTTCCGGCGCGGGTGATGCGCAGCGTGTAAAGCTGATCGGCCAGCTGGATATAGGCCAGGTTGCCGCCGCGGGTCAGATCGTTGGCATCGTGAAGCGGCGGTTCCGATCCGGCATCGGCCGGGCGGGGGCGCATGTTTTGATCGGCCGCAAAGCGCGTGGTCTGCATGTCGAGGCTCCTGAATATATTGAATCGGGCTTCCCCGTCATGCAGGCAGGGTGGCTGGATTTCGCCAAAACTGAGTGTTTTTGTCGGAATTGTCAAGCGCCCCGAACCGCCCTCGCAAAAGCAGCCGCAATCTCCGTCGCGCGCGATGTGAACATTCAAATATAAGGGGGGTGGGGCTCAGTTGCCCCAGACCTCGTCGTCGAAATCCTCGTCCCCGTCCTCGGCCCTGCGCGGCACCTGCGGATATGGCGGACGGGTGTGGTGGAACTCGGCGATCTGGGCCCGTAGCAGCGCCATCAGGGTCAGAATGTCGGTCTCCAGCTCGACCTCGGCCGGGGGATCGTCGCGGCTGACATCATGCAACCCGCGATCGTCCAGCCGCAGCGTGCGCCGGTGGCTGCCATCGATGACAAAGCGCACATGCCAGACCGCGCGCCCGGTCAACGGCAGCAGGTCGGGATGGAAGAAGCGCGGCAGCAGATCGTCGATCATCAGGTCCAGCTTGTCCGGTGTCGGCAGCGTTTTGAAATCCACCCGGTCGTCGATATCGAGATCAAAGGCGATGGCGATTTTCAACTCGGGCCGGAAACAGATGGCCAGCTTGTCGCTGCCGGGTTCGGCAGTCAGCTTGGCCCGACCAGCGGCCAGCGCCTTGTCGAGCGTAATGGATTTGCGGGTATAGGCGGCGGATTGATCGATAAATTGCATTGCGGTCTCGCATAAAGGGCGGATGTGCCGGACCTACCGCGCGGATCGGGGCCTGACAGTGAAAATATACACAGATGGTGCCGGTGAGGTCCGGTTTTGTAAAGAATTTGTCCGAATGGCGGGGCGGCAGGGCCGCCACCATGCCGTCGCGGGCGCCTGGGCAGCGGCGCAATTCGGGCTGTCCGGCCTTCCGGAGGCGCCTGGAGACCTGGGGGTGAATCCGGCAGGTGATTCGGGTGTTTATGATGTTCAGAAAATCTTCTGCGCTGCGGCGAAAACGGCTTTGAAACAGGGTGTTACACCGGCAAGCTGAGACCGTAACGCAAGTTTACACTTTTGCGCCGCCGCCGTCGGAAACCACCGGTTTTCTGCGGATTTCATTGCGCCGGCCCGCCGCTGGGATAACCTTTACCGCACGCGAAAAACGGCGGCCGGGGAGGGACGTTCACATGCGCGAAGATGCCGATATCGAGGGCCACTTCCGCCCGCGTTACCGCTCAGTTCGGGCGCTGTTTGCCCGGGGCACCGGGCAAGGCGTCCCAGATCGCCGAGAGGTCGGTGGCCATGTGCAGATGCACCTGGCGCAGCAGGTCGGAGTGCAGCGCCGGGTCCAACCGGTCAACCGCCTGGCGCGCGGCCCGCAGGTCCTGCGGGTCGCCGGTCTGCACCGCGCGTGCCAGCGTCTGGCGCAGGGGCTGATCGATGGCCTCGGTTCGGTCGCAAACCTGCTTGAGGGCCTGGAAGAACCGCAGATCGGCGGGATCGGTCATTGCCTTGTCCTTTCACCAGTGAGCGCGGCCACCGTGTATCGGGGGCGGGCATGACAGGTCAATCGCGCCGCATCGACGAGATCCTGCAGGACCGGATGCAAACCATCCAGGCCATTGCCGCAGCCAATACCACTCAGCTGCGGCTGACCCAAAAGGCCAGCGGGCTGATGGTGCTGGACATGAAAGACGACCGCAACGGTGTCGAACATGGCAACCATGACACCGCGCAGGCGCGCAACCAGGCCGCGCTGGAGACCAACATGGCCCGGATCGACCGGCTGCAACAGGCGCTTGCGCGGCTCGATGACGAGCTGGAAGCCGCCGTGAAAGAGGAAGGCGCATGACACAGCACAAGCCCCCACAAGCGATGACCCTGTTCGACCTGATCGCCCGCAACTGGGACCTGGGATGCGCGGTGCACGCGGTGCAATTCAATGCCAGCGGCAGCGCGCTGGCCGCGGTTCTGGCCGACGGGCGTCTGGCCTTCGTTTCGGTCAAAGATGCCGAAAGCCCCGATTCCCGCGTCCGGATCGAGGCCGATACCGGCCGGGCGAGCATCCGGCCGCGGTCGAAACCGCTGCCGCCGCCGGTGGTCAGCGACGCGCCGGTGGCGCAGACCCAGGTGCTGCCCTGCCGGCTGGGCGCGCAGGGCTTTGCCTTTGCCCAGGCCGAGGACGGAACCCTTTGGCGCGCCACCGCGCGCGGACAGACGCTGGCGGTCAATGGCATCGGCGACGATCCGGTGACCGCGCTGGCGAGTTTGCCCCGCGCCCGCCAGATCGTGCTGGCCCAGGGCGATCGCCTGACCCTGATGTCCGAAGATGGCGGCGCGGCGCTGACCGGGCTGGACCTGCCGCATACGGTGGCCCGGATCGCGGTGTCGGGCGATGAAAACTGGCTGGGCTGCTGGGGCGCGGGGCAGGTCAGCATCCTGTCCCGACAGGACCTGGCCGTGCAGACCACCCTGGCCTGCGACGGCAAGGTGACCGAATTTACCTGGTCGCCCTGCCAGCGCTGGCTGGCCGCAGGCTGCACCGACAAGTCGCTGCTGCTGGTCGATGCAAGGTCCGGCGCGGCCGACCGGATTACCGACTTTCCCGCCCCGGTCCACAGCGTCGGTTTCAGCGAGGCCGGCGCGGCGCTGGTCGCCTCGGGGGCGTTCCGCGTGGTTGGCTGGCGCCTGCCGGATCTGCCTTTTGGCGATCATCCCGGCACCCCGATCGAAACCGGCAAGCCGGGGCTCACTCTGGTGGACCGGGTGGCGGTGCATACCAGCCGCGATCTCTGCGCGGTCAGCTATGCGACCGGTCTGGTGATGCTGTGCCGCATCGCGCATCCCGACGAGATGCTGGTGCGCGAAGGCACCGGCGCCGCGGTCAACGCGATGGCCTGGTCGCAGGACGGGGCGCATCTGGCAATTGGCGGGGCGGATGGCAGCCTGGCCATCGCGACATTCCCCGCGAATATGTTCAAGTAAGACCCGAGGGAGGGAAACCTATGACCCAAGCGCTGTCCGCCGAAGAGCAAAGCAAGGACCGCTTTTTCCAGCAACTCGCCAAGGTGGCCGAGGAGATGGTGGCGGAACATGGCAAGGATTTTGCCGCCGGGGCGCTGGTGCTGGCCGCGCGCTGGGTGGCCGAAAACCGCCTCGGCCAGTCCGGCAACCTCAAGCATTAGTGGCGTCTGGCCGCCTGGTCGGCGCCGGAGGCCGGTGCCGACAGGCTGGGGATCTGATTGACCAGGATCGCGTTCATCGGCGCGGCCAGCGCGGCAAGCGGGCTGGCCGAGGGCCGGCCCTTGGCCGCCGTTTTCAGCGCGCCGGTCAGGTCGGGCGCCACCAGCTGCGCAAAGGCACATAACTCATGCATGCGGAAGGTTGCAAAATGCAGGCTGTCGCCATTCAGAAGCACATTGCCTTCGCCCCGCTTGGCCGGGCCGCTGCTCAGCGCGTTGCTGTGCACCGCCGCCCCCAACGTGGTCAGCACCGATTTGCGCCATTTGGCATAGTCGGTGTCGGCGGAATGGTCGATGCCGACGGTATAGAGCTTTTCCGAAATGCTGCGGAAGGCGCGCCCGCCGGCGATATGGCGGCGCCAGAAGGCGCTGGCCTCTTCGACGCTGCGGCATTCGGCGAACCGGTCGGCCAGCTTGCGGCGGATCAACAGCACCAGGGTCATGTCGACATCTTCCGAAACCGCGCGGGCGATCTGCATGGCGGGCATCGGCAGGTCGGTCAGCGCCAGCAGGCGCAGCGCCGCCAACTGCTCGGTCAGCCGCGCCGAAAGCGCCGCCAGCCCGTGCCACTGCGCCCCGGTCAGGCCGTCGATCTGCTGCTGGCGCCCGAGATCGGCGGCCGCCTGCAGCGCCCGCACCCAGATCACGCATTGATCGAACAGGAACACCAGGTCGACATCGGTGCTGCTGGTGGCGCGATCGATCCGGGGCAGGGCGCGAAACCCGGGCAGGCTGCGCAGGCCCAGACGCCAATGGCTGTCGAATTCGATGCCGGCGGCGGACCACAATTGCTTGACCCGCGCCAAAAGCTGCGGCGACAGGCCGGGATAGGCCAGTTCCGGCGCCGCGCCGTCCAAGGGGATAATGCCGCCGATCGGTGGGTCCTGGGTCATATCGCTGCAAGGCCTTGGTTTCTCCGGTCGAGGATAGCCATGCAATCCGCATCGGGGCCAGCGTTTTATCCGCGTTTGCACTGTTGGGGGCGCGCATGACGCCGGGTCTCTACCTGCGGGCAAAGACCAGCCAGGTGTTCCGGCTGGGGCAGGTGGTGCAGCTGTTGAAGATGTCGGCGGCGGACCTGGATGCGCATCTGGCCGAGGCGGCGCAGGAAAACCCCATGCTGGTCCTGCGGTCGCGGCGGGCGGCGCCGGCCCGGTCGGCGACCGATATGCTGGAAATGACCGCGATTGCCGAAACCAACAGCCTCTATGACCATGTGTTTCGCGCCCTGGCCGGGTTGATCGGGCAGGGTGGCCTGATGGAACGGGTGGTGACCGCGCTGATATCCGAGTTGGAGCCGTCCGGTTGGCTGGCGCGCAGCCCGCAGGACATCGCCGCCGATCTGGGGTTGGGGGTCGACCTGATCGACGCCGCCTTGGCCGTGATACAGAAACGGATCGATCCACCGGGCCTGTTCGCCCGCAACCTCGAAGACTGCCTGCGGCTACAGCTGGAGGATCGGGGCGAAATGACCGCGCCGATGGCGCTGGTCCTGGCGCATCTGGCCGCGCTGGAACGCGGCGGCGTGGCCGCTCTGGTCGCGGCCTCCGGGCTGGACCCGGCAACGGTGCAGCAGTGCCTGACCGTGATCCGCCGGCTGGATCCCAAGCCAGGCAATGCCTTTGCGTCGGACCCGGCGCTGCTGCGGGAACCGGATGTGCGCATAAGCCCCGAGGGTGATGGATGGGAGATCGAATTTCTCTCGTCATTGCAGAACGATATCCAGATCGCGGCGGTGCCGCGTGGCGGCCATACCTCTGAAACGCGCGCGGCGCTGGCGCGGGCGCGGGCGCTGAAACAGGCGCTGGAGATCCGCCGCTCGGCGCTGGAGCAGGTGGTGCATGCCCTGGTCGAACGGCAGGGGGCGTTCTTCCGCAGCGGTCCGGCGGCGCTGGTGCCGTTGACCCTGTCCGAGATCGCCACGGCAACCGGCTTTCACCTCAGCACCGTCAGCCGGGTGCTGAACGGGCTGCTGATCGAAGGGCCGAACGGCATCACCGCCGCGCGCGCGTTGTTTTCCGGCGCGGTGTCAGCGGGTGCGATCCAGTCCAAGGCCCAGGTGCAGGCGCGGATCCGGGCCCTGCTGGCCAAGGAAGATCCGAAACGGCCGATTTCCGACAAGCAGCTGACTGCGATCCTGCAAGACGAGGGCGTCGCCGTATCGCATCGTGTGGTCTCGAATTACCGCCAGGAGATCGGCATCCTGGCACCGGCCAAGCGCCGGCTGCGGGCCTGACCTCAACTTGCAACTCCCCCTTTTTCTGTACGGCAGAACGCTGCCTGTGGCGGCGCGGGCCAAGTCGTTGCGATATCTCGATATTTACAGGAAACGGACGGGTGTAACGCGGTGTAATGTCGCACCTGAAACACCTGTAACGTTATGCGACACCCTGTCGCATTCGGTTGCCTTTCGGATTTGGCGTCTGCGGTATCCCGCAAAAATATTCGGCAAAAAATATTTATCAAAACCAGACTACTAGAAGATTTCTTCCCGAATTCACCCGTCCCTGCCGCATTTCGGAACCGGCCTTGCAGGAAGAACGGCACAAGACGCGGACGCCCGCAACACCGGGCGGCTCAAAGAACGAAGGACAGGGAGCGAGGCCAAAGGGGCCCGGGCGCCAAATTGGCGCAGACCGCCACGGCGGGGGACACGGCCGATCTTCACAACCTTTGCCGAGAACCGGCGCCCCGCGATGGGGCGCTTAATCGAAACGGCAAAAGCCGCCACCAGGTGGCCGGGCATCCGGCCGCAGAGCTTTAAGGAGGCTCATGGCATGACTTTGACGCTTAATAAGATCACGTCGCAACGTGGTATCTCGGTCGGGGAGGCCACCAAGAAGATCTCGGATCTGGGCTGGAACCCATCCTACGTTCAGGAAGCCAGCACCTTTCCCACCGATTACAAGATCACCAAGGCGCCGCGCGACCCGATGAAACAGGTCCTGCGGTCCTATTTCCCGATGGAAGAGGAAAAGGACAACCGGGTTTACGGCGCGCTCGACGCGGCGCTGCGCGGTGACATGTTCCGCAATGTCGAACCCCGCTGGATCGAATGGATGAAGCTGTTCCTGGCGATCATCCCGTTCCCGGAAATCTCTGCCGCGCGCTCGATGGCGATGGTGGCCCGCCTGTCGCCGGGTGAAGACCTGCGCACCGGCTTTACCATGCAGATGGTCGACGAATTCCGCCACTCCACGATTCAGATGAACCTGAAGAAGTGGTACATGGAAAACTACATCGACCCGGCCGGCTTCGACATTACCGAGGAAGCCTTCGGCAAGTGCTATGCCACCACCATCGGCCGCCAGTTCGGCGAGGGCTTCATCACCGGCGACACCATGACCGCCGCCTGCATGTACCTGACCGTGGTGGCCGAGACCGCTTTCACCAACACGCTGTTCGTGGCGATGCCCTCCGAGGCGGCGCGCAATGGCGACTATGCGCTGCCCACGGTGTTCCTGTCGGTGCAGTCGGATGAAAGCCGCCATATCGGCAACGGCCACTCGCTCTTGATGGCGGCGCTGAAAGAGCCGGAAAACCACCTGCTTCTGGAACGCGACCTGAAATACGCCTTCTGGCAGAACCACGCCATCGTCGATGCCGCGATCGGCACCTTCATCGAATACGGCACCACCAACCGCGACAAGGACAAGGAATCCTATGCGGAGATGTGGCACCGCTGGATCTTCGAGGATTACTACCGGACCTACATGCTGCCGCTCGAAAAATACGGCGTGAAGGTGCACCACGACGACGTCCAGGAAGCCTGGAAGCGGATCACCGAAAAGAACTACGTCCACAAGGTGGCCCAGTTCTTCGCCGTCGGCTGGCCGGTCAACTTCTGGCGCATCGAAGCGCAGACCGACAAGGACTTCGAGTGGTTCGAGCACAAATATCCGGGCTGGTACGCCGAGTTCGGCGAGTTCTGGAAGTGGTACGCCAAGCTCAGCAAGCCGGGCGAAACCGTGATCACCTTCAACCAGGACACCGGTTATGTCTATCCGCATCGCTGCTGGTCCTGCCTGGTGCCCTGCCTGATCCGCGAGGACATGGTGGTGGACGAGATCGACGGCCAGCTACACACCTTCGCGCATGAGCTGGACCGCTGGACCGCGGTCGAGGCGTTCTCGGACGAATACGAGGGCCGGCCGACACCGGCGATGGGCAAGTTCTCGGGCAAGCGGGAATGGGAAACCGTCTATGACGGCTGGGACCTGGCCGACGCCATCAAGGACCTGAACTTCGTCCGCGACGATGGTGAAACGCTGGTGCCGCAGCCGCATCTGCGCTTTGACAACAAGGACATGTGGAAGTTGGAACATGTCCGCGGCCACACCCTGGCTTCGCCGCTGAACGCGCTGCGCGCGATGTCGCCGGCCGAGCGCGAGAAGCACATCGCCGAGTACCAGGCGGGCTTCACCATCAATCCCTGCAACTGATGGAAACGGGCGGGGGCCGGACGGGCCCCCGCATTCCCGGCGCGTCAACGACCCGCGCCACCCCAAGGGAGGAAGAAATGACGGACACGTATAATGTGCGCTTGGAGCCGGTCGGAGTGGAATTCGAGGTCGAGGACGGCGAATACATCCTCGACGCCGCCTTCCGCCAGGGCATCGCGCTGCCGCACGGCTGCAAGGAGGGCCAGTGTTCGGCCTGCAAATGCGTCCAGCTCGATGGCGAAAGCGAGATGGAGAATTATTCGACCTTCGCGCTCAACGACATGGAAAAGGATGGCGGACATATCCTGATGTGCCGATCGCTGGCGCTCAGCGACCTGGAAATCGAACTGCTTAACTATGACGAGGAGGTGCTGTCCAAATCCATTCCGGTCAAGCAGTTCTCGGGCAAGATCGTCGATTTCCAGAAACTCACCCATGACATTCGCGGGGTTCAGATCGAACTGGATGCGCCTCTGAAATTCTGGGCGGGCCAATATGTCGACATCACGGTCAAAACGGAAGAAGGGGAGGAGATTACACGCTCGTTCTCCATGGCAAATCCGCCGAGCGAAACCCAGAAACTCGGCTTCATCATCAAGAAATACCCCGACGGGAGATTCAGCAACGAGCTCGACGACGGCGGAATCAAAGCCGGCGCCGAAGTCACCGTCGAAGGGCCCTACGGGATGTGCTTCCGACGCGAGGAACGACAAGGACCGGTGATCCTGGTCGGCGCCGGATCCGGCATGTCGCCGGTCTGGTCGATCCTGAACGACCAGATCAGCAGCGGCGAAAACCGCCCGATCTATTTCTACTACGGCGCCCGCACCCAGAACGACCTGTTCAAGCTGGACGAGATCCGGGCGCTGACCGATGCCAATGCCAACGTCCAGTTCATCCCGGTGCTGAGCCACGAGGACGAGGGCAATGGCTGGAACGGTGCCCGCGGCTTCGTACATGAATATGTCGACACCCACCTGAAAGAGCTGGGGATCGACGGGCAGGGCGATGTCTATGCCTGTGGCCCGCCGCCGATGATCGACGCGCTGACGCCCGTGCTGTTCATGCACGACTTCGACAGCGACCGCATCTTCTACGACAAGTTCACCCCCACTTCCGGTTCTTCGGGCCACTAAGGCTGGCCCGAACGCTAGTGACGTGAACCAAATTCAAGGGAGGCAATCATGCCAGCAACATCCAGTTCAGTCGGATCCGGCGCCGCAGGTGCAGCGGAATTCGTCGGCTCCAAAAGCCGCAAATACAACTACTTCGAACCGCGCGGCAAACGGGCGACCCATTACGAGGACGTCACCGTCGACGTGCAGCCCGATCCCGAACGCTATTTGATCCAGAACTGGATCATCGAGTTCGAGGGCGGCAAGGGCGGCGGCGCCTATCAGAAGGACAACACCGCGGCGCTGTCTTCGAATTGGCACGCCTTCCGCGCCCCCGACCAGGAATGGGAACGCACCCATTACCAGCGCCAGTCGAAGATCGAGACGATGGTGCAGAACGTGATCACCAACGCCCGCAAGGCCGGTGCCCACAAGGCCTTCGACAAGGCCTGGCTGACCATCCTGCAGAAACATCTGGGCGCGTGGAAACACGCCGAATTCGGCCTCGGCACCTCGCTGATGCAGGCGCAGCGCTATGGCTATACCCAGATGATCAACAACGCCACGCTGACCAATTCGTCCTACAAGATGCGGCTGGCGCAGGACATCACGCTGTACCTGGCCGAGATCGGCATGGATATCGACGGCTGGAATGACGAGCTGGGCAAGAAGGCCTGGCTGGAGGACCCGATCTGGCAGCCCTGCCGCGAGGCGATCGAGACGATCATGGGCAGCGAGGATTACCTCGAACAGTATTTCGCCATCAACATCGTCTTCGAACCGCTGGTGGGCGAACTGATCCGTTCGGGCTTCTTCATGCAGGCCGCGGCGGCGAACAATGACTTCATCACGCCGCCGGTGATCTCGGCCGCCGAAGCCGATTTTGAGCGCAACCTCGCCAACACCGTCGACCTGGTCTACCTGCTGGCCCACGACGCGGAACATGGCGCGCATAACCGCAAGCTGTTCAAGTCCTGGCTCGCCAAACATGGCGACCTGGCCGAGAAAGCCGCCGCCGCATTGCAGCCGATCTGGTCGCAGCCGCATTCCAAGCCGGTCTCCTTCGAAGATGTCAAAGCCGTCTCGAAAGAGCGGGTCGGCCAGATCATCGCCGAGCTGGGCCTCGAATAATTTTCTGAAAGGAAAGCAACATGTCCACCGTAGCGCGTAACGCGTCCAACCAGAACATCTTCAAATCGATGAAGGACATCGACCTGACCTCGCGCGAAGTCTCGCATCAATGCGGCGTCACAATGAACGACAGCGTCGAGGCCCGCGCCATCGCCGAGTTCATGGAGGAGAACGACCCCAAGGTGACGATCACCTACAACCCGGCGACCATCCGCATCGACGGCGAAGGCAAGCTGATCTTCAAGATGAGCGAGATCACCGAGTACCTGGGCCGCGAGATGACCGCCGAGACCTTCGAGGTCAACACCTCTACCCACTATGGCCGGATGGTGCGGGTCGACGACGACACCGTGATCCTGTTCGGCGACATGAACGAGGTCATGGAATTCATCTGACCGGTTTTCAGACGCTTCGGGGCCGGCGCCTCTGCCGCGCCCCGAAGCCACCGGACAACTTAGCCAAACGCAAGGGAGGGCATCATGTACAAGACACCGGATGGCAAGGAAATCTTTATTCTCGACGCGCATACCCATTTCTGGGACGGCAGCCCCGAGAACCAGCTGAACGTGCATGGCAAGCAGTTCATCGAGTGTTTTTATGCCTATCACACCAATCTCAGCCCGGAAGATCAGCTGTGGGAAAAGGCCAAGTTCGAGAAATATTCCGAGGACGACATCTATCGGGATCTGTTCATCGACGGCCCCGACGATATGGCGATCATCCAGACCACGGTGCTGAGTGATTTCTACAAGAACGGGTTCGGCTGCATCGAACGCTCGACCGAGATGGCGCAGCGGCACCCGGAACGCTTTATCGTCAACGGCAGTTTCGATCCCCGCGATGGCGAGAAGGCGCTGGAATACATCCACTACATGAAGGAAACCTTCGATATCCAGGGCGTGAAGATGTACACCGCCGAGTGGAATGGCGACAGCAAGGGCTGGGCGCTGAACGATCCGGCGGCGTATAAGTGCTTCGAGCTGTGCGAAAAGCTGGGCATCAAGAATGTTCACGTCCACAAGGGCCCGACGATCATTCCGCTGTCCAAGGATGCCTTCGACGTGCATGACGTCGATCACGCCGCCACCGATTTCCAGAACCTGAACTGGATCATCGAACATTGCGGCTTGCCGCGATTGGATGATTTCTGCTGGATCGCGACGCAGGAAACCAATGTCTATGGCGGTCTGGCGGTGGCGATGCCCTTCATCCACTCGCGCCCGCGCTATTTCGGCGAGGTGATGGCCGAACTGCTGTGGTGGGTTGGCGAGGACAAGCTGCTGTTCGGCTCGGATTACGCGATCTGGACACCGCAATGGCTGGTCGAGTCCTTCTGGAACTACCAGATCCCCGAGGATATCTCGGCCGAGCGTGGCGGCGTGCAACTGACCGACGAGATCAAGGAGAAGATCCTCGGCCTGAACGCGGCCCGGCTGTACAATATCGATGTGGCGGCGAAGACCGCCGAACTGGCCGGCGCCCCGGTTCAGATCGCGGCGGAGTAGGCCGATGCTGGTTGCCAATCAAAAGGCAGAGCTGGAGCGCGAGGTTTGGTCACGGCTGGATGCCGTGACCGACCCGGAACTTGACGAGCCGATCACCGATATGGGCTTTGTCGAACGGGTCGAGGTCACCGATGCGAAACAGGTGCGGGTTGCCTTCCGGTTGCCCACCTATTGGTGCTCGCCGAATTTCGCCTTCCTGATGGGGTTCGGCATCCGCGCGGAAGTGCTGTCACTGCCCTGGGTCACCGCGGCCGAGGTCCAGCTGAACGATCACTGCTTCGGCGACAAGGTCAACGAAGGCGTCAACAGCGGCCGCGACTACCATGAGGTGTTTGCCGCCTATTGCGACGGCGCCCGGCTGGATGACGTGGTCGAGAAGTTCCTGGCCAAGGCCTTCGACCGGCGGCAGGAAACCGTGCTGCTGGGCCTGCAGGCGCTGGGATACGGGCCTGATCAGATCGTGTCGATGACACTGGGCACATTGCGGCAGATCGCTTTCGAGGGCGAAGAGGAGCTGCGGCAAAAGCCCCGCTATCTTGACCTGCTGGCGGCACAGGGTCTGGCCACCGAGCCCGAGGACCTGGCCTTTCCGACCTGGGACGGACAGGAGATCGCCGCCGGGGATCTGGCCGCGCATCTGACCCGGCTGCGCAGCACCCGGATCAACATGGAGTTCAACGGCGCGCTGTGCCGGGGACTGGCCCGGACCCGGTACAAAGAGGTCGAGATCGGCCCCGAGGGGCCGACGCTGGTCGATTTCATCGCCGGCCGTGTGCCGCCCAGGGGAAAAACCGCTTCGGCCGGTTAACTGGCGGAAAAACTGTAACTTTTCGGGAGGACGCCCTGGCACGGTTTCGGGGCGAAGGAGGAAGAAATGGCTAAACTCATGGTACATGGCAAAACCGCCCGCAACTGTCTGGCCCGCGGTGTCGCGCGGCTGGCGGCGGCGGTCGAGCCGACGCTGGGCCCCAAGGGCCTGAACGCGATGGTCGACCGGCCGGTCGGTACGCCTCTGGTGACCCGCGACGGGGTCAGCATCGCCTCGGAAATCGAGTTGAACGACCGGTTCGAGAATATGGGCGCCCAGGTGGTGCGCGAGGTCTCGATGCAGACCAACGACGTCGCCGGCGACGGCACCACCACTGCCATCGTGCTGGCAAATGCGCTGATCCAGCGCGGTGTCGATCTGACCGACAGCGGCGTCAAGCCGGTGGACCTGTGCAAGGGGATCGACCTGGCGGTGGCGCGGGTGGTCGACGAAATCGAGGCCTCGGCGCTGAATTGCGACGACCATCCGGAATACCTGGAGGCGGTGGCGCGTGTGTCGTCCACCGATCCCAAGCTGGGCGAACTGGTGGCCGAGGCCCATCGCCGGGTTGGCCGCGACGGGGTGATCTCGGCCGATTTCGGCGTGACCATCGACACCACCATGGAAGTGGTCGAGGGCATGTCGTTCGAACGCGGTTATATCTCGCATCACATGGTCACCGACCGCGAGCATATGGAAGCGGTGCTGCGCAATCCGCTGATCCTGCTGACCGATCAGAAGATCCTGAAACCGGAAATGCTGGACCAGGCGCTGTCGCTTGCCGAGGGCGAGAACCGGCCGCTGCTGATCGTTGCCGAAGAGATCGCGCCGGATGTGGTGGTCAAGCTGCTGGAACAGGGCGGCGCGGGCAAATACCTGATCGTACACCCGCCGGAATACGGCCATTGGCGCAGCGCGATGATGGACGACCTGGCGATTTTGACCGGCGGCGAGGTGCTGGCCCGCGACCTGGGCAAGAAGATCGAGAACGTCACGCTGGCCCAGCTGGGCGGGGCCGAGATGGTGCGCTCGCACGCCTCCGGCACCTCGATCCTGCGCGGCGAGGGCGATCCCGACGCCATCACCGCACGGCGCAACCAGGTGCAGCGCCAGCATGACGCGGCGCCGCCGAATATCGAAAAGGACAAGCTGCGCGAACGGCTGTCCAAGCTGACCGGCGGCAGCGCCATCATCTATGCCGGCGGCTTTACCCCGGTCGAGCAAAAACGCACGATCCAGCTGATTGAGGATGCGCTCTGTGCGGTGCAGGCGGCGGCCGAAGATGGCGTGGTTGCCGGCGGCGGCACCGCGCTGGCCCAGATTGGCAGCTGCCTGGACAACCTCGACGCGCTTGGCGACGTGGCCAAGGGCATCCAACTGGTGCGCTCGATCCTGACCGAACCGCTGCGCCGCATCGCCACCAATGCTGGGGCCGATGTGGCCTCGGTTGCGCAGGCGGTGTCGGGCGGCGCGCCCGGCCATGGCTATAACGCCGCCACCGGCAACTTCGGCAACATGTTCGACGCCGGAATTGTCGATCCGGCGCGGGTGCCGGCCAGCGCGCTGGTCAATGCCGCGTCGGTGGCGACGCTGATCCTGACCACCGAGACCCTGGTTGGCGATCTTGCCGAAGGCGAGGCCGACCCCACCGAGGGCCCCGCCCGCGGCGGCGGTGCCGAATTGCTGGGCCGGGCCTGACCGCTCTTCTGCAACCCGGACCGCGCCCGCTGGGGCCGGTCCGATTACTCAAGGAATGAGATCATGCAAGCAGCAAGACTTTACGAATACGATCCCGAGATGAACGTGGAGCTGAAGATCGAAGACGTGCGTCCTCCCACGATCACCGCTGCGGACGAGGTGATCGTAAAGGTCGGTGCGGCAGGCCTGTGCCGCACCGACCTGCATATCATCGAAGGTGTCTGGAAAGATATCATGGATACCGAGGGCAGCCTGCTGCCCTATGTCATGGGCCATGAAAATGCCGGCTGGGTCGAAGATGTGGGCAGCAATGTCACCTCGGTCAAACCCGGCGACGCGGTGATCTGCCACCCGTTCAACGCCTGCGGCATCTGTCTGGAATGCCGCTATGGCCACGACATGTATTGCGACCATGGCAAGTTCCCCGGCCTCGGGCTGGACGGCGGCTTTGCCGAGTATTTCAAGACCAACGAACGCTCGGTGATCAAGCTGAACACCGGCATCACGCCACTCAGCGTTGCGCCGATGGCGGATGCCGGGATCACCGCCTATCGCGCCGCCAAGAAGGCCGCGAAACTGCTCAACCCCGGTGGCTACGTGCTGCTGCTGGGCATCGGCGGGCTGGGCCATATCGCGCTCCAGGTGCTCAAACATACCTGCGGTGCGCGGGTGATCGCGGTGGATCGGGAACCGGCGGCGCAGGTCCTGGCCAAGGAGTTGGGCGCCGACATCATCCTCGACGGCGGGCCCAACCTGATCGACGAGGTCAAGGAGTTGACCGGCGGCGGCGTGCATGTGGCGATCGACTTCGTCGGCGAACACGGCACCGAGAATACCTGCTGGAAACTGCTGCGCCAGGGGGGCGAGCTGATCATGGTGGGCTATGGCGGCACCGTCGAGGTGCCGACGCTGGAACTGGTCGCCAACGAGATCAAGATCGGCGGCAGTCTGGTGGGCGATTTCGTCGAATTGGTGGAACTGATGGAGATGAACGCCGACGGTCTTGTGAAGATGCACCAGACTGAATACAGCCTCGCGAACATCAACCAGGCGATTTCGGACTTCAAGGCACGCCGCTTCACCGGACGTGGCGTGATCGTGCCCTGAATTCGGAATCGCATTTCCTCAACCCCGGCCGCGATTGCCCCTGGCACCGGCCGGTGCCCGCCCTGCGGCCACGACCTCTCCCGCCGGCCGCAGGGCCCTAAGACAGAAAGCCGAGACTGCGATGGCAAAAGCAATTCATTCGATGATCCGCGTCCAGGACGAATCCCGCTCGGTCGCCTTCTACCGCGAGGCCTTTGGCCTTGAGGTGGCACAGCGGGTCGAGTTCGACACTTTCACCCTGGTTTACCTGGCCAATGGTGAAACCGGGTTCGAACTGGAACTGACCGTCAACAAGGACACGACCCAGCCCTACGACCTAGGCAATGGCTATGGCCACCTGGCGTTTTCGGTCGAGGACATTGACGCCGAACATGCCCGGTTCGAAAAGGCCGGCTTTGCCCCGCGCAAGCTGGTCGATTTCAACCATGACGGCAAACCTTTCGCCCGGTTCTTCTTCGTCAAGGACCCGGATGGCTATGACATCGAGGTGCTGCAGCGGGCTGGGCGGTTCCAGTAACAGCACGCGAATTCGGCGCGGCATAGGAGAGCCAAACGGGGAGAGTGCCGCGCCGTTTGCAAAAAAGAGGAGGAATGCGGGCCGGGAAATCTGATGCGAACTCAGCCCGGCCTGTGGAATAAAATTCGCATGTTCAGTTTCTGAACGGAACTTGGTCCGGCAATTCGCGCCCTCACAAGGAACAGGGCGCAACGCATTGACGGCACAGAAGAATTTTGTCCGGAAATTCCACAAATCCGCAACACCGGACAGCGATTTTTTGCAATCAGAAAGGCAATTCCGGCCTTAATAATTTGGCATTTGGGTAACCATTCTGCTAACCTTTGAAGCACGGGAGGAAAATCAGTGGTGGATATTTTTTCGAAACGCGATGGTCCGCGTCTCGAAGACGTCAAGGCCAAACGGCTGTTGGCCGAAAACGCCGGGACGATCCGGAAACTTGCGGATCAGATCAGCAATGGCGGATTCAGCAAGATGCGCGCCGAACAGGCGCGTCGGCGGGAGGAACCGAAACCCGACGGCCTGATGATTCATGACCTCAAGGCACGGGTCAGCAACGACGCGCCCGAGCCTTACGTGAAGATCAGCCTGAACAATCGGGTTGTCCTGGTGGACAAATCAACCGGCCGCCAGTTGCAGATGCTGGGCGAGATCCGGGGCACGGTATTGTCCCGGCGCTTTGTGCTGGCGACGAAGGACAACGGCTTTTTCTCACCTCTGGACGAGGAGGTGCAGGCCGTGATCGCGCATCTGGACGGGGCTGAAATTTCCGGTGACCTCACCGAAAGCGCTCTTGCCGAGATGTTGGAACACCTGCTTCTGCCGCGTGGGGACTGACCTTACAGCCCCAGCTTTTTCCCGTAACCGACTGGAAGGACATGAAAAAGGGCCGGGTGTCGGCCCGCATGAAACAAGCGACAGCAAGAGGGCCGATCGATTGGCAGATAACTCCAGCTATTCGGAAGACGACACCCGCGCGGCGTGGGAAAATTTCGTGTCTTCCGGAAAAGACGCTGACGGGAAGCCGCTGAATGTGCGCGAGGAAATCCTAGAGTCGTGGAAGCGCAGCATGGAGTCGGGCGTCGATGCCGGAAGCCAAGCGTCGCGCATGGTGTATGACGAGAACCAGCTTTATCGCAGGCGCCAGCGCAACGCGGCGCTGCGCCAGGCTGCCTCGGCGGCGTTCAAACGGCTGGAACCGCATCTGAAAGAGGCCAAGACCATCCTGATCCTGGCCGATGACCAGGGTGTGATCATCGATGCCATCGGCGATGCGCATGTGTTGGACGAAGGCCAGGAGATCCACCTGGAACTGGGCGGCGACTGGAGCGAAAAAACCATCGGCACCAATGGTATCGGCACCGCGCTGAGAACCGGGCGCCCGGCCTATGTTCATGCCGTCGAACATTTTGCCGAAGGCGTGCAGGCCTGGACCTGTGCCGGTGCACCGATCCACGATCCCTTCACCCAGACGGTGATCGGTGTGGTCGACCTGTCGGGACCGCCGCAGATTTTCCGGCAGCATAACGTGGCGCTGGTGCTGGCCGCAGCCCGCGAGATCGAGATCGCCCTGGCCGAGCAGAAACAGGTCGAGCGCACGCAGCTTCTGGAAGCGTTCCTGATGTCCGATTACAGCCGCGCACATGACAGCGTGGTGCTGGTCGACCAGACCGGACGGGTGCTGTTCCGCCGCGGCCTGGAGGAAGACCTGCTGCGCCGCGCCAAGGAGCTTTCGGTCGGGCACAAGCTGTTGCCCAAGCTGGACGGGCTGTCCGACCAGGAGATTCCCAAGCTCCTGCCGCTGAGCGTCGAGGCCGAGGGCATCGAGCGGTTGAAGCTGGAAGGGGTGTTTCGCGGCGCGGCGCTGTTCCTGCGGGACAAAAGCAAGATGCAGCGCAAGGCCGGAGAAACCTGCAAGATCCTGCCGCGCGTCAACGTGGCCGAGGGCGAAGTGCAAATCGTCGGATCCTCGCCGCAGATGGTTGATGCCATCGGACTGGCCGAACGCGCGGCGCTGGCCAATGTCTCGGTGCTGATCCACGGCGAAACCGGCGTCGGCAAAGAGCTGTTCGCGCGGCTGATCCACAGCCGGCTGCCCAATGACAAGGCACCCTATGTCCCGGTAAATTGCGCCGCGATATCCAGTGACCTGATCGGCGCCGAACTGTTCGGCTATGCCGAGGGCGCCTTTACCGGCGCGGTGCGGGGCGGGCGCGCGGGCAAATTCGAAATGGCCAATCACGGCGTGCTGTGCCTGGACGAGATCGGCGACATGCCGATCGAGCTGCAACCCTATCTGTTGCGGGTGCTGGAACAGCGGGCGATCTATCGGATGGGCGAATCCCAGCGCCGCCCGGTGGATG
Organism: Pseudooceanicola lipolyticus; assembly: GCF_002786325.1. Taxonomy (GTDB): domain Bacteria; phylum Pseudomonadota; class Alphaproteobacteria; order Rhodobacterales; family Rhodobacteraceae; genus Pseudooceanicola_C; species Pseudooceanicola_C lipolyticus. Next base: position 8,435 of record NZ_PGTB01000040.1, on the reverse strand, counting down.
TGCGCCTGGTCGCGATGACCAACCGCGACCTGCGGAAAGAGATCGAAAAGGGCAGTTTCCGGCGCGACCTGTTCTATCGCATCGGGGTGATGACGATCAAAGTGCCGCCGCTGCGCGAGCGCGGCAATGATGTCTGCGAGCTGCTGGAATATTTCTCGCAGCTTCACGCCGCCGAGACCGGCCAGTCGCAGATCACCTTCACCGACCGGGTGCTGGAACTGCTGCTGCGCTATAAATGGCCGGGCAATGTGCGCGAGCTGCGCAACCTGGTCCAGCGCTTCTACCTGATCAAATCGGACAGCCTGGTGACCGAACGGGATTTGCCGCCGGAACTGCTGGACGATTTCGAACCTGGCGCAACCGAGTTAGGCGAGCCCCTTGGCGGCGGCCATTCCGGCGATCTCGAGAGCATCGAGGCCAGCGCCATCCGCCGTACCATCATCTCGGAAAAGGGCAATCTGACCAAGGTCGCGCAAAAGCTGGGGATCTCGCGCCCGACTCTGTACCGCAAGATGAGCCGCTATCAGATCCAGAAGCCGTGATGTTTTGCGGGCTTTAAACTCCTAATGTAGAACCTCCTGAAAGCCTTATATCTATCTGTAATAAATAAATAACTTACAAAAGTTGAAGCATCGATTCGGCCGCCCGACGCGGGAAACACCCCCGGGAGGTCCCGGGGGTGCGCTGTGTCCGGATTATCCGACCAGGGCGTTGTCGTCGCGCTTGACGGCCACGATGGCCGAACGCGGCAGGCTGCCGTCGCCGTCGGGGAACGGCGCATCGGGGTGTTGGATGCCGACAAACATGGTGCGGCGGTCCGAGGACCAGCACAGGCCGGTGACTTCCGACCCTTTCGGCCCGGTGAGGAAGCGGCGGATTTCACCGGTCACCGGATCACCGGCCAGCATTTGGTTGTTGCCCATGCCGGCAAAGTCGCCTTCGTTGCTGTCGTCGCCATCGGTCTGGATCCAGATCAGTCCGGTGGAGTCGATCACCATGCCGTCGGGCGAGTTGAACAGGTTGCCCTCGTTGATGTTTCTGGTGCCCGCATAGGGGCCTTCGGCATGAACCGTCGGGTTGCCCGCCATCACGTAGAGATCCCATTCAAAGGTGGTTGCGGCATGGTTGTCGCCATGCGGCCGCCAGCGCAGGATCTGACCATAGTCGTTGGTCGCGCGCGAGTTGGGCGCGTTCACCGTCATCGGGTCGCCACCGGCATTGCTGCGGATCGAACCGTCATCATTGGTGGCGCCGCGCCGGCTGTTGTTGGTCAGGCAGCAATAGGCCTCGACCGCGGTCGGATTCACGGCGATCCATTCCGGCCGGTCCATCGTCGTCGCGCCAACGGCCGAGGCGGCGGTGCGGGTGAAGATGGCGATTTCGGCCGGCTCCATGCCGGTGCTGGCGGGGGTCAGGGCGACCCATTCGCCGGTCAGGTCGTCGTTGAACTTGGCCACGTAGAGCTGACCCTCGCTCAGCAGGGTCGAGGTGTCGCCGCCCGGGACGTAGACATCGCGCGACAGCCACTTGTACATGAATTCGCCCCGCTCGTCGTCGCCCATATAGACGACCACGCGGCCATCGGGGGCCAGGACGGTGGCGGCGTTTTCATGTTTGAAGCGGCCCAGCGCGGTGCGTTTGACCGGCGTCGAGGTGGGATCTGTCGGGTCGATCTCGACGATGTAACCGGCGCGGTGGGGCTCGTTCGGGTTCTGCGAAACGTCAAAGCGGGCGTCGAACTGGTGGTAGTTATAATTAAAGCCCGACTCGTTGATGCCATAGCGCTTGTAGCCGGCGGCAAGTGTCGCGTCCTCGGGCAGGCCGGCGGTCGAACCGAAATAGCCGTTGAAGTTTTCTTCGCAGGTCAAATAGGTGCCCCAGGGCGTCCGGCCCGAGCCGCAGTTGTTGAAAGTGCCCAACGATTGGGTGCCGGTCGGGTCGGCCTGGGTTTTCAGCAGGTCGTGGCCGGCGGCGGGGCCGTCGATCATCATCGGCGTGTTGTGGGTGATGCGGCGGTTGAACGGGCTGTCGACCACCACCGACCAGCCGTCTTCGCCTTCGGCGATCTCGATCACGCTGACACCCTGCAGATTCTGCAGGCGCAGAACGTCGCCAGCCGAGGTCGGCAGGCCGTCCTGCTCTGACGGCAGGTTGATGTCATTGTTGGTGTATTCGCTGTTGATGACCAGGATTTCGCGGCCACCGACATTGAACAGTTCCATCCCGTCGGTGTTCTCGCCAAAGACGCGGTCGGACCCTTCGGTCGGCACGCCCTGGACCGGGTCGAACTCCGGTGCGTCCGAGAACAGCGCGTCGCCCCAGCGCACCAGCGTCTTCCAGCTATAACCCTGCGGAACGTGAACGGCACCATCTGTCTGCGGGGCCAGCTGTTCAAAGGCAAAGCGGCTGGTCTGCTGGGCCATTGCCGTGCTGCCCTTGAGGAAGGCGGTGCCCATCACCGCGGCCCCCGAGCCAAAGGCCAGCGCCCCGCCCAGGAATCCCCGGCGCGAAATCGCGCGTTCGACAACGCGGTCAAATTCCTGAACCTCGGGGCGCGGAAAATTGATTTCGTCCCACTCGTCGGCAGAGGAGGGGAGGTTTGGCTTGCTCATGGCGGATACCTTTCTGGCCTGTGCAATTGCTAGCAGCGCGCAGCCCCTGAGGCTACGCGAGGCCATACACTAAAGCCGGATCCATGTCGTCTCTGTGACAAGGAACGGGAGCGATGGAAATATAGTTCGGACACCGGCAGACTGGCGCGCGCATGGCAGCGCGCTCCGCACCGCCAGGGGTGTTTTCTGGCCGTTTTCGGGGGAAAATGGCGGAGAGACAGGGATTCGAACCCTGGGTGGGCTTGCACCCACAACGGTTTTCGAGACCGCCCCGTTCGACCACTCCGGCACCTCTCCGCGGGGGTCTGTGGGGGGTGCGTTTAATCGGGAATGCCAGCGCTGGCAAGGGCTGTTCGGAACTCAATTGCCGATCATCGGAATTTCGATTGCCCGCGCCCCCAAAAGCCTTAGGATCTGCGCCATGAGCATGATATCCCGCCTGTCCGTTCCGCTGCGCCCCCGGGGGCTGCATTTTGTCCTGCCACTGCTGGTGCTGCTTCTGGTCGCGCTGCCCGGCCTGTCCCGCGCCGCCGACCGGGCGCGGATCGAAGCGTTTCTGAACGTCACCGGCTTTGACGTGGCGCTGGACAGCATCGCCTTTTCCGCCGCCTCGGCGCCGCAGATGCTGGGCATGGCGCCCGATGCGTTCGGCAAGGATTGGGAGCGGGTGACGGGCGAGGTGTTCGACACCGGGGTGATGCGCGGCATCGCGCTGGAAATCCTGGAACAGACGCTGGATGACGGCGATCTGAACCACGCGGTGGAATTCTATGCCTCGGATCTCGGCCAGCGTCTGGTCGAGGCGGAAAACGCCTCGCACATGATCGAGGATGACAGTGCCAAGACCGCCGAGGGCGAGGCGATCATCGCCGGGCTGGTCGAGTCGGGCAGCGAGCGGCTGGAACTGTTCAAGCGGATGAACCGCGCCATCGATTCGACCGGCAGCAGCCTGCGCGCGATCCAGGAGATTCAGTTCCGTTTCCTGATGGCGGCCAGCGCGGCGGGAATCGTCGACCTGCGGATGGACACGGAGGAATTGCGTGGGGTGCTGCGCCAGCAGGAAAGCGAGATGCGGATCGTGCTGCAGCGATCGGCGCTGGCCGGCGCGGCCTATACCTATCGCGACTTCGGCGAGGATGACCTGCTGGCCTATGCCGAGGCGCTGGAAACGCCGCAGATGGCGCGCGTTTACGAGCTGTTGAACGCGGTGCAATACGAGATCATGGCCAACCGGTTCGAAGTGCTGGCCGGCGAAATGGCCAGCCTGCATCCGGGGCAGGACATCTGAGCGCCGCCCGGCTGGGCCGCCGCGCATTCTGCGCCGCCGCCCTCGCTCTCCTGACCCTCGCACTGCCAGTACGGGCGCAGGCCCCGGCAGAACAGCTGGCCGAAGTGCTGTTGCTGCCCGAGGTGGTGGACTTGCTGCGCGGCGAAGGGCTGCGCAACGGCGAAACCATAGATGCGGATTTTCTCGGCGGGCGCGGCGGGCGCCACTTTGCCGCCGAGGTGGCGCGACTCTATGACACCGCCGCCATGCTGGCCACCCTGCGCCGCCACCTGTCCAACGGGATGAGCGCCGGGCAGATATCGCGCAGCCTGGCCTTTTTCGACACCGAGACCGGCCGGCGTATCCTGCGGCTGGAGGTCAGCGCGCGCGAGGCGATGCGGGAGCCCTCGGTGGAAGAGGCCGCCGGCGCCGCCTTTGCCGCGGCGCAGGCGCGCGGCGACCTGCGGGCGCAGGCGGTGGAAGAATTCATCGCCGCCAACGATCTGGACGACCGCAATGTCGCCGGGGCGCTGACCTCGAATTACCGCTTTTTCCGAGGGCTGACCGAGGGCGGCGGCAACCGGATGAGCGATGGCGAGATTCTCGACCAGGTCTGGAGCCAGGCCGACAGCCTGCGCGACGAAACCAGCAGCTGGCTGCGCGCCTATATGTTCATGGCCTACCAGCCGTTGGACACCGAGGAGATGGCGGCCTATCTGGCCTATTCGCGCAGCCCGGAGGGGCAGGCGCTGAACGCGGCGCTGTTCGCGGCCTTTGACGAGATGTACAGCGCCATCTATTACGGCTTGGGTCTGGCGGTGGCGCAGGCGATGGGCGCCAGCGATTTGTAAGCCGGCGAAACCGGTTGACAGCCTGCCGCGATGCCGTCATAAGCGCCCACGCCCGGCCGGATATTTCGCGCCGGGCTTCATTGTCATTCGCCCCCGAAGGGGCGCGCCGTCCAAGGGTGGCCAAACGGCCGCAAACACCCCGCATGGGGGACCCGGTGACGCGGTAAGAAAAAGGAAGACGCGATGTTCGCTGTCATCAAGACCGGCGGCAAGCAGTACAAGGTTCAGTCCGGCGATGTGCTCCGGGTCGAGAAACTGGCTGCTGATGCAGGTGAAAAGATTCAGTTCAATGACATCCTGATGCTGGGCGGTGACAGCACCGTCATCGGCACCCCCTTTGTGGCGGGCGCCGGCGTTCAGGCCGAGGTTGTCGAGCAGATCAAGGGTGACAAGGTCATCCACTTCGTCAAGCGCCGCCGCAAGCACAGCTCGCAGCGGACCAAGGGCCACCGCCAGAAACTGACCCTGGTGAAGGTCACCGAGATTCTCGCCTCGGGCGCCGACAAGACCGGCGTCAAGGCCGCCATCGGCACCGGACCCGCGGTTGCCACGGCCGAGGCTCCGGCCGCAAAGCCGGCCAAGGCGAAGGCCAAGGCCGAAGCACCGGCCGCTGCGCCGGCCGCCGAAGGTGCGGACGACCTGAAGAAACTGTCGGGCGTTGGCCCGGCGCTGGAGAAAAAGCTGCACGCCGCCGGCGTCACCTCGTTTGCCCAGATCGCGGCATGGACCGAGGCCGATGTAGCTGCTATGGACGAGCAACTGTCGTTCAAGGGCCGGATCGAGCGTGAAGGCTGGATCGAACAGGCCAAAGAACTGGCCAAAGGTTAAGGAGAGAGACTATGGCACATAAAAAAGCTGGCGGTTCCTCCCGTAACGGGCGCGACTCTGACGGTCGTCGCCTTGGCGTGAAACTCTATGGCGGCGAAGCGGCCATTCCGGGCAACATCATCGTGCGTCAGCGCGGCACCAAGTTCTGGCCGGGCGAAGGCGTGGGCATGGGCAAGGATCACACCATCTTTGCGACCGTCGAAGGCGCCGTTAGCTTCCGCAAGGGGCTCAAGGGCCGCACCTTCATTTCGGTTCTGCCAGTGGCGGAGGCCGCCGAGTAAGCCGTACCCGGAAATCAGGCAAAATTCAGGGGGATCGGCCAAGACAGCCGGTCCCCCATCTCGTTTCAGAGGGGGGCCGGTCTCTGTCCGGCCGGAGGAGTGAAAGAGATGAAAATGGACCAGATCATCAACCAGCCCGTCATCGAAACCGAACGGTTCGATCTGCGCCCGCTGCGCCGGTCGGACAAGGGGCTGATCGAGCTTTACGCCGGTGACGTGCGCGTGGCGCGCATGACCACGACAATCCCGCACCCGCTGCCACCGGGCAGCACCGAGGCGTTCATCGCCCGCGTGACCAGCCCTCAACGGGACGAGGATGTCTGGGCGATCGACGGATCGCGCACCGGAGGGGACGAGCTGAAGGGTCTGATCTCGCTCAAGAAACTGGATTCCCGGCAATCCGAAATCGGCTATTGGATCGCGCCGGCCTTCTGGAATACCGGGCTGGCCTCGGAAGCGGTGCAGGCGCTGCTGAATGCCAATCCGCTGGGCAATACCAGCATCTTCGCCAGCGTGTTCCAGGACAACCCGGCCTCGGCCCAGGTGCTGACCCATTGCGGTTTCCGCTATCTGGGCGATGCCGAAAACTACTCGGTGGCGCGCGATGCGACGGTACCGACCTGGACCTATAGCCGGAAACTCTAATTGTAGCGCAACGGATCTTTGCGTTAGGGAAGCGACATGAAATTTCTTGATCTCGCAAAGGTCTATATCCGCTCCGGCGGCGGCGGCGGTGGCTGTGTCAGCTTCCGCCGCGAGAAGTTCATCGAATATGGTGGGCCGGATGGCGGCGATGGCGGCAATGGCGGTTCGGTCTGGGCCGAGGCGGTGGACGGGCTGAACACACTGATCGACTTCCGCTATCAGCAGCATTTCTTCGCCAAAAGCGGCCAGCCCGGCATGGGCCGCCAGCGCACCGGCAAGAACGGCGACGATATCGTGCTGCGGGTGCCGGTGGGAACCGAGATCCTGGACGAGGATGAAGAGACCCTGATCGCCGACATGACCGAGCTGGGCCAGCGGGTGCTGCTGGCCAAGGGCGGCAATGGCGGCTTTGGCAACCTGCATTTCAAGACCTCGACCAACCAGGCGCCGCGCCGTGCCAATCCGGGGCAGGAGGGGGTCGAGCGCACGCTATGGCTGCGGCTGAAGCTGATCGCCGATGTCGGCCTGCTGGGCCTGCCCAACGCCGGCAAATCGACCTTCCTGGCGGCAACCTCGAACGCGCGGCCCAAGATCGCCGATTACCCGTTCACCACGCTGCATCCCAACCTCGGCGTGGTTGGCGTCGACAATGCCGAATTCGTCGTGGCCGATATTCCCGGCTTGATCGCCGGCGCGCATGAGGGCAAGGGCATCGGCGACCGGTTCCTGGGGCATGTCGAACGCTGCGCGGTGCTGCTGCATCTGGTCGATGGAACCTCGGAAGATGTCGCGGGCGATTACCAGACGATCATCACCGAGCTGGAGGCCTATGGCGGCCATCTGGCCGACAAGCCGCGGGTGACCGTGCTGAACAAGATCGACGCGCTGGAAGATGCCGAGCGGGACGCCGCCAAGGCCGAACTGGAAGACGCCAGCGGCGGCCCGGTCATGACCATGTCGGGGGTCAGCCACGAGGGAACCACCGAGGTGCTGCGCGCCCTGCGGGCACAGATCCGCGAAGACCGGCTGCGCCAGAAACCCCAGGAGGAGGCCAAACCGTGGCGCCCCTGACGGGTGCGCGCCGGGTGGTGGTCAAGATCGGCTCGGCGCTGCTGGTGGACCGGGTGAGCGGCGCCTTGCGCGCCGACTGGCTGCGCGCGCTGTCCCAGGATGTGGCCGTGCTGCGCCAGCGTGGTGCGGATGTGATCCTGGTTTCGTCCGGCTCCATTGCGCTGGGGCGTGCGGTGCTGGGCCTGGCGCGCGGTGACATGCCGCTGGAACGGTCGCAGGCGGCTGCCGCCGTCGGGCAAATCCGCCTGGCCCGCGCCTATGAGGAAGTGCTGGCGCCGCATGGCATCACCACGGCGCAGGTGCTGGTGACGCTGGAGGACAGCACCGACCGGCGCCGCTATCTCAATTCGCGCGCCACGCTCGAGACGCTGCTGGGCATGGGCGTGGTGCCGATCGTGAACGAGAACGACACCATCGCCACTGACGAGATCCGCTATGGCGACAATGACCGCCTGGCGGCGCAGGTGGCAGTGACGGTAGGGGCCGACCTGCTGGTGCTGCTGTCGGATGTGGACGGGTTCTATACCGGCAACCCGGCCGACACCCCCGATGCGCGCCGGTTCGACGTGATCGACAGCATCACCCCCGAGATCGAGGCCATGGCCGGCGATGCCGGCTCGGGCCTGTCCAAGGGCGGGATGAAGACCAAGCTGTTGGCGGCCAAGATGGCCACCGCCGGTGGCTGCGCCATGGTGATCACCGAAGGCTCGCCCGACAATCCCTTGAAACTGCTGGAAAACGGCGCGGCGTCGACGCTGTTCACCGCGCAGGTCGACCCGCAGGCCGCGCGCAAGCGCTGGATCGCGGCGATGAAGCCGCGCGGCGAGGTGGTGGTCGATGCCGGCGCGGCGCAGGCGCTGGCCAATGGCAAAAGCCTGCT